>JBEEIJ010000122.1:0-4276 GCA_041169905.1 Pseudomonadota bacterium | reverse complement strand
GTGTCGGCTATCGCATCACGCGGCGGATGGAGGACGGTTTTTGCACGTGATGCAGAAACCGCGATCGCGATGCTTGGCACGCAAGATGGGATGATGCTCGACGCTATCATTCTGGACCAATGGGTCCCGGGCGCGGATTCTGCTTCGCTGATTTCTGAGTTAAAATCACGTCGCCCTGCACTTCCGATCCTTTTGATGACCTCCATCGGCTCGAACGAAGCGGCGATCGATGCCATGCGCGCCGGTGCCTCTGACTATATTATCAAACCTGTCGCCGCCGAGCGCCTGATGGCCGCGCTCAGCATGGCTGCGGACAAAAGCAAAGAATTGGGCGAACTTCACCCGCTGACCGAGAAAATTACCCAGCCCTTGGCATTCGAAGAGATCATTGGCTCCGCACCCGCATTTCGCACCGCGCTGGCCATTGCCGCAAAGGCCGCACGCAGCCGCGCCCCGATCTTTATCGAAGGTGAGCTTGGGGTGGGCAAAGAGGTCGTTGCCGACGCCATTCAAGCCGCAAGCCCCCGTGCGAAGCTGCCCTATCTCAAAGTCAATTGCGGCGCGATTGCATCCAACCTGCTCGATTCCCTATTGTTCGGGCATGAAAAAGACGCGTTCGCCGGCGCCTTTGACCGCCGCATTGGCATATTTCAACAGGCTGAAGGCGGGACGGTGTTTCTGGATGAGGTCGATTTGCTGCCCCCCGAAACACAGATCAGGTTGGTTCGCCTCCTCACCCAAGGGGAGATTTCCCCTCTGGGTGCCGCACATAGCTATCGCATTGATGTCCGAATACTATCGGCCAGCAATGCGTCATTGGTGAACAAATTGGCCGACGGTCAATTTCGCGAAGACCTTTATTATCGATTGAACGTCGTGCAACTGACCATTCCGCCGCTGCGCGAACGGACGTCGGACATCCCCGCGCTTGCCCGCCATTTCCTCGGTCGCATGGCCAGCCAGCTCGGGATTCGCAGTCTTGGCATCACCGATGAGGCATTGGCCATACTGCGCGGATATGACTGGCCGGGCAATGTCCGCCAGTTGCAAAGCGCGCTGTTCCGCGCCGCGGTCCTGTGCGAACGCGATGCGCTTACACCCGAAGAATTTCCCCAAATATCAGCCGCCGTTGGCATGCCGGGATATGGTGGATCGGGTGGTGCTTATGCCAATGATGGCATCGGCGTGACGCTGTACGAAAACGACGGGAATATGCGTCCGCTCGAAGAAATCGAAGCGGACGTCATCCGGCTGGCGATAGGCCATTATCGCGGCAGAATGACCGAAGTCGCCCGCCGCCTCGGCATTGGACGCTCGACCCTATACCGTAAGCTCGCCGACCTTGGGATCAGCGACGCTGCTTAGGTGCTTTTGCCGAGCAACGCCTGCGTAATCCAAAATCCAGCAAGCGACGCCGAACCCGTCAAAAACGTGCCCCAGATGATATCGAGTATGGTGACTTTAGTGCTCCACACTTTCAACGTGGCAAAGTTCGTCAGATCATAGGTCATATAGCAAAAGAAGCCGAGCATCGCGCCCCACAGCAATGCCGTCTGCCATTTGCCCGAATGCAGCGCAGGCCCCACGGCAAAGATCATCATGCCCAATATATATAATGTGTAGAATATGATGGCCGGCCCCATGCGGAACCCGCCCTTCATCAGCAGCTCACCAATTTCTGGCTGGTAAAGCCGCGTGTACATGTTGCGCAACCAAATGCTGTCGATCATCGCGAACGCAAGCCCGGTGGCGATGTAACCTACTATATATTTCAAGAGCATCTCAGTTTCCTCCCTAAATCTGGTCCTTTTTTGCGCGAAGGCACCCGCGTCAACAAGACAGCCAAATAACGGTAGCCTAGGCGCTCGCGGTCAACGCCGCATCGCGCATGCCGCGCCATACCTGCACGGCTTGCACGGTTTCAGCGGCGTCATGCACCCGAATGATATGCGCGCCTTGTTCAACCGCCTTCATGGCCAGAAAAATGGACCCACCCAAACGGTGCTGCGCATCCGCCTCATTGGACAGTGCACCGATCAAACGCTTCCGGCTCGCGCCAAACAATATCGCGCAGCCCAGTCCGTGATAGACAGATAGATTGTTAATGATCGCGAGATTTTCGGTTAGCGATTTGCCAAAGCCAATGCCCGGATCGACAAGTATTTTTTCGCGCTTTATACCCGCCGCTTCAACGTCGGCGATGCGTTGTTCAAGCCAGTCAAAAACGTCACAAACAACATCGTCATAGAGCCCGTTTTTATGCGGGTCACTGCTCTGGCTAGGCGCGTGCATCAGAACAACGGGTACGTCGCTGGCGCGCGCGACTTCCAACGCACGATCGTCGTAGAGCAAGGCAGAAATGTCGTTAATCATCGCCGCGCCAGCGCGAACCGCGCCCTCCATGACCAAGGCTTTACGCGTATCGATAGACAGCGCAGCCCCTGCCCCCGATAATCGGTGGACGAGCGGCTCCACGCGGGCAAGTTCATCGCCTTCCCACACCAGCGGCGCACCGGGGCGTGTGGATTCACCACCAATGTCGATAATCGAAGCCCCCGCGCTCGACATCGCGAAGGCAGCTTCGGCGGCAACTTCTACGTCAACATTCTTTCCACCATCGGAGAAGCTATCAGGCGTGGCGTTAATGATGCCCATCACATGCGGCTGATCCAGCCTGATGGTTCGCGCACCCAACTGCAGAGCTGGCCGGACCGCAGTGATGCGCTCGAATAATATCGCCGCCTTTTGGTGCTCTCCATCAGGAAGTTCGGCTGCAAATTTGTCCCATTGGCTGACGGATACCATCTGCCGCCGTGTGGACGATGCGGTTCGCTGGATAATTTCAAATTGCGAGAACCACAGCATATGCCCTGCAAGTCGCAAGCATTCCCCTTCGTGCCGCTGGGGGCTTTCGACAAAGCCGGTGGGCCGAAGATAGATTTTGTTCATGGTTCCGTGGCGAGCAAATAGGTCTGGCGTAGGTCGTCAATCGGCTTCAACGCGCCGTCCGCCGCGGCATAATGCCAGTATGTCCATCCATTGCAGCTTGGAGCATTTTGGATGGTCGAGCCCACCTTATGGATGGAACCATCAACGGCCCCGCACAGAATAGACCCGTCGGCGCGAACAACGGCTTCAAAATTACGCTTGCGGTCAAAGATTTTCGTGCCGGGGTTCAGATAACCCGCCTCAACCAATTGGCCAAAGGCGACCTTTGGTGCAGACTTTGGTGACTGCATGGTTTTGATGGCGCTTTCGTCCAACGGCAGTGCGGCGGCGATGCGCTCTTCAGCGACTTCGCAATAAACAGATTCGCGTTCGCAACCAATCCAGTCACGACCCAAACGGCGCGCAACCGCGCCAGTTGTGCCCGTGCCAAAAAACGGATCAAGCACCACGTCGCCGGGTTTCGTGCAAGCGAGCAAGATGCGGTACAATAGAGCCTCTGGCTTTTGCGTTGGGTGCGCCTTGGTACCATTGCGCTTCAACCGCTCTTGGCCGCCGCAAATGGGGATCAACCAGTCAGAACGCATCTGAAGTTCATCGTTCAACGTCTTCATTGCGCGATAGTTAAATGTGTATTTCGACTTCTCGCTTTTCGATGCCCAGATCAGCGTCTCATGCGCGTTGGTGAAACGCGTACCTTTGAAATTAGGCATCGGGTTGGACTTGCGCCAGACGATATCGTTCAAGATCCAATATCCAGCGTCCTGCACAGCGGTGCCGACGCGGAAAATATTGTGATAGCTTCCGATCACCCACAAGGAACCATCGGGTTTCAAGATGCGCCGCGCCTCGGCAAGCCATTCGCGGGTGAACTTGTCATAAATGGCAAAGCTGGCAAACTTGTCCCATTCGTCATTTACGGCATCAACCTTGCTGTTGTCGGGACGCAGCAAATCCCCGCCGAGTTGTAGATTATAGGGCGGGTCAGCGAACACCATGTCGATGGAGCAATCGGGCAATGAACGCATGGCTTCGATGCAGTCCATGCGCAAAATCTGGTTCCGCGGCAGGTCATGGACCTCAACCGGCTTCGACTTTACTGCTGGCCTGATTTTCTCAATGACGCCCACGGCTCACTCCTCAAAACTGAATGAAGCTGCGATGAGTCAGCGCGGGGGCAAGGTCAAGGACGTTCATAATATAAGGATTCGTGCCGAGTCGCACGATCTGGGGCCATTTAGGTGGAACGAAAGGAGTCCGGCACAAGATATGGAGTCTGGCGATTCCAACGAGACTCAACCGGTAGTGGTGTTGCCCGAATGACTCACTG
>JBEEIJ010000121.1:0-22502 GCA_041169905.1 Pseudomonadota bacterium | reverse complement strand
ACGTCCGGAAATACCGGCGTTGGCCTTGCCATGGTTGCGGCGGTGAAGGGTTATAAGCTCATCCTCGTCATGCCAGAGTCCATGTCGCTGGAACGCCGGCGGCTCATGCTCGCTTATGGCGCCAGCTTCGACCTGACCCCACGCGAAAAGGGTATGAAGGGTGCGATTGAACGTGCTTTGGAACTGGTGTCACAGACCCCCGGTTCATGGATGCCGCAGCAGTTTGAAAACCCAGCGAATATCGACGTGCATGTCCGCACGACATCGCAGGAAATATTGGCGGACTTCGCAGATACACCGATTGACGCCCTGATAACCGGCGTTGGCACAGGTGGCCACATCACGGGATGCGCAGAAGTGTTGAAGAAGGCTTGGCCCAATTTGAAGGTCTTTGCGGTGGAACCCACTTTGTCGCCAGTGATCAGCGGTGGCCAGCCCGGTCCGCATGCGATTCAAGGAATCGGCGCAGGGTTTATTCCTGCCAACCTGCACACCGCCTTGCTGGATGGTGTCATTCAGGTCGATCCTGAAGTTGCCAAGGAAACCGCAAGACGCGCCGCGCGCGAAGAAGGCATGCTGGTCGGCATTTCATCCGGCGCAACACTTGCCGCCATCGCGCAGAAGCTGCCCGAATTGCCAGCGGGGTCGCGTGTTCTTGGTTTCAGCTATGACACCGGCGAACGCTATTTATCGGTCCCCGACTTTTTGCCCGTCGACTAAACGCAAAATGCCGGGACATAATATCCCGGCATTTTTGTATCTGAGCGTGAAATGCCGGAACGGTTACGCTGCGGCGAACATCTCCGGCGACAAGGCCATTAACGCTTCACTGCCAGCTTCAATCTTGCGACGAAGCGCGCCGCAATCGGGCAGATACCGCTCCGCAAAATAGCGCGCGGTTACCAATTTGGTTTCGTAAAACGCCGCATTGCCGGTTTCGGCATCAAGCGCGCGTTGTGCCGATTCCGCCATGCGCAGCCATTGAAGGCCAAGCGCCACAATGCCCATGATGTGCATATAATGATGCGCACCCGCACCGATGTTGTTCGGATTGGCCATGCCATTTTGCATGAACCACATGGTCGATGCTTTCAAATCGCCACTGGCTTTTTCAAGACGGGTTGCGAAATCCGCGAGTGCCCCACCCTTTGCGGCCGCACATTCATCGTCAACAATCTTGAAAAGCGCCTGAATTGCGCGGCCGCCATTTTGCGCCAGTTTCCGGCCAACAAGGTCCATCGCCTGAACGCCGTTGGTGCCTTCGTAAATCATCGCGATACGGGCATCGCGCACATATTGTTCCATGCCCCATTCGGCGATGTAGCCATGGCCGCCATAGACTTGCTGCGCATTGGTAGCGACTTCATAGCCTTTGTCCGTGCCATAACCCTTAATGACGGGCGTCAGCAGCGACAATAGGTCGTCCGCCATCTGCCGCTCTTCCTCGGTTTGCGCGTGGTGCAGCAAATCGGCTTGCAACGCACCCCATAGGCACAATGCGCGCATACCTTCTGTAAATGCCTTGGCATCCATCAGCATGCGGCGCACATCCGGGTGCACGAACAGGGTGTCGGCTTTCTGCTCCAGATCCTGCGGACCGGTCAGCGCGCGGCCCTGACGGCGATCTTGCGCATAATGCACGGCATTTTGGTACGCGACCTCGGCAATGCCAAGGCCTTGCTGGCCAACGCCCAGACGCGCGATGTTCATCATGATGAACATGGCCGCGAGGCCCTTATGTTCTTCACCGACAAGATAACCCGTGGCGCCGTCATAATTCATGACGCACGTCGCATTGCCATGAATCCCCATTTTATGTTCGATCGAACCACAGGACAGTGTGTTCCGCGCGCCAAGCGAGCCGTCATCATTGACCAGATACTTGGGCACGATGAACAGCGAAATGCCTTTGACGCTGTCCGGTGCGCCCGGTGTTTTGGCCAAGACGAGGTGAATGATATTCTCGGTCAGGTCATGGTCGCCCGACGAAATGAAAATCTTTGTTCCTGAAACCGCATAGCTGCCATCATCATTGGGCACAGCCTTGGTGCGGATCAGGCCGAGATCGGTTCCGCAATGCGGCTCGGTCAGGTTCATCGTCCCGCCCCATTTGCCCGAAATCATATTCGGCGCATATTTGGCTTTCTGTTCGTCGCTGCCCTTTACCAAGATCGCCGATACCGCACCTTGGGTAAGCCCCGGATACATCGCGAACGCCATGTTCGAACTCGCCATAAGCTCTTCAAACGCCATCGAGACGATGTGTGGCATGCCTTGGCCGCCAAACTCCACGGGCGCTGACAATGTGCCCCAGCCGCCTTCGCAGTACAGCTTATACGCTTCCTTAAAGCCATCAGGCGTGGTGACGCTGCCGTCTTCATGGCGCGTGCAGCCCTGCAAGTCGCCGACCTGGTTCAACGGGAAAAGAACGCCCTCTACAAATTTCGCGCCTTCTGTCAGGATCGCGTCGACCATATCCGCGCTTGCATTTTCAAAGCCGGGCAGATTGGCGAAGCGCTCAACAGCCAATACTTCGTTGAGAATGAACTGCATATCGCGAACGGGGGCGGTGTAGCTTGGCATTTTCGATCCTTAATTGGCTGGAAATATCAAATTAGGCGGTGGCAGATTTGTCTGCGGCCTCTGCCTTTTCGACGGTTGAAACAAATTCGGTAAGCTCGTGAATAGCGCTTTCAATATCGTCACGCTGCGCCTTCAACAGATTGATCCTGTCACGGCATTTTTCAATGGTCACGCGGCGCTGAATATTGCGGCCATCGTTCAGGTCATAAAGGTCAATCATTTCCCGGATTTCAGCAAGGCTGAAACCAACGCGCTTGGCACGCAATATCCAAGCAAGCCGCGCGCGGTCGCGCTTGGAATAAATGCGGGCAAGCCCCAAACGTTCGGGGGAAATCAAGCCTTGGTCTTCGTAAAAGCGCAAGGCCCGCGCGGTTACATCAAACTCGCTCGAAAGATCCGAGATTGTGAATGAATCGCGGTTAAATGCGTCGGGCGTATCGATGGTCGCATCGGCCCGCCTTTTCTCGCGCGTAATTGATTCCATGGCGCCTTCCCTCTTGTGTGCACTAGCGTCACTACTTTACGTTAGCGTAAACGTCAATTAGCGAAGTTACGTCTGCCGCGACGAAACATGGCCTGTGTTTAAGTGCGCGTGTCGGGTTTTGGCGGCGAAGAAGGCGGGGTGGCGGACGGGTCGGCCAATGTATCGCCAGTCACGGGTGCAGGCGCAGGGTCAACCGTTGGGTCTGGCTTGGGCGGAGTCCGCTTTACCGGCGTCGATGTATCCTTCAATATCACCACTTCCTGATCCAATTTCGTGATCGCGAACAATGACTTCGCAAATGGCAGTGGCAAGCGAATGCAGCCATGGGACGCAGGATAGCCGGGCAGATAGCCGCCATGTATGGCAATTCCGTCCCATGTGAGCCGCTGCATATAAGGCATTGGGGCATTGCTATAGAGGTTGGATTTGTGATCGATATTTTTTTGCAGAATATTGAAAGCACCTATGGGCGTTTCTTTGCCTTTTTTACCGGACGAAATCGTGCTGAAGCCAATCAACTTGTCATTTTGGAATACATAGACCCGCTGCGTATCGAGCACGATGACAATTTTCATCGGCCCGTCATAGCGGTCTTGTGGGATCCACACATATTGCCCGGGCTTCAGCCTATCCACTGGCCCCTTTTTGGGGACGGGTTTCGGTGCAGGCGCAACGACGGGTGGTTTAACTTCAGGTGGGGCAACAACCGGCGGCGTCACCGGGCTTTCAGGAACGACAACAGGGCTAGCCGGCATGTTCGTCGGCACAACTGGAACAGTATTCTGCGCAACGACGGCACTGGGCATGCTCGCGAATAGCGCAAGCGCACACATGAGGTGCGATATCCGGATGCCCGCGTTCAATTTCATGGAATACGCTTTAAACCCTCAAGATATAGCAACTCACTGCATTTCAGCCATCTTAGCAAACAACGCAGATGAATTCGACGTTAATTTCGCTGCAATTCGTAAAAACAACTTCGACAGCAATGAGGTTAACTGTCCTCATTTTGCGTCGAAACGCCTGTCGACGACTGTCGCTTGCAAGCGTTCGTCCCTATCTCATTGTCATGAACATTGGTCGCAGACATTTTATCCAATCCGTCATTGCGGGTGCCAGCTTGCTTGCAGCACCATCGACGGCAGCAGATATCGTTTTTGCCCCGGGAACCGGTAATAACAGCGCCGGGGCTCCCTCGCCTTTACTGCTCAGCCGCGCCAAAGCCGCGCTGGACATGCATAAAAACCGCATTCGCAATCACGATCTCATCGCTATTGCCGACTTTTCGAAACCGTCACGCGACCCGCGCTTTTACGTCGTGGATTTACGCAACGGCTCATCCGCGCACTATCTGGTCGCCCATGGAAAGGGTTCCGATCCTAGCCATAGCGGATGGGTCCAGAATTTCTCAAACGTTCATGGGTCCGAAGCGACATCGGCTGGCAGTTACCTCGTCAGCGATACCTATATCGGGCAATATGGCGAGTCCCGCCGGCTCATTGGCTTGGATCCACAGAATGACCAAGCCGAAGCGCGCGCGATTGTTATTCATCCGGCATGGTATGTGAACCAGTCTCTGATCCAAGATCAGGGCAAAATTGGCCGCAGCCAAGGTTGCTTTGCCTTCGCCAAAAATGACATCAACGTCATTTTGGAACGCGTTGCCCCCGGCTGCCTTCTATATGCGGATAAAGTGTAGGGTCAGCCCCCGTTGCCTGACTTGAATACACCGCAAATAATCCGTTTGCCGCTGTTCCCGCTGGGGTCTGTTTTATAGTCATCTGCTTTTTCATGGATAACCAACGCACCGCCGTCGGCATCCATCAGACCGGTAGGTCCTGAAATCAAAAAATCAGGCAATTTATATTCCAATGTTATCTTGCGGTCAGCGCCAGACGTTACATTTGGCAAATCGCCATGATGCGCGCCCATTGGATTATCGAGGCCATGTTGTTTCATTTCGGGGTTCCAATGTGGTCCAGCCGACGTAAAATCCGGTCCTTGGCATGTCCCCACCGCGTGAAGGTGCATGCCAAATGTTCCCTCTGCAGGCGCTTCGGCAGAAAGGCTCAGGAACAGGCCGTCGCCGCGCTTTGATATCGTTGCAACGCCTGCCCGGCTGCCATCCCCCCGCGCAAGCTCAGCCGTGACAACTTCCGACGCGTCACCGGGCTTTGTTGGCGTCAGCGTCGCACAGCTCGCGAGGGCCGGGATGAGTAGAACAGGCAAAAATGCACGCATATTATGCTCCTATGGAGTAACGACTTGGGACATCATATCATCAACCCTGCGGCACTCAATGTGTTTCACTTGCTCAATGTGCCCATGCGCCGGGTTTAATCCCCTGTGCAAAAAGAAGTGCGGTCAAATCATTATGACGAACCGCAAAATTGGCTGCGGCAGCAAGTTGCGGTCGTGGATGATAACCCACGCCAAGGCCGTTGGCCGACACGGCCTCTGCGATCATAGGCATGTCATTGGCGCCGTCACCGACCGCAAGCGCAGAGTTCAGGTCTAACCCGAGCGTTCCCGCCGCAGATTGCAGCACCTGCCGCTTTGTCGCTGCATCGACAATATCGGCGGCAAGACGTCCCGTCAGACGCCCCTGTTCAATCTCAAGGACATTGGCATGCACCTCTGCAAAGCCCAGCATAGCCGCAACGGGACCGGTGAAACTGGTAAAGCCCCCGGATACCAGCACGGCATGTGCACCCCATGCAGTCATGGTGCGCACCAAAGGCTCCGCCCCGGGCATCGGCCGGACGCGTTCACGCAAGCATTGTTCAATCATGTCCGCGTCCAGCCCAGCCAGCAAAGCAACACGCGCCTTTAACGCTTCTGCAAAGTCCAACTCTCCCGCCATGGCCCGCTCGGTAATTGCAGCGATTTCGGGCTTTATTCCGGCAAAATCAGCAAGCTCATCGATACATTCGACGGTAATCATCGTGCTGTCCATGTCGGACACCAACAGCATTTTGCGCCGTTGCTCTCCAGGTTGGACGACGACATCGACGCGGTCCTCGAGGGTTGCAGCCGCAGTACGCGCATGCGTTAGAGCGCCGTCAAAAAATATGTCCACAGCCCTGCCCTGCGCAAGCCAGTCCGTGGTTGCTGGAACGCAGCTATGCGCAGCCAATCGGTCGCAGGCTTCTGAAATAATGCCGCTTTCCAAAGAATCTGCTGCTATTAGCGTTAAAATGGGCATTTCGAATCCTAAAAAGATGGTCGCGCTTATTGCGGGTCCAACCGCAAGCGGCAAGACGGCATTAGCGCTGCAATTCGCGAAATCGCGCAATGTCGTGATTATCAACGCCGATAGCGCGCAAGTTTATTCCGACCTGCCGATACTCAGCGCCCAACCGACCGAAAGCGAACAACGCAGCGCCCCGCACCGTTTATTCGGATATCTCGATGGCCAAACGCACTGTTCGGCGGCACGCTGGGCCAATGATGCCAAAGATGCCATTCGCGAAGCGCATGATGCCGGCGCACTGCCTGTACTGGTCGGTGGAAGTGGCCTATATATTCAAACATTACTCGACGGCATTGCACCCATCCCCGACATCGATCCGGAATTGCGCGCCCACATTCGGGCAATGCCCGTCGCACAAGCCTATGCAGCGCTTGAAAAGCGCGACCCTGCTGTGGCCGCAACCTTGGGCCCCGCGGATATCATCCGCATCACCCGCGCGCTTGAGGTTATGCAGGGCACTGGCCGCAGCATCAGCGAATGGCGCAAAATTAAGACGGGCGGCATCGCGCAAGACATCTCGCTGCACCCGCTCCTCCTTTTGCCACCGCGTGAATGGCTGTATCAACGGTGTGACGTTCGCTTCGAACAGATGATGCAAAGCGGCGCTATTCAGGAAGTTGAAGCCTTACTGGCGCAGCAAATGCCGCATGATGCGCCAATCATGCGGGCTATCGGGGTTCCCGAAATCGCGGCGCTTCTTGACGGCACTATGTCAGAGGCAGAAGCCATCGAACGCGGCCAAATTGCAACCCGTCAATATGCAAAGCGGCAGTTTACCTGGTTCAGGAACCAGGCCCCAGCCGCATGGCCCCGCATAGTTGATGAAATAAATGATTCAAATAGAGGTTATTTTGAAACAATATTTCAATGATTATCGTTGACATGTCATTTTGTAATCTTTAGCTAGCCCGCTCTTGCCTACTGTGTTGCGCTGCAACATAGGGCAGTTTCATAATGAGTGAGGACTTTGCAGTGCCCGAAAAATCCGGCGCAGAAATTTTGATCGATACCTTGATCGAACAGGGCGTGGACACCGTATTCGGGTATCCCGGCGGCGCAGTTCTACCGATTTATGACGCGATCTTTCAGCATAAGAAAATTCGTCACGTCCTCGTCCGTCACGAAGCCGGCGCTGCGCATGCCGCAGAAGGTTACGCGCGTTCGACAGGCAAGCCGGGCGTCGTGCTGGTCACGTCAGGCCCTGGCGCGACCAATGCTGTCACCGGCATTGCGGACGCCTTCATGGATTCTATTCCGCTGATTGTTCTGACGGGACAAGTTGCCACCAACTTAATCGGCTCGGACGCGTTTCAGGAAGCGGACACCGTTGGCATCACGCGTCACTGTTCAAAGCACAATTATCTTGTGAAAGATCCGGCGGACCTTGCGTCGACGGTGCGCGAGGCATTTGCCATCGCGACCAAAGGACGCCCTGGCCCCGTTGTCATCGACATTCCGAAAAACGTTCAGGTTGCGACAGCATCCACCGACGTAAAGCGTCCCACATCGACGCGGTTCAGCCCAGCGGGCGAAGCTGACTACGCCGAAATCAACCGCGCGGTTGAGTTGTTGGCCAATGCGAAGGCACCAATCCTCTATACCGGCGGTGGCATCATCAATTCCGGCCCCGATGCAAGCGCGGCATTGCGTGAACTCGCCGAACTGTGCGGCGCACCTGTTACCTCAACCCTCATGGGCCTTGGCGCATATCCTGCCTCCGGCGACGCATGGCTTGGCATGCTTGGCATGCACGGCACATATGAAGCCAATATGGCGATGAACCAGTGCGACGTGATGCTGTGCCTAGGCGCGCGTTTCGACGACCGCGTGACAGGTCGCCTGGATGCTTTCTCACCCGACAGCATCAAAATCCACATCGATATAGACCGCAGTTCGATCAACAAAACGGTACGCGTTGATCTGCCCATCGTGGCTGATGTTGGCGCGGCGATCCGCCAAATGATCGAAGTGTGGAAAGGCCGTAAATACAAGGCCGCTGCGTTGGATGATTGGTGGGCACGTATCAAAGGCTGGCGCGCAGTCGACTGCCTCAGCTACACCGGCAACACGCAGGAAATCATGCCGCAATTTGCAATTGAGCGTTTGTTCGCGGCAACCAAAGACAAAGCGCCGATCATCACCACGGAAGTTGGGCAGCACCAAATGTGGGCCGCACAGCATTTCCATTTTGATGCCCCCAACAAATGGCTCACCAGCGGCGGCTTGGGTACCATGGGCTATGGCCTGCCCGCCGCGATTGGCGCACAGATGGGTCATCCGGACGCGCTGGTTATCGATATCGCCGGTGAGGCGTCGATCCAGATGAATATTCAGGAAATGGGAACGGCGACGCAATATCGTTTGCCTATCAAGGTCTTCGTCCTGAACAATGAATGGATGGGCATGGTGCGCCAGTGGCAAGAGCTCACCTATGAAAGCCGGTTCTCAGAAAGCTATTCAGACAGCTTGCCCGATTTTGTGGCGCTGGCCGAAGCTTATGGATGGAAGGGCATACGTTGCAGTGACCCGGCCAAGCTGGATGACGCTATTGCCGAAATGCTTGCCTATGACGGGCCAGTGATGTTCGATTGCCGCGTGCATAAAACATCGAATTGCTTCCCGATGATACCGTCAGGCGCAGCCCATACGGACATGATCCTGCATTCCGATGAAGTATCGGGGACGATGGACGACGAAGCAAAGGCGCTCGTATAATGCATATCAAACAGGAACTCACCGAACGGCACGTACTCACGCTGACCGTCGACAATGAAGCGGGCACGCTCGCGCGGATCGCGGGTATGTTTACCTCGCGCGGTTACAACATCGACAGTTTGACCGTTGCCGATATCAGCGAAGATCATGCCACCAGCCGGATTACCATCGTCACCCGCGGGCCGCCACCGGTCATCGACCAGATCATTGCGCAATGTGAACGCCTGATCCCGGTGCACAAGGTCACGGACCTGACCGAAGCCGGCCCCCATGTGGAGCGAGAGCTTGCTTTGGTTAAGGTGCGCGGTACCGGCGACCAACGGGTTGAGGCAATGCGCCTTGCCGATATTTATCGTGCGCGCGTGATTGACGCGACCGTCAACAGCTTCATTTTTGAGATAACCGGCGGCCCGGACAAGATCGACACGTTCGTCGCGTTGATGCGCGAAGTCGGCCTGGTTGAAGTCGGCAGAACCGGAATTGTCGGCCTGATGCGCGGAGCCGAAGGCAGTTAAATTTCATCGTCAAAATATTACGCCGTTAAAGGTAGACCCTGAAACACATTCCGGGTGACGGCAAAGCAGAAGGACTAAAACATGAAAGTATTTTACGACGCAGATTGCGATCTTGGCCTGATCAAGGACAAGAAAGTCGCGATTGTTGGTTATGGTAGCCAAGGCCATGCACATGCACAGAATCTGCGCGACAGCGGCGTTGCGGATGTAGCCATCGCGTTGCGTGCTGGATCGGCCACCGCGAAAAAGGCTGAGGCTGCTGGCTTCAAGGTCTTGGCGAATGCCGATGCCGCAGCTTGGGCGGACATCTTGATGGTGCTGGCACCTGACGAGCATCAGGCTGCCATTTACGCCGATGACTTGCATGCAAATATGAAACCCGGCGCGGCGCTTGCCTTTGCCCATGGCCTCAACGTCCATTTCGGCCTTATCGAACCACGCGCAGACATTGATGTCATCATGATCGCGCCAAAGGGCCCCGGCCACACTGTACGCAGCGAATATCAAAAAGGCGGCGGCGTGCCTTGCCTTATCGCGGTTGCTCAAAATGCATCGGGCAATGCCCATGACATCGCGCTTGCTTATGCAAGCGGCGTTGGCGGCGGACGCAGCGGCATCATCGAAACCAACTTCCGCGAAGAGTGCGAAACCGATCTGTTCGGCGAACAGGCCGTATTGTGCGGCGGTATCACCCACCTGATCCAAGCTGGCTTCGAAACGCTGACGGAGGCGGGCTATGCCCCTGAAATGGCGTATTTCGAATGCTTGCACGAAACGAAGCTGATCGTTGACCTTCTATATGAAGGGGGCATCGCAAACATGCGCTATTCCATTTCCAACACCGCGGAATATGGCGACATCACGACTGGCCCGCGCATCATTACCGATGAAACCAAGGCGGAAATGAAGCGCGTTCTTGCGGACATTCAGTCAGGCCGTTTTGTGAAGAACTTCGTTCTGGACAACCGTGCTGGACAACCTGAACTCAAGGCCGCACGCAAGGCTGCTGCCGCGCATCCAATTGAAGCAACTGGCGCAAAGCTGCGCGCTATGATGCCTTGGATCGCCAAGAATAAGCTGGTTGATCAAGCCAAGAACTAATCTTCTTCGCATCTTGACAGTTTAAGGGGAGGCATCGACACTGATGCCTCCCCTTTTTGTTGTCTGGAGCAATACTATGCGCAAGTTTTTATGTGCCCTTCCCCTCTTCGTGGCTGTCCCCCTCATCGCACAGAGCGCACCACAAACCCCCGGCGCGGTGGATGTCACGCGGGTGACCGCAGGAACGTATAATACCGATCCCGGGCACACGCTGATCGGTTGGCGCGTAAGCCATTTCGGTTTCAACGACTATTTTGGCATCTTCGGCGATGCGACGGGGACATTGGTTCTGGACCCTGCAAAGCCAAATGCATCGACGGTCGATATCACTATTCCAGTTGGCAAAGTCACAACCGCGAGCGCTGGCCTCACGGGCCATTTGCTTCGTGCTGGCAAAGAAGGCGGCAAAGCTGACTTTTTCGGTCCAGCGCCAGCGGATGCAAAATTTGTATCCACCAGCGTGGTCGCCAAGGGCACTACCGCGAAAATCACGGGCAACCTAACGCTGAACGGCGTTACCAAGCCGGTCGTGCTCGACACGACCTTTTCAGGTGCTGGCAACAATCCGTTCAACAAGAAGCCAACCGTCGGCTTTCACGCGACAACGACCATTAAGCGCAGCGAATTTGGCGTAAGTTACGGCGTTCCGTTCGTATCGGACGACGTAAAACTCGACATTAGCGTCGCCTTTGAAAAAGCCAGCTAACGGTCAAAAATAATATGCCGCAAAGGCACAAAGGGGAAAATCTCTCCTAGCTTTGTGCCTTTGCGGCGTCGTGTATTATTTTGCTGGCTACGCCATATCGGGGATATAATTAACCCCGGAAAGCCGCATCCAACGCAACCTTGGCTGCGCGATACTCTGCCTCAAGCTGATCAACAAACTGCCCCACGGTTTGCACCTCCTTGATCGCGCCGATACCTTGGCCTGAACCCCAGATATCCTTCCAAGCCTTAGCTTCGCTATTGCCGCCCGAACCAAAGTTCATCGTGGAAATATCGCCCTTGGGCAGATTGTTGGGGTCCATCCCAGCGCGCTCGATCGACTGGCGCAGATAATTGCCGCTGACGCCGGTAAATAGGTCCGAATACACAATGTCTGCAGCTTTCGCTTCGACGATATTGTCCTTGTAGCCGTCAACAGCATTGGCTTCCTTCGTCGCGATGAACGCGCTGCCGATATAGCCAAAATCTGCACCCATGGCTTGCGCCGCCAATATCGACGCGCCATGCGCAATCGATCCCGACAAAGCGACTGGACCATCAAACCATTCCCGAATTTCACGCATCAGTGCGAAGGGAGAAGTAACGCCAGCGTGGCCGCCAGCACCTGCAGCCACCGGAATAAGACCATCTGCCCCCTTCTCGATTGCCTTATGCGCGAAACGGTCATTGATCACGTCATGAAACGCAATACCGCCCCAACTGTGCACGGCCTGATTCAGTTCTTCCTGCGCACCAAGCGACGTGATAGTGATGGGAACCTGCCATTTCGCACAGGTCGCCAAATCTTCCTGCAACCGGTTATTTGATTTATGCACGATCTGGTTCACCGCATAAGGCGCGGCAGGACGCGTGGGATTATCGCGGTTATGTGCCGCGAGTTCCTCAGTGATCTGGTGCAACCATTCGTCCAGCTGGCTGGCCGGACGCGCATTGAGCGCCGGGAATGAACCGACAACACCGGCTTTGCATTGTGCAATCACCAGCTCTGGACCGGAAACGATAAAAAGCGGCGATCCAATCACCGGAAGACGAAGATTGTCGAAAATTGCCGGAAGTGCCATGCGCCGAATCCCTTGTTAATTGAGCATTTAACGATGGGTTAGCGCCTGCACATTGCGGCTGTCAAATGGGTGGCACGGAACAAGCCATTACGTAAGGTTAGGTGGGCGTGATTTTTCATGCACGCCCGCCTTAGATCGACTTACGCGCCGTTAGCGGCGCTCAAAATCGCCCGAACGGACGCCGTCGCGACATCCCTGCTGATCCCGACACCGAACAAGATCGGTCCATCGCCAACACGGCACTCAACATAGGCAGCAGCGCGTGCGTCGGTGCCGTGGCCGATTGCGTGCTCGCTATAGTCAATGATGTCCAGCGGCCCTCCCAGAGCCTCCTCAAGGGCGTTGGCAAGGCTTGAGATAAGCCCATTGCCGCGGCCGCTCACGCTTTGTTCGACGCCATCAATGCGGATATTACCTGCGAAGATCCGCTCATCCAGTTGACGCTGGCTTTGGCTTTCGCGGAAGTCGATCAACCGGAAGCGCCCTTCACCTTTCAGATGATAGCGCTTTTCAAAGGCTTCCCAGATATCGGCGCTGGTCAGCTCCCGGCCAGTCGTGTCGGACAATTCCTGCACTGTGGTCGAGAAATTGGCCTGCATACGCTTAGGCAGTTTGAGGCCGTGGTCCTGCTCTATTACCCAGGCAACACCGCCCTTGCCGCTTTGCGAATTTACGCGGATGACGGCTTCGTATGAGCGCCCCAGATCAGCTGGATCGATGGGCAGATAAGGAACCCGCCAGATTTCGTCGTTTTGCCGTTCATGCGCGGCAAAACCTTTTTTAATGGCGTCCTGATGCGATCCGGAAAAGGCCGTGAACACCAATTCGCCGGCATATGGGTGACGCGGATGGACCGGCAGTTGATTGCAATATTCCACGGTCTGAATAACTTCATCGATATTGCTGAAATCAAGGCCGGGGTTCAGCCCTTGCGTATACATGTTCAGCGCCAGCGTGACGAGGTCGACATTGCCCGTCCGTTCCCCATTGCCGAACAGGCAACCTTCAATCCGGTCGCCGCCCGCCAACAGGCCAAGTTCTGCCGCGGCTATACCGCTGCCCCGGTCATTATGCGGATGCAGGCTGATGACGACCGCGTCACGCGCGCTGATATGTTTGCACATCCATTCGATCTGGTCCGCATATACATTGGGCATCGCGGCTTCGATGGTGGCTGGCAAATTCAGGATCAGTGGCTTGGCAGCGGTCGGTTTCAAAACCTCCATCACAGCCTCGCTCACCTCAAGGCTGAATTCCAGTTCGGCAGTGGAAAAGGTTTCGGGGCTATATTCAAAATGCCAGTCGGTTTCGGGGAAGCGCGCGGCTTGCTCCATCAACATATGCGCGCCTTCTACCGCGATGGCCTTTACGCCCGCTTTGTCGAGGTTGAAGACGATGTCCCGCCAAGCGGGGCTAACGGCATTATAGAGATGCACAATCGCACGCGGTGCGCCCGCCATGCTTTCAAACGTTTTCTCAATAAGGTCGCGCCGCGACTGTGTCAGGCTCTGGATAGTCACATCATCGGGGATGCTTCCGCTATCGACCAAGCCACGGATGAAATCGAAATCTGTCGCGCCGGAGCTTGGGAAACCAACTTCGATTTCCTTCACGCCCACTTTCAGGAGAAGATCAAAAAACCGGCGCTTTTTCTCAGCGCCCATCGGGTCGATCAGCGCCTGGTTGCCATCGCGCAAGTCGGTCGAAAGCCAACGTGGCGGTGCGTCTATTGTACGGCTTGGCCATTGACGATCTGGCAGATCAACTTGTGGAAATGCGCGGTATTTACGAGATGGATCGGATAACATCATGTTTTGTGCAACTTCGCTATTGCGCCCTTTATGTGGGCATTAAGACTTGGCGGGGTTTCATGAAGCCCTTAGGCGGCCTGCCGAACGATGCCGACATCAAGCGCACGCCTAAGGGCGTGTAAGTCGTAGAAGAAGCAAGGTCGCGTTGTGCAAAGACATTATGTTGCGGCGATAGCCATTCAAAGCAACATTCGTCCAGTATAAAATTTATGGGCATTCATTTAGTTGCCAGCCAAATGGCGCGTCTCATTTGTTATTGGGCGGCGTTTATGGCCCCTTTACCGTTAACCAGGCTGGCATTTACTGTGCCCTGATCGGGGCTGGGCGTCACGACAACAACCTCATCGGCATGCAAGCCGGGCAGCTCCAGTGCGCGGTCATATGCCCCTTGCGTGGCAAGGTCATGCACAAGGCGCACCACGTAGCGCATGGCTTCATGCGCAGGCAGTTGGCCGTGCGCGAAACTAAGTTCCTGATCACATAACCAAGCCAGTCCGATTGTTTGCACCATGCCGATCGTCGACATGTCAAAACCAACACACAGCAACGCCGGAAAGGCCGCACCTTCCGCATATTGCGCCACAGCCTCTGCGTAATAGTCAAACCCCGAAACAACGGCCGCAGGAGACCAAAGCACGGCTTTAATGCCCAAGTTTCGTCCCAAAATGTAGCCGAGTTCCAACATCACCTGCACAATTGCGGGAACCGTGCGACCGGATGCCACAGCAGCCCCCAAATCAATGTGGACCGCAGATTGAATATCCGAGAGATCAGCATTGCAAAAAATGTGATGCCTTGCCGTTGGTGCAGGGCACGCCTGCAACGCATAGCGAAAAGAAACGCCGCTAAATAGCAGACTGCCCGACACGCTCGCTATGTTACTGCCGTCACAAAAGGTGATGCCAAGCCGGTCGAAATCGACCGTTTGCCATATTTCTCTCAAATCGGCGAAGCTGGCCGCCGAAAGCAATGACATAACCGACATACGATTTTCCAATCGAAGTTCCTTTTTTGTTCGTATTGTTCGAAACAAAATGGTTCAAGCGATTTTGCGACAACGCACGCCGCGGCGTAGCGTTTAAATTTCGACTTGGCTTCCCAGCTCGACCACCCGGTTGCTGGGCAGCTTAAAGAACTCCATGGCGTTTGCGGCATTGCGGAGCATCCATGCGAAAATCTTTTCGCGCCAGATCGCCATGCCGGGGATCTTCGACGCAATAAGCGTCTGCCGCGACAAGAAGAAGCTGGTATGCATCATGTCAAACTTTGGACCGCACAGATCGACCATATCGAGGGTCGCTGGCACATTGGTTTCTTCCAAAAAGCCAAAGCGCATTTTGACGCGATAGAAACCTTCGCCAAGGTCCTTGCATATAATCCGCTCGCCGGTTTCGACGAAGGGAACATCTTCGATCTGCACAGTCAGAATGATGACGCGTTCGTGCAATATGCGGTTATGCTTGATATTGTGGAGCAAAGCCGAAGGAACGCCGCTTGCGGCAGACGCCATGAAAATTGCCGTGCCGGGAACCCGTGTTGCGCTGTTTGCAGCCGATTTGATGAAGATTTCCATTGGCATGGTGCTTTCGGCCATACGCTCGCGCATCAGCGCGCGACCACGTGACCATGTCGTCAGCAACGTAAAGATAACGAGGCCAATAACGAGCGGCACCCAGCCACCCGACGGAACCTTGAGCAGGTTTGCGCCGAAATAGGCAAAGTCGACGATGAAGAACAACGCCAAAATCGGAATGGCTTTCCACTTTGGCCATTTCCAAAGCGACAGGAGCACGACCGCGATCAAGCAGGTATCGATAAACATCGCACCTGTAACCGCGATACCATAAGCAGCGGCAAGGTTTGACGAAGACTGGAAGAAAAGCACTAGCAAGAGGACCATCACCGCCAGCCCCCAGTTGATGGCCGGAATGTAAATCTGGCCTGCGGCTTTTTCACTGGTGTGCAAAATGCTCAAGCGCGGAATGAAGCCCAATTGAATGGCTTGCTGGGTCAGCGAGAAAGCACCCGAAATCACGGCTTGGCTGGCGATAATCGCGGCCAAGATCGTCAATATGATGACAGGGGTGCTTATGATGTCCGGCACCATTAGGAAGAACGGGTCGCGAATGGCCATCTGGGCTTCCTCAGGCGTCATCGACAAGATCATTGCCCCCTGCCCCATATAGTTCAGCATCAACGCTGGCAGAACAAAGAACAGCCAGCTGAACTTGATTGGGCGCCGCCCAAAATGCCCCATATCGGCATAGAGCGCCTCGGCCCCGGTAACGGCAAGCACGACAGTGCCCATCGCCACAAATGCACGGAAGCCGTCAACGTAGAAGAAATAAAAGGCGTTCAGCGGGTTCAGAACATCCAATATGATCAACGGCATCTTTGTCAGATGCATAATGCCAAGGCCGGAAAGCGTTGCAAAGTAGACCAGCATGATCGGTCCAAACCATGCGCCAACCTTGGCCGTGCCACGCGACTGAAACGCAAAAAGTGCACCGATAATCACGACGGATATGGGCAGGATCCAGTCGCTAAAGCCCTGATTGACATATTTCAGACCTTCCGCCGCCGACAGGATCGACATCGCCGGCGTAATCATGGAATCGCCGTAGAATAATGCGGTTGCGAAAACACCCAGCATCACGAACGGCGCGGTCCATTTAGCGCCTGCCGTCTGCCGGTTAATCAGCGCGAGAAGGGCAAGACTTCCGCCTTCGCCTTTGTTGTCCGCCTTCATGATCGTGAAGACATATTTGAATGTCACAACGATCATCATCGACCAGAAAACGAGACTTAGCACACCATTGATGTGCATAGGGTCGGGGGTGATGGGATGATGTCCGGCGAATGTTTCGCGGAAAGCATAGATCGGGCTGGTCCCGATATCGCCAAACACAACGCCAACTGTGCCAACGCACAGCGCGAGCAAAGACCCCTTTGGGGCATGACTTGCATGATGATCTTGCTCGCTATGACCAAAATCGTCTGCGGCTTGCGGTCCAACCATTTCGTTTCCCCGGCGTTTCCCCCGATTGCCCCCTAGAAGCAGTCAGGACGCGCGCATTAGCATGGGTGCCAACCCATCACAACAAAGCAATAAATCCCGAAATTACGGATAAAAGCAATTTTTATCAGTTACTTAGGCGCATTAGTCGCTTGGGCATTGGCGGCCTGCGCCTGCAATGCCTTCGCCGCTTGCAGTTGCGACTCAATACGTGCCTTCCACTTGGCTTGCGGTGTCGCGAGCGACACGGTCTTTTCCCAGAGCAAAATGGCCTCGTCGAGGTCACCGGCAAAGAGCCGCGCAAGCCCCGCGAAATAATATGGCGCAGGATAATTGGGCCGGATTGCCCGCGCCTTATCAAATGCCAATTGCGCCGGTGGCGACATTTGGCCTTCGCTTGCGAGCATCAGTTGCAAACCCAATGCGGACCACAAATCCTGATTGTTGGGGTCTTTGCGCAAACCGGCTTGAATATAGGATGCCGACAACGGGTAATCGCCCTGCTTGGCAAATGAGTCCGCGGTGACAAGCCAGCGCTTTGCGCTGCCAAAGCTATGGTCCATGTCCGCCCGTATGTCGACCAACTGGATCGCGGCGACTTCGCTTGCCGCCAGTGGCTTGGCAGGCGACGATGGTGTCGTGGGCCGTCCCTGAAGCGCGTATCCCGTCATACCCAATAGAATGATAGCTGCGGCAATCTGCCACAGGCCTTTCGACGATCTGACATTCCAGACGAGAACGGATAGGCTGAGTATCGCCAAAATGCCAAGTGCAAACCAACCGTTCATGCGCCCCTCCGGAATAGTCCGCGCGCGAGCCATATGCCCGCGATCAGGACCAATAAGGGTGTCAGCCAAAGCAAAAGCCCTGCCCCCTTCATATCAGGTTCGAAGCTGACCCATTCGCCATAGCGCGCGATCATCCAGCCCCGAATGGCCTCGGGCTTTTGCCCCGCTGCAATTTGTTGCCGCACCTCCGCGCGCATCGTACCTGCCATGTGCGCGTCACTATCGGCGATCGATTGGCCCTGGCATTGAATGCAGCGCAAGCTGTGCATCAACTTGGTCGCCGCCGCTTCCTGTGCGGGATCAGGCAGCTGACGGTTCGCCAATGCGGGCGTGGGGCCGCTGCCTTGCGCGAACACGGGTGTTGCAAGCATCAGGCATATGAGTGCGAGCATTCTCATTTCGCCGCGTTCACTTTTTCAATCAGCATCGGGACATGTTCAGCCCGGATATCGCCGATATGCTGATACAATATCGTGCCATCACCGCCGATGACATAGGTTTCCGGAACACCCGACGAACCAAGCTTAAGCTGGACAGCCATTTCGCTGTCCGATCCAATCCGCCGGAACGGGTTGCCGAATTCATTCAAAAATGCCGCCACGTCCTCGGGCCTGTCACGAATGGCGATGGCGTCAATTTCGACACCGGCCTTTTTCAACGCTTCAAGATACGGCGCTTCCGCCTTGCACGGGATGCACCAGCTGGCAAAAATGTTCAGCAAACGGGGCTTCCCATCCACCATATCACCGCTGGCCAAGCCTTCGACACCCGCCGTTGCTGCAGGCAATGAAAATGCAGGCAGCTTTTGCCCAATCATCGCCGAATGCACTTGTTCGTCTTTAGGGACAGCCAAGCCATAAATGGCCAAACCGCCAATGAAAGCGACCACCGCAAGCGGGATCCACAAAAGCCAAGGCCGGTTCATGTTGTCTGCCACTTGTTTTTAGCAGGCTTTTTCGCGCGCCGGAACATGCGGCCAAGCAGCGCAATGATGCCACCGACCGCGATCAGCAGCCCGCCATACCAGATAAACGACACAAAGGGTTTCCACCACAAGCGCACTTGCCAGCGGCCATCACCCTCTTGGTCAGGCTGCGCAATGACGGCATAAAGTTGACCATTCCAACGCGTTAGCAATGCCGCCTCGCTCGTTTGCATTTCAGGTTTGAAAAACTGCCTTGATTGCGGACGAAGCACAAACGCATTGCCATTTTTCACCGCATGCATCTCGCCCTCAACGGCTACCCAGTTGTCACCGACAACAGGATTGACGTCGTCGAGTTTCACTTGCCATCCAGCGACTTTAGCGCTTTCACCCGGGGCAAGCGCGGTCAAGGTTTCGGACGAAAAGCCGGACTCTGCCGCCATGCCGAAAACGCTGACGGCAATGCCGAAATGCGCGATGACCATGCCGAATATAGGCAATGGCGTGCGCAGCAATTTGCGGCCACGTAACGGAAGCCACGCGGCGACAGCCAACGCCAACGACAAAGCAATTCCGAGCAGCGGGAACAATCCGATGTCCGGCGCGAATTTCCACACGGCGATGCCGCTCCACAACAAAATTGCAGCGCCCCCGATAAGCCAGTATTTCAAGCGTTTGAGATCATCGCGGCGCCAGCGCAGCATCGGGCCAATCAAAAGGGCAAGCATCAACAGAACAGCAATGGGCACCGTTGACTTGTTGAAATAGGGCGGGCCAACCGAAATCTTATCGTCCATCGCTTCGGCCGCAAGCGGGTAAAGCGTGCCGATGAGCACCACGGCAAGAATGACGCTCAGGAAGATATTGTTCGCCACAATGCCGCCTTCGCGGCTGATAAGCTGAAACGGCTCGCCTTGTTTGACCGAGCCAATGCGCAAAGCAAAAATCACAAACGCAAGGCTGGTGTATAGCAACATCAACGCAAGAATGAACGCGCCGCGTTCCGGATCGACCGCAAATGCGTGAACGCTCGTCAAAATGCCCGACCGCACCAAGAATGTCCCAGCCATCGACATTGCAAATGCAACGAGCGCCAGCATGATCGTCCACGCGCGCAAAGCGTTACGCGTGGCAAGGACGCTCACCGAATGGAGGAGCGCGGTCGCCGCCAGCCACGGCAGCAACGATGCGTTTTCAACGGGGTCCCAGAACCACCAGCCACCCCAGCCAAGCTCATAATATGCCCAATAGCTGCCGGCCGTGATGCCGATGGTCAGGAATATCCACGCCGCCAACACCCAAGGCCGCATCGCACGGGCAAAGGCTGGCCCAACCTGATTGGTCAACAGTGCACCCACGGCAAACGAGAAGGCGATCGAAAGCCCGACATAGCCAAAATATAAAGTCGGCGGATGGAACGCCAGGCCAACGTCCTGAAGCAGCGGATTCAGTCCATTTCCTTCAATTGGTGCAGGCACAAGGCGTTCAAACGGGTTAGATGCAAACAAAAGGAACGCAAAAAAGCCAAGGGCAATGAATGCCTGCACCGCCAAGGTGGCATGTAGCGTTTTCGATTCAATCCGCTTTTCCAGCAGCGCAATCGCCGCGCCGGACACCGACAAAACCGATACCCACAGCAGCATGGAGCCTTCATGGTTACCCCATGTCCCCGCAAGCTTGAAAATCAGGGGTTTATCAATGTGGCTATTGCTGGCGACCAACAACACCGACAGGTCGGTGACGTAAAACAGCCACATCAGCGCGAGAAACGCGAATGCGCATAAAGCACCTTGGACATAGGCGGCAGGCTTGATGAGCGGCACAAGCTGCCCTGCGCCGCCGCGCAACAATGTCATGCCGCCTACAAGTTGGAGCAGCGCCATTGCGGCGGCCAGCCACAATGCGGCAAGTCCTGCCTCTGCCATCATGTCAAAGCCTTCATTTTGAAAGCGTGTCCTTTGTGTGTTCGGCGGAAGTCATGTCGATATCCGCCAGTTCTTTGGGCACATAATTTTCGTCATGCTTGGCCAGCAGGCTGTCCGCGATAAAGATACCGTCGGGGCCAAGCCGGCCATCAGCAACCACGCCGGATCCTTCAACGAACAGATCGGGCGTAATGCCACGATAGGCGACCCTTTGCGCTTTATCTTTGTCCTGCACCGTGAAGGTAATCGAAACGCCATCGGGCGCACGGACGATTGAACCCTTTTGCACCATCCCGCCAAGGCGGATGGCCTTACCCGGCGCAACATTGGCGCTCGCTAAGCTGGTGGGCGTGTAAAAATAGGATGCTTCTTCGCGCAAAGCCGCCGCCGCGATCAGGCCAGCCCCAATCAACGCAAAAACCGCAATCACGGCGAGCAGCAGGCGTTGATGCTTGGGCTTCATGGCTGTTGCCTCAATTCATCTGCCGATGCCTCTGTACGACGCATGGCAAGATAGCTGGAAATCACCAGCCAGCTGATGCCAACGCCCGTAACGGCGAACGACGCGATAATGAACGGTGCGTGCGGCATCAATAATCCGCCATCCGGCGCATGCGCGCTTCAATCCGCATTTCAGCCAAAGCCGTGCGCATCCGCATTAACACCAACGCGCCGAACAACAGACTAAAGCCCGCAACAGACACAAAAAGCGGCACAAGATAGGCTTGATCGATGGATGAGCCACCCAAGGTGATGCTCGCCTTTTGGTGCTGGCTTTCCCACCAGATGACCGAGCGGTTGATGATCGGAATGTTGACGGCGCCGATGATACCGAAAACAGCGGCAACGCGGCTCGTATCGCCCTTCTCGCTCGATGCATTCGAAAGCGCAATATATCCAAGATAGAGGAAGAACAGCACCAGCATGGATGTCAGCCGGCCATCCCAGACCCACCATGTTCCCCATGTTGGCCGGCCCCAAATTGATCCGGTGATGAGGCAAATCGCCGCAAAGGTCGCGCCGGGGACAGCAATTGCACGCGCGGATACGCCAGCAAGCGGATGGCGCCAGACCAGCTGAACGATGCTGGCGATGGCAATGCCCGTCCATCCCCCCATACCCAGCCAAGCAGCGGGCACATGAACGAATATAATCTTTACGGTGTCCCCCATGAGGCGCTCGGTTGGCGTGAAGAACGCACCCCACAGGCATGCCCCAAGCGTCAAAGCGATGCCCGACCACAACAGCCAAGGCGTGAGTGGCTTTGCAATACGCAAAAAGCGGGCGGGATTGGCGAAACGATGCATAACTCGGCGATGCATCTAGCACCGCCAAAGCGTTACGCCAATGGATTCGGCATCAGCGGCCAATAAGCTTTTGCGCCATATTGTCGGCGACTTCAGCCGGTGTCTTGCCGGTCGAATCGCTTTCATTCCAGATTGCCGCCAATCGGCCGGCTATGGCATCGACCCGCCGGCTAATTTCCGCATCGTCGGCATTTTCGATCTGGCGCAGCACGTTGATAATGCCGCCTGCGTTAATGACATAATCCGGCGCATATAAAATCCCGCGGTCGGCGAGCATCCGGCCTTCCGCGCC
>JBEEIJ010000120.1:0-5364 GCA_041169905.1 Pseudomonadota bacterium | reverse complement strand
GACAAGCATGTGATCGACCGCGCGGTCAATTATGGAATTGCATGGCATGAGGGGCAGCTTTTTGGCTGGATTAATCAGCTTGTCGGCGTGTTTACGGCGCTTGCCCTTATCACATTGGTGGTGTCGGGTTTCCTGATGTGGCGACGGCGCAAACCCGATGATGCGCTCGGCGCACCGCCGGTTGCTGCGCTGCCACCGAAAATGCGCGGCGTGGCGGTGATCATCGCTGTAATGGCCATATTGTTGCCATTACTCGCAATGTCATTGCTGGCTTTATGGCTGTTCGACCGCCTGCTGCTGCCCCGACTGCCGGCGCTTGCGATTTGGCTTGGGTTGCGTCCGGCTCAGCCTGCGTAACGTGCTGCCGTCTCGCGGATAAGCGAAATCATATTGGGGATGCCCTGTGTCCGGTTCGAACTTAACTGATTTTTGAGGTCGAACGGCGCAAGGGCGTTCTCGATATCGGTCTTTAGAATATCGGCCGCATTTTTATTCTCGACCGTTTTAAGGACCAACGCGATGATGCCTTTGGTGATCGCGGCGTTGCTGTCGGCCAAAAAGGTCAGCGTGCTGTCTGCGGTCACGGGATAGACCCAAACGCTTGCTGAACATCCCCGAACCAGCGTCGCATCGGTTTTCAACGCGGCGGGCATTTCGGGCAATTCGCGGCCGAGGTCGATAAGCAACCGATAACGGTCATCGGCCTCAAGAAATGCATATTCTTCTGTAATGTCGGCAAATGTAGTCATGCACTGCGCATATGGCCGCGGTGCTTAGATATCAATCCCTGCCGCTATCGCCTCAAGCCTTTTCACGCGCTCTTTCAAATCGGCGACCTCAATACGCGACGTGGCCGAGGGCACAGGCGCATCATTGCCGTGCCGCATGGTTTCAAGTTCGGCATGCTTCAACGCGATCCAGTCGCGCCAGCCACGCAGGCTTAGTGACGACACGATGCCGACACATAGCACCGCAAAGGCGCCGATGATAATGTAGAAGTTGGGATCCTGTTGCATGGTCCTTCCTTTCCGTCCGCGCGCCGTTACCGGCTACGCAGTTCCTCAATCTGACGGTTGATATCACTCGCGCTATTGGTGTCTGTCGCGATGCGCTCCAAAACCTGAATGCGCTCTTTTAAGGCCCGAATTTCGTCCTGCATCTGCTGCGTATCCGCATTGTTCAAAAGACGGTGGGTTTTCGTGCCCATAAAGTCTTGATCCTCAACGATCCCATGCTTTGCCTTTTGCTTCGTCTGGATAATCCTGCCGATCGTGATGATGGCAATGATTGCGACGACCATTTGAAACGGGTCCATTAATGGCTCCTCAATTCGACGGCCCGCGAAGGGCCTCTATTTCAGATGTTAATCGGTGACTGTCGTCGACAATGATTTTTTCGACATTGGCAAGCCGGTCCTTGATTGAGCCGATTTCTGCGCGCAGCTGCGCGTTTTCTTGGCTCAACAATTTTACGCGTTCGACGGCCTCCTGATCGGTTTTGGGATAGACTGCCTGACCCCATGCACCATCAAGCGGGTAGCCATTTTTGATGCGCATCCATGTGGTGAGCACCCATCCAACCGAAATTGCGACAACGCCAATACCTATCATGGGGCCGATGGCCGTAATCATTGCTAGCTTGTCAGGGTCCATAGCTTCCTCCAACGCGCCTCAGCGCAGTTTTTCGATTTCTTCGGAAAGGCGCCCGGCCTTGTCCGTGACGATCCGTTCCAAGACAGCGACCCGTTCTTCCAGACGACCAACCTTGCCATTCAGCGTTTCATTTTCGTTGCTGAGCAGCATGATTTTGCGCTCTGCTTCGGGATAGTCGCCATCGGTCAGCGCTGATTTGCCACCCCATTCATCTTCCAATGGGTAGCCATGTTTCGCGCGGATCCAGTTGTTTATGAGCCAACCGACTGTCATTACGACCACAATCGCTATGACGAAATTGGGGCCTGCAAAGCTCATTTGAATTCCCTCCACGGCAGACGGCGTGTGACGGGCCGGATGGGGCTGTTGCGGAAATCAACGCTCCAGTTGCGGCGATCGGCCTTGCGTTTCTTCTGTGCGAAGTGGCGATATGCGAACCACGCGATCAGCCCGAGAATGATGAGTGTGAACACGGAATATTCCCTCCATTATGCCGATGTTTATCGCAGGCTCTCGATTTCGTCCGCCAGCTGCTTGTTATTGCTGACATAATAGGTTTCCATTTCAGCCAACCGACGGTCGATTTCCCGGAAACGCGAACGAATGTCGCGTGTTGTGCGGGCAGGTGACTGACGCACGCCTTGCCAGAATTTCTGGTCTTGGCGGTCATCGGTATAGAGATGCACTGGCTTCGGGTTGGCCATCCAAGCGGTGATGACATAGGCAATCAGCGTCCACGGAAAACCGCCCATCAGGGTGAGCATCACCGCGCCAAGCCGGACCCAGAGAACGTCAACGCCGGTATAGTCGGCAATCCCGGCGCAAACGCCCTTCCATTTCGCATTCATCTTATCGAGATAGAATTTGGTATGTGTACCAGCCATTTTAGCGGTTCCTTTCCAGTCTGCGGACATTTTCGGGGTCGAAATCTTTTGTTTCATGGTCGATGCGACGTGGCTGCCATTCAGGATTTTCTTGGGCGACCAGACGCTCAACGGTATCAAGGCGATCTTCGAGGCGACGGGCAAGCTCGTTCATGTCGCCGAGCATCCGCTCGTCATCATTGGTCAGCGTTGCTGCGGTTTTCCAGCGTGTGACATAATGTAGGATGATCCAAGGCAGGCCAATGAACAGTATGCCACAAACGAAAATGGGGACGACAGTATCTTCCATCGGATCAACCTTCCTTCTTTGCGTCTTGTTTCATGGCTTTTTTCATCGCTTCCAGCTCGGCATCGACAACGTCGAAGGACTCAAGTGCTGCGATTTCGTCGCCCAAGCTGCGTGGGGCATCTGAGCCGATGGACAGCGAGTCCGCATATCCCTGCGCTTCGTCCACGCGGCGTTCGAGCACGTCAAAGCGTGAGAAAGCCTCGCGAACCTTGTCGCCATTATACATCGTGCGCAGCTTGACCTGGTTCTCGGCGCTTTCAAGACGCGTCATCAACGCGTTCTGACGGCTACGGGCGTCGGCGAGCTTTTTCTGCAGCTTGTGAATATCCTGCTCCGAAGCTTTCAACGCGTCGTTGAGAACATCGACTTCCGCCGTCAGCTGGTCCTTCATGTCGGTCGCCTTGCGCTTTTCGACCAAGGCAGCCTTGGCAAGGTCTTCGCGATCTTTTGACAACGCAAGATGGGCTTTATCGGTCCAGTCAGCTTCAAGCGTATTTAGCTTGTCAATGTGCCGACGCAGTTCTTTCTGGTCAGCAATTGTCCGGGCTGCGGAAGCGCGGACTTCAACCAACGTTTCTTCCATCTCCAGAATGATCATACGGATCATCTTCGCCGGGTCCTGCGACTTGTCGAGCAAGTCCGTGACATTGGCGGCGATGATATCGCGGGTTCGTGAAAATATGCCCATTGGGTAACTCCGGTTAAAACTGCTTATTTGCGTACTGAAAAAAGGGGGCGACCGGGTACCTTTAGGAGGTAGGGGGAGCCGGGGGTACTCCGGTCGCGGGCTGTCGTCGTCAGGCAAGATAGCTGATAACGATTGGCCGATGGGTGTAATTTGGGACGTTCATATCAATATCGTCATAATGGTTGAGAACCGAAACGGCGTAACTGGTGAAGATCATGGACATGGACAGGGCGACGGCCAGCCATAGACGGCTTTCGCTTGCCTGTACCTTGTCGCTGGTTTCGATATCGTTACGCATCTTATGTCTTCCCTTTTGAATGCCGGTGATGTTCCGGCTTGCAAGATGTATTGCAGGGAGCGTGCCAATTTGAAAAATTGTCGGATTTCCGCCATTTGTGAAAAAATGTGACATTCGGACGCTGGTAATTATTGCCACACTATGGTGAAATATGCCAATCTTTGAGAATGGAACGTGATAGTCATCAATTCATTGGTCAATCGTCCGCTTTTCTTGATGCCGTTGAGCGCGCAAGCCGTGCCGCACCGCTCAATCGGCCCGTGCTGGTCGTGGGAGAACGCGGGACCGGTAAGGAACTGATCGCGGAACGCCTCCACCGCCTGAGTGCACGTTGGGACGGGCCTTTGGTCACGATTAACTGCGCGGCTTTGCCTGAGACATTGATTGAGGCCGAACTGTTCGGCCATGAGGCAGGCGCGTTCACCGGAGCCACCCGTGCGCGGGAGGGGCGGTTTGAAGAAGCCGACGGCGGCACGCTGTTCCTCGACGAATTGGGCACATTGAGCATGGGCGCGCAAGAGCGGCTATTGCGCGCGGTGGAATATGGAGAGGTCACGCGTATTGGTTCATCGCGGCCTATGCGTGTCGATGTCCGTATTGTCGCCGCTACCAACGAACATCTGCCCAGCATGGTGGACAAGGGACGCTTTCGCGCGGACTTGCTCGACCGGCTGTGCTTTGAAGTGATCACCTTGCCGCCATTGCGCGTTCGCGAAGGCGATGTTGAGGTTCTATCTGAATATTATGGGCGTCGGATGGCGGCCGAACTGGGTTGGGCGGGGTGGCCGGGTTTCGGCGAAGTTGCGACCCGTGCGCTTGAAAATCATTTATGGCCGGGCAATGTGCGCGAATTGCGCAACGTGGTTGAACGTGCGGTCTATCGCTGGGCTGACCCCGTGCAGCCGGTTGATTATATCCAGTTTGATCCGTTCGATAGTCCATGGCGCGGTGGCGTGGCGGCTTCTGCCCCAGCGCAGGTGCAGTCCGATAATCAGGCCGCGAGTGCCGAGCCACGTTTCTCCACTGACGTAAGTCAGGCGGTCGATGTGACCGACTTTAGAGAAGCAACCGAAAAATATGAAAAGGCCGTACTTGAGCAGGCCTTGGCGAAGTGTCGGTATAATCAGCGGCAAACCGCCAAAGCGCTGAACCTGAGCTACGACCAATTGCGCCATACGCTCAAGAAGCATGATCTTTTGGGATAAAAAAAGGGGCAGCCTCGGCCACCCCTTTTATCTTTACGAAGAACGTTACGATTAGCCGCCGTTAAAGCTGACCATCGTGTAAAGCATCGGGATCGACAACAATGTGTTCAAACGCGATGTCATCATCGCTGTCGTTGCTGCCTTTGCCTTTGTCGCATCATCGGCTTCAACAATGCCAAGGGCTTTCTTCTGGTTAGGCCAGATGATGAACCAAACGTTGAATGCCATGATAACCGCAAGCCACATGCCAACACCGATCAGCTGGTAAGGATCTTGCAGCGTGAATGCCTGATGGGCGTAACCGGACTGCACCGCAATGATCAGTCCCAGCAACACAGTCAAAGCCGC
>JBEEIJ010000119.1:0-2838 GCA_041169905.1 Pseudomonadota bacterium | reverse complement strand
ACAATGACATCGCGATCAAGCTCGCCCGCCTTAAAGGCTGCAAGAACATCATTTTGTTCGTGAAATACCCGAACCGGCGCTTCGATGGTCCAGCGTGCTGGATCAACCGCACTGGTCTTGAACGTCGCACGGCCCAAATTACCCGTCACCAAACGCATGCCACCATCGGGGCTGAACGGCGCGGACGGCGGGCGCAGCATCGTGTCATCGGCGGTTACCGCAGGCGCATCACGCCACACAAGCGTGTCCTCTTCCAACACAGGCTCACGTCCATAATCCGCCAAATCCTGACCCGCGACGGTCATGATATCGCGGTGGAGAAGCCCTGCGTCTATCAGTTCGCGGATGACATAGCCGATTCCGCCTGCCGCGTGGAAATGGTTCACATCGCCCGAGCCGTTCGGATACACGCGGGCGATTAACGGCACCACAGCCGACAGCTGATCCAAATCTTCCCAATCGATAACGATACCGGCGGCGCGTGCGATGGCCGGAATGTGCAGCGCATGGTTGGTCGATCCGCCTGTTGCGAGCAAGCCGACACAGGCATTGACGATGGCTTTTTCATCGACGCACAGCCCCAGGGGCCGGTAATCGTCACCATCCCAGCCAATTTCGCTCAACCGATGTACAGCAGCCCGCGTCAGTTCGGTGCGCAGCTTGTTGCCGGGGTTGATGAACGCGGCACCCGGGATATGCAGCCCCATGACCTCCATCATCATCTGGTTGGAATTGGCGGTGCCGTAAAAAGTACATGTGCCTGCGCCATGGTAGGAGGCGGCTTCCGCTTCTAGCAATTCGGCGCGGCCCACCTTGCCCTCTGCATATAGCTGACGGACACGCTGTTTTTCTTTGTTGGCGAGGCCTGAGGGCATTGGCCCTGCGGGCACTAGGATTGTCGGCAAATGGCCAAAGCGCAACGCGCCGATCAGAAGGCCCGGGACGATCTTGTCACAAATGCCCAACATCGCGACGCTTTCAAACATCCCGTGGCTCAGGCCAACCGCGGTTGCCATGGCGATGACATCGCGGCTGAACAACGAAAGTTCCATCGAATCCTGACCCTGCGTCACCCCATCGCACATCGCGGGCACGGCGCCTGCGACCTGAGCGGTCGCGCCAACTTCGCGCGCGAATATTTTCATCTGCTCGGGATAGCGGCCATATGGCTGATGCGCCGACAGCATGTCGTTATAGGCACTGACAATGCCGATGTTCATTGCTTTGCCGCCGCGAATGGCGGGCTTATCCTCACCGCTCGCCGCAAAGCCATGCGCCAGATTGCCGCAGCTTAAAGTGGGCCGGTTTACGCCTGCATCACGCTGCTTGGCGATCAGGTCGAGATAGGCCTGACGCCCGGGTTTTGACCGTTCGATGATCCGCGCGGTGACGGCTTCAACGGTGGCGTGCATTTTACTCATGCCAGCTCACTCCATCACGTTCGGTGAGGGCAATCGCGGCATTGGGGCCCCAGCTACCGGCACCATAGCCCTTTGGCTTCAACGCTGTCGCGTCCCACAGCGCCCGTATGGCATCGATCCACTTCCACTGGGCTTCAACCTCATCACGGCGGATAAATAGCGTCTGGTCGCCTTCTATGAGATCGAGAAGCAGGCGTTCATAGGCAATCCGCCGTCGCGATCCGGCAAAGGCCGCCGTCAGAGACAGATCAAGCGGCACTTCACGCAAAGTGACCCCGCCGCGATCCAGCCCCGGTTCTTTCGCCATGACCAACAACCGAACATATTCCTCGGGCTGCAAACGGATAACCAGCGTATTTGCCTCCAGCCGACCGCCACGGTCCTTGAACACATTGTGCGGCACGGGTTTGAACTGGATCACGATTTCACTGCGGCGTTCGGGCAAACGTTTCCCGGTGCGCAGGAAAAACGGCACGCCCTGCCACCGCCAATTGTCGACATAGGCTTTAATCGCCACAAAGGTTTCGGTGTCGGATGGCTTGCCGAGATCCGCGTCATAGCCTTTGACCGCTTCGCCGTTGACCGCGCCATCATTATATTGACCGGTCACGACGTCACCGTCGACCACCGGACGAAGGGCACGCAGGACCTTCACCTTTTCATCGCGTATGGCCGTCGCATCCAGACTTGCCGGAGGCTCCATCGCCGTCAGCGCCAGCAATTGCAGCATATGGTTTTGCACCATATCGCGCAGCGCGCCGGTATCGTCATAAAATCCGGCCCGCCCCTCGAGCCCGACGGTCTCGCTCACGGTAATCTGCACATGCTCAATGGCATTGGCATTCCAAAGCGGTTCAAACAGCATGTTGGCAAAACGAAGCGCCATTAGGTTCTGGACCGTTTCCTTACCCAGATAATGGTCGATGCGGAACGTGCGCGTTTCCGGAAACACCTCGTTCACCGCGTCGTTAATATGTTGCGATGACGCCAAATCATTGCCCAATGGCTTTTCCAAGCCAATGCGCACATTTGCACCAGACAGGCCGGCATTGTGGAGGCCCTTGATCGTTGGCTCAAACAAAGATGGCGCGGTGGACAGGAAAATCGACAATCCGCCCGATATGTCCCCAATCTTGTCCGCCAACGCGGCAAAGCCTTGTGGATCAGACGCGTCCAGCACGACATAAGAAAGCCTCTGCAAAAACGCGTCAATCAGCCCTTCGGCCTTGCGGTCATCGGGCAGAAATTCACATAAGGCCGCGCGTGCCATATCGCGAAAAGCGTCATCGCTGAGTGTGCTACGCGCAGTGCCGAAAATACGCAGGTCGGGATTAATCAGGCCATCGGCATGCAGCGCATATAAGGATGGCAGCAGCATCCGTCGCGCAAGGTCACCCGTGGCCCCAAACAACAGCAA
>JBEEIJ010000118.1:0-4515 GCA_041169905.1 Pseudomonadota bacterium | reverse complement strand
CGGCGCGGGCGTTGCCCAAGCCATTGCTGTTGGCGATTTCCGGCGGCGTGGGACTGCTGGCTGGCTTGTCCGGGATTGGCGGCGGTATATTTATGGCACCGATATTGCACCTTATCCGCTGGGCGGAGGCGCGGCGCATCGCCGCCTTTGCTTCGCTGTACATATTGATCAATTCGGCCGCAGGGCTGGCTGGGCAGGTCATAAAGGCAGGTGCCCAGTCGCTTGCCGCGCCCGCGATGGAATATGGCCTGTTGCTCGCTGCCGTGCTGGTCGGCGGGCAAATCGGAAGCATATTCGGAATGCGCTATTTATCGCCACGGCTTCTGCGAACATTTACCGCGATCTTGGTCGGTTACGCCGCGCTGCGGCTACTTTGGCAGGCGCACGGTCTGCCGTAATATTATGAGCCAGAAAAAATGGCTCCCCGGGAGGGATTCGAACCCCCGACCAATTGATTAACAGTCAACTGCTCTACCACTGAGCTACCAGGGAACAGCCCGATATGCTCGGGCAGAGGCGCGCCTATAGCAGCGCTTTTTCGCATTTGGCAAGCGCCCATTGCCAGTTCAGACAATAAATTGTTCCATTGCAATGCGATCATCCAGCGCATGTTCCGGATCGAACAAAAGCGTGAGTGATCGATTGCGGTCTAACGCCACTTCTACTTGCGCAATGTCGCGGATTTCGCGCTGGTCGGCAACGGCGCTGACGGGGCGTTTGCTCGCCTCCAAAATATTGATTTTGATGACATAGCGGTCTGGAAGAATGGCGCCCTTCCAACGGCGGGGGCGAAAGGGACTGATCGGCGTCAGTGCCAGTAACGACGAATCGAGCGGCAAGATAGGCCCGTTTGCGGACAGGTTGTAGGCGGTCGAACCAGCGGGCGTGGATACCAATATGCCGTCACTGATAAGTTCCGGGATCACCGCGCGGCCATTGACCGAAATCTCCAGCTTGGCCGCTTGCCGGGTTTCACGCAGCAACGAGACTTCGTTGATCGCGGGTAAAGTGAACTTTTGACCGCTGACGGTTGTGATATCTGCGGTTAGGGGACGAACCGAGAAGGACTTTGCGCGCTGCAGCCGCGCGTGCAGGTCATGCAGATTCCAGCTATTCATCAGGAATCCGATCGTGCCCAAGTTCATGCCATAGGCCGGAATGTCACGGCGGCTTTCCAATAATTGATGCAAAACTTGCAGCATGTGGCCATCGCCGCCCAGAACGATTACGGCGTCTGCATTATCCAACGACACAAAATCATGGACGGCGCGAAGCTGCGCTTCGGCCTCGCGCGCCTGCGGCGTCGCTGACGATATTATCGCAAGTTGCGTATATTGGGTCATCCACCTGTTGCATTCATATGTCGCTTCAACCTCAAGTCAGGTTGAGCGAATTGGTTTTCGAACTCATGGCGTTGGGGTTTAAGCCGCAAAGCCGTCTGTAGCAAATGGTCGACGTCGGATGGCACGCCTTCGCGCAATGCTTTGCGCAAATCAACGTGCAGTTCTGACCCAAGGCACATATAGATTTTGCCATCGGTGGTAAGGCGGATGCGATTGCAATGGTCGCAGAAATTCTGGCTCATTGGCGTGATAAGGCCCAAGCGCAGACCCAATGGATCGACGCGCCAATAACGGGCAGGGCCAGCGCTTTTATGCGCCAGCGGATGCAGGTCATAATGTTGGCGGATGGGCGCAGTGAAGGCGTCGATCGCGATATATTGCGCTTCCCGTTCCGATACGCCGGTTCCCAGCGGCATGGTCTCAATCAGTGTGAGATCAAAGCCATGCTCCGCGCAAAACGCCATCATGGGCATCAGCGCGTCTTCATTTTCGCCTTTCAAGGCAACCATGTTGATTTTGATAGCGAGGCCATGGGCTTTCGCAGCGTGAATGCCCTCCAATACCGTGTCGAGGTCTCCCCCCCGGCTAATCGCCTTGAACTGATCCGCATCGAGCGTATCCAAGCTTACATTGATACGCTTCATGCCAGCGCTGGCAAGGATGGGCGCGAATTGTTCCAATCGGCTGCCGTTGGTCGTCATCGTCAACTCTTCAAGCGCGCCGCTTTTGACATGCTGCCCAAGGGCGTTGATCAGAATTGCAATGTCACGGCGCACCAGCGGCTCGCCACCCGTTAGGCGAATTTTGCGAATGCCATGGTCGATAAACCGGGCGACCAGCGTCGTGATTTCATCATAGCTCAGTAAATCGGGATGCGGCAAAAAGCTCTGCATTTCGGGCATGCAATATGTGCAACGGAAATTGCAACGGTCGGTCACCGATATCCGTAAATAGTCAATACTGCGTCCAAATCCGTCGATCATTTTTGCGATGTAAGCGGAAAAGCGTGCGCTACCAAGCTGAATTAATTTATCGAAAGGGTTCGGAAAGTTTTTCGCGGCTATGGTCGCGAAGGGGAACCATGCCGGCGGGCAAGATTTGCGAGGCCGCGCGATAGCTGCAAACAGCCATTGAGCCGCGCTGCGGGGTCGCCCCATATGCGGTTGATAACCAACTTGCTGTCCGGACGCAGCTTTGCCGTTTCGCCCAACTTGTCGACATAGGCCAGCAACCCTGGGACATTGGGCGGCGTATCCTGATGGAAACTGACCAACGTACCACGGGCGCCCACCTCGATTTTTGCGACCTGCGCAACGAGCGCGTTCTGTTTTATCTGGATTAGCTTGAGCAGGTTCTGCGTTGGCTCCGGTATCGGGCCAAAGCGATCCGTCATTTCCGCAGCGAATCCTTCGACGTCCTGACCTTCTTTGAGATCGTTCAAACGGCGATAGAGCGCCATGCGGACCGACAGATCGGGGACATAATCTTCGGGAATAAGGATCGGCGCATCGATGGTGATTTGCGGCGAGAAGCTGCCGCGTGGCTTTGCGAGGCCATGCGCGCCAGCGCGCGCCTCCAAGATCGCCTCTTCCAGCATCGATTGGTATAATTCAAAGCCGACCTCTTTGATATGGCCGGACTGTTCATCGCCCACCAAATTGCCCGCACCGCGAATGTCGAGATCATGGCTCGCAAGCTGGAACCCTGCACCAAGGCTATCGAGATCACCAAGCACCTTGAGACGCTTTTCCGCGGTTTCGGTCAGTACGCGATTCGGTTCATGCGTCAGATAGGCATAAGCACGGGTCTTCGAACGCCCGACGCGACCGCGCAGCTGATATAATTGGGCGAGGCCAAAGCGGTCGGCGCGGTGGATGATCAAGGTGTTCGCGCTCGGTATGTCCAGTCCGCTTTCGACAATCGTCGTCGACAAAAGGACGTCGTAGCGCTTTTCATAGAATGCGTTCATGCGTTCTTCGACCTGCGTCGGTGACATTTGCCCGTGTGCGGTGACATATTTCACTTCAGGCACTTCAGTGCGCAGATATTCTTCGATCTCGGTAAGATCGGTTATGCGTGGTACGACAAAGAAGCTTTGCCCTCCGCGATAATGCTCGCGCAGCAACGCTTCCCGCAGCACCACGGGATCCCACGGCATAACGTAAGTACGCACCGCCAGACGGTCCACGGGGGGCGTTTGGATGACCGATAGCTCGCGCAGGCCAGACATCGCCATTTGCAGCGTCCGCGGGATCGGTGTCGCTGTCAGCGTCAGCATATGCACGTCGGTCTTCAGCGCTTTCAGCTGCTCCTTATGGTTGACGCCGAACCGTTGTTCTTCGTCAACGATGACGAGGCCAAGCCGTTTGAATTCAAGTGACTTTGCTAAAACGGCGTGCGTCCCAATCACAATGTCCAAAGTGCCATCCGCCAGGGCTTCACGCGTTTGCGTGGCTTCGGCGGTTGGAACGAGCCGCGAAAGCCGGCCGAGTTTTAAAGGCAGGTCACGGAAACGTTCGACAAAGTTTGCATAATGCTGTCGCGCCAACAATGTCGTCGGCGCAATGACCGCGACCTGAAGACCTGCCATCGCCGCTGCAAAAGCTGCGCGCATGGCGACTTCGGTTTTTCCAAAGCCGACATCGCCGCACACGAGCCGGTCCATCGGTTTGCCTGCGGACAAATCCTGAAGCACTTCTTCGATGACGCGCAACTGATCTTCGGTTTCCTCATAAGGGAAACGGTCGACAAAACCGGCATAAGCGGGGCCGTCGACTTCAATGATGGAACCCGGACGAAGCGCACGTTCGGCGGCGGTTTTAAGCAGTTCGCCCGCAATTGCGCGGATGCGTTCTTTCAGCTTCGACTTGCGCCGCTGCCATGCCTCACCGCCCAGCTTGTCCAGCGAAACATGCTCGCTGTCGGAGCCATAGCGTGACAGGACATCGATATTCTCAACGGGGACATATAGCTTGTCTCCGCCGGAATAGGTAAGGGCAACGCAATCATGGGGGCTGTTGCCCACGGGTATCGAAATCAGCCCTTCATAACGGCCGATGCCATGGTCCTGATGCACCACCAGATCGCCCGGCGTTAGCGCGGCAAGTTCCGCCATGAAGGCATCCGCCGATTTACGGCGCTTTTGTCTGCGCACGAGCCGGTCGCCCAGCAT
>JBEEIJ010000117.1:0-9557 GCA_041169905.1 Pseudomonadota bacterium | reverse complement strand
CCGTCAATAAGGTCAGACCAGCTTCGCCACGCTGTCGATCAACACAGCAATATCCGTATCGCGCGAAAGCCGGTGGTCGCCGTCCTTTACCAAGATGGTCTGCACGTCGGATGAACGAAGCCGGGCAGCTAGGCTTAAAGACGTTTGCCAGGGCACGTCAGGGTCGCACTGTCCGTGGATCAGGCGCACCGGGCAATCGATGCCGATTTCGCCATTCAGCCGCAGATTATCTTGCCCGGATTGCCAAAAGGCGCGGGTGATGACCATGGGATCATAGCCATAATCGCTTGGGCGCTCGATGCGTCCGTTGGTGACCATCGTTGCGCGGTCGGCGTCGTTGAAATCCCAGTCGGTGAAATCGGGGGCTGCGGCGATGCCCACCATTGCCATGACCTGCGCGCCAAGCGCTTCGGCCACAAGTAGCATAAGCCATCCACCCATGGACGAGCCAACCAAGATTAAGGGCCCGACTTGCGCGTGGGCAATGACCGCCAGAACGTCATCACGCCAGATATTCAGCGTGCCGTCTTCAAATGCACCTTCGCTCTCACCGCAACCCGAATAATCGAGCCGCAGCATGCCAATGCCCTGCGCCTCTGCCCAAGCGCACAGCGCCGTTGCCTTGCCACCCTGCATATCGGACATATAGCCCGGCAGAAAAACAAGCGTCGGACCGCTGCCTTCGGTCAGACGATAGGCCAGCTTGACGCCATCATGGCGCGTGGCAAAATGTGGCGCTGTTTCTGTCAAAACGGAGGCTTGCAGGGTCAAATCACCCAATCGACGGTCAGCATTTGGGCCACATCCTGCCCCTTCGCACGGCGCTGCTCGACCATGATGTGGTTCAACCGCTTTACGGTATCGCTGCCCGAAGTAATGCAAAGACCGGGAATGAACGCATGCACCAGCGCCTTCATCCCACCCCAGATCATCGCAAAGCCAAATCGGCTGGCGACGCCAAAATGTTCGACATAATTTTCATCGACGCTTTTGGGATGTTCGACAAAGAGGCGGTTGAACATGGGAGCCTTTCCTTCAAAAACTTCCGTAGCTTAAACAATCGCTCAGTTAAAATCAAAGCCGAAGCCCGATTTCGCTTTGCGATCCTGCGTGCACATGGTTTTCAACTCCGTCCACTCGGCCGGGGTTAAGGCGGGTTTATAGTTTTTGCCTTTAACGATGCTCTTTTCAAACGCGTCTTTGCGGGACCGCGACAGCGGGTGGCTCGACATATATCCGGCTATGCTATTGTCCGATGTGCTGGAGCTTGCGCTGCCATCCATTTCGGAAAGCCGGTCAAAGAATGACGCGGTGCTGATGGGCGAGATATTGGCAGCGCCCAGCGCTTTCATCGAATGGGCGTCGGCTTCGGCCTCGGACTCGCGGCTGTAGCTCATGGACAGCATGTTGTTGACCAGCGCGCCACTATTGCCATCAATGCCACCCAGAACGACCGCAAGGCCCATTTGGCGAAGCAAAGCCTGCATCACATGCTTTTCACGGACATGGCCGATTTCATGCGCCAATACGCCAGCAACCTCATCAGGCGAGCGCGCTTGTTTGACGAGGCCATCGAATAAAATAACCTTACCGCCGGGCAGCGCCACCGCATTTATCATGTCAATTTTGGCGACCTCCACCTGCAAATCGCTGGGATTGGCATCCAGCGACGCGACCAGCTTTTTCAACGCTGCGTCTCCGGCAGGCGTGCTGCAGAACCGACCGCCGAAATCGCCCACAAGCGCATCGCCAAGCTTTTCGTCAACGCTGGAAGGGATCAGTGGTGCCAGCCATTGCGGGCTCAAAAGAACGACGGCGACTGCCGCCGCGCTTGCCAAGGTGAAGGCGACCGCCGCTTTGCCAAAGCCAAGCCTGTCCACCCAACCGCCATAATTGCGCGGTGCCGGCAGCATAGCGTTGAGGTCCGTCGGCACTGGCCCAGCAAGCATTAAGCGCCATCCGTCCGCTCCCTTTAATCCATAGACGTCGGCATCATCCTTATGCGTGACATATTCGACATCAGAAAAACCGAACGGGCCATGTCGCCGTTCAGTTTCCAACAAGTAGAATTGCGCACCAATTATCTGCACCTCAACCTTGCGTCGCACGGCGCTTTTGCCGTCATAATGCCACGCGTCGAAAAAGGCAGACATTGGCTAAATCGCCCCCACATCAAATGCGTCGAGCAAGCCTTCGCCATGCTTGGCCACCACGGTTTCCGACTGGGTCAGCTCGTCGATATTGATCTCGCCATAGGCTTCCATATGGTCGACGAAGAATTTCCAGTTGCGGTACGGCATGAAGATATAGCCAATGCCCAAGGTGCAGATGACAATTGCCATGTTGGCGAGGAAGAACAGGATCCAGTCCGGCGCTCGTGCGCGGAAGTCAAATTCCAGATTGTGTAAACGCAAGCCACCGACCGCGAGGCGGAAATATTTGCTGTAATAGGCAAGCGCCGCCAGCGGGAGCACGATGTACAATGAGAGGACGGCGATGATCGCCAATATCGCGCCAATCGCAATGCCCGTGCTGCCAAGTGTGTCGGGGGTCCCACCCGAAGCGGCCATGCTGATGCCGAAAACCACGGCACCTATGAACACCAAAAACGGTACGAGATAGAATAACAAATAACGCTTCATCAGCGGCTTCCACTCGGCCGTTGCTGAAAAGCGATGCGGCCCGAAGCTCATGGCGTTCCAGCGGTCATTCCAAAGGGAAATCATCGCCCATGGCACAGCCAAAAAAATCGGCAGCCAACCCACGACGCTTTTCCACATATAGGCCACGCCATATTGAAAACCGGGGTCGTCGCTGCCCCCTCTGATACCGCGCCAATAGGTCCGGCTCAGCCGGTACCGGAGCGCACGGAAATATGCGACGCCGGTCAGGTAAAACAGCAGCAGGAACATCATCAGCGTCATGACTGCCGCGAGGATTGCCTCGCCGCGGAAAATCAGCCCCTGCGATATCAATTGAATGACGATGAGGGGTAGGCCGATCAGCAGGAAAGCCATGATGAAGCCGACAAAAAGCTCCATGCCCTTGCCCGTCCATTCCAGACGTTCATCAATGAAGTCCGTCTTGCTCCACAGATATTCGCGTTCGCGGGTGGTTGCCCAAAACCGATATATGCCGAGCGTGACAATGGTCAGCAAAAGGTTGGGAAAGGCGATGCGGGCAAATTCGAGCCAGCTGCCATGGAAACGAAATGCGCTATGCCGTTGAGATAGGTCGTCGTACATGAAATTGCGCCCCCCAAAATTTCACACAACATGTGCGAAAGTGAAAAGCCTTGTCAAGAAAACCGATGTAAACAAGCGACGCGCTTCGATAAGCGCGGCTTGCATGCCAGGCGTCATGCTGAAACAGGTTCAGCATGACGCTCGTTGAACGGCATGTACGCTCTTAATTTTACTGAATGGTAACCGTCACCGCGCGGCGATTTTGTGCCCAGGCTTGTTCGTCCGAACCCAAAGCCGATGGGCGTTCCTTGCCATAGCTGACGGTTTCGATGCGGCTTGCGTCGACACCGATTGAGGTCAGGTAATTTTTGGCAGCATTGGCGCGGCGTTCGCCGAGCGCGAGGTTGTAGTCGCGTGTTCCGCGTTCGTCGGCATGGCCTTCCACGGTGATGCGGGCGTTGGGATAACGGGCCAGCCACTGCGCCTGACGCTGCAACGTCGCCTGATCTTCGGCATCCACATTGAAACGATCGGTTTCAAACAAAATGCGGTCGCCAAATTGGCCAACTTGCTGGAGGAAATCTTCCTGGCTGCCCGGAACGATCGGGTTCGCTTCGACAATCGGGGCCGCTGGGGGCGGGCCATAATTGGTGCCTTCGGCCGCAGGTGGCAGTTGCTCGACCTTTTTCTTGCCGCAGCCTGCAACCAGTGCGGTCGATGCCAGTAATATGGCGGCCATCTTGATAGTGTTTGTCTTCATGGTCTTCTCCTTCGGCTTGCCCGCATCTGTGTAGCGGAAACTTTATCAGAAATAAGATCTAAACGCACTCACGGCAATACCGGCCCCCATGCAGGGTCCGATCCGTCAACCGGCGTTGGCAATTGGCGTTCGTTCGATCCTGTGAGGTCGACTTGCCAGATACTGGTTTTGCCGCTGCCCTTGGCCGTGCGGAAAAACTGGATGACGCGGCCATTTGGCGCCCATGTCGGGGCCTCATCCTGCCAGCTGTCGGTCAATAGCCGCTCGCCCGAACCATCGGGGCGCATGGTGCCAACGCGGAAGTCGCCCGCAATGCGGGTATAAGCAATGAGGTCCGCCCGTGGGCTCCATTCAGGGGTCGCGTACCGCCCCGCACCAAAGCTGATCCGCCGTTGGTTGGATCCATCAGCGTTCATGACATAGATTTGCTGGCTGCCCGACCGGTCGCTTTCGAATACGATCTGGCGACCATCGGGGGAGAAGCTTCCCCCGACATCGATGCCGGGGGATGTTGTCAGCTTGACAGGCGTGCCGTCGCCGCTTGCCGAAATCTTGTAGATGTCGGTGTTCCCCGCAACCGCCATGGAATATAATATGGTCTTCCCATCGGGCGACCAGCGCGGGGCAAAGGTCGGGTTGCGCGATTGCGTAATCAACCGCTGCCGACCCGTATCAATATCATAGACATAGATGCGTGGATTGCCGTCGACATAAGACAGATACAGGATCGATTTATAATTGGGCGAGAAACGCGGTGTCAGCGCCGTGGACTGGCCATTGGTGATGAAGCGGTGGTTTGCGCCATCTGAATCCATGATCGCCAGGCGCTTGACGCGCTTGCCCTTGGGACCGGTTTCGGCAATGTAGGCAATGCGGCTGTCAAAGAATGGCAGTTCTCCGGTGAGGCGCGAATAAATCGCATCGGCACATTTGTGCGCGGCCCTGCGCCATTCGCGCGGCGGTACGTTGAAGCCAAGGCGCGTGGTTTCATTGCCAAAGCCGACGTCATATAAATAACAACCAACCGTCAGATTGCCGTCGCCGCCCACGCGGACGAAACCTTGCACAAGCTGTTCAACTGGACGGCCTTTCCAATAATCAAACTGGGGCGCCGTTACTTCGCCAAGCGAGATGGCGCGCAGGCCGTTGGGCCCCTGCGTTTCAAACACACCCGATGCGCGCAAGTTGGATGAGATGACTTCAGCGATTTGACGGCCAAGTGCGGCGCTGTTCCCCGCCGGCGTATCGACAGGGGCAGGGGCCACAAGTGCGGGCACGGCAATGGAACGCGTTTTGGATGTGTCAAACTCGACCAGTTCGGGCTCATCTGTAGCAGGCGCAGGCGGCGGGGTTTGCGCCATGACGCTGTGACTGCCGACAATCAGAAGCAGGAATGAAGCAAGCTTCCGGTAAAATGCGAAGGAGGTCATATAGTTCATTCCTTTATCCCGTGGCGCGCAAGCGAAGCGCGTGGGTTTTCCAGACGTCATAATATTCGGGGTCAAGCCCGTCATAGGGGGATGCCGCGCGCACGGCTTGCAAGATGCAGTCCTTTAACGGCCCAGCCTGTGGTTGGTTGCTGTCCGTCACGCCGACCTGCTTGTCAAAGCGCACGGACGTAAGCTTTCCCGATGGTTCAAGGCTGAGCGTGACGAATGTCTCGATTTTGTTGATGTCGATACCCGATGGCGCGCATGCCCGAACGCGGCTGCGGATTTGGCCCGCGATGCTGATGCCGACGGAGCGGCGCACTTCGGTCGCCGTCTTTGCAGCAGGCGTGCCAACGGCTTTGCCAGCGCCGGGTGCCTTGCCGATATTGCTGATGCTGTCTTCGAAACTGCGGCTGAGCCCGCCGGGCTTGGTTGGCGTTGTCCCTTTGCCGCTAGGTGCGGCTGCTTTCACCGCTTTCGGCGGCGTGGCAGCGGTCTTCGGCGGCTCTTTCTTGGTCGCAACCTTCGCAAGGGGCGGCGCAGTGTCCGGCTTTGCAAGCTTCTGCACTGGTTTGGCCACCGGCTTTTCGATTTGCATCACCGGGGTTGGGGCAGGCGGCGGTTCGCTCGGCGCGGTGTCGCCAGCGGCCGGTGGCGCGGATTCTTCCTGAATGGCATCGGGCGCAGTCGAGACATCGGCAATTTCACCCACCAGCGAAACCGAAATCGATTCCTGTTTTTTGATGGTATCCGCGGATGCCAAAAGACCCAGGCCAAATGCGCCCAGTAATATGACATGGCCGCCAATCGCAGCGCCCAGTCCGACTTTCTCGACCCGATCCATCGCCATATCGTTAGTTTTCGCCAGATGAACCCGTGGTGACTAAGCTCACGCTATTCAGCCCAACACGGTTCAGTTCGCCCATCACGCGCATCATTTGGCCATAGCTGATCGACGTATCCCCGCGCAGCATAATCTGGCGTGGCTTTGCTGCGTCTTGCGCGCCGGCAATTTCTTCAAGCCGCGCAGGCAGCTCGCTGGGCGCCACTGGCGTGCCATCGATAAAGGTCGTGCCGGATTGATCGATCGCAATTTCGATGGGTTCCTGCGGCTGCTCAAGCGCATTGGCGCGGCTTTCGGGAAGCTCGACCGGCACGCCGGTGACGAGCAAGGGCGCGGTAACCATGAAGATGATCAACAGAACAAGCATGACATCGACAAAGGGCGTGACGTTGATGTCCGCCATGGGCGCACGTTGCCCCCCGCGACGCCTGCCGCGGCCACCGCTTCGGCCCGAAGATATGTTCATGGCCATCGTTAAACCTCATGCTCCAACTCACGCGACAGCGTGCCGTGGAAGCCATCGGCAAAGCGTCCCATGCGCGCCTCATATTGGTTCAGCCGGTGCGAAAAGCGGTTGTAGGCGATAACCGCCGGAATGGCCGCGAACAAGCCAATGGCGGTCGCGAAAAGCGCCTCTGCAATGCCCGGCGCGACGACGGCCAGGCTTGAATTCTGTTCGGCTGCAATCGCCGCGAAGCTACGCATGATGCCCCAGACAGTTCCGAACAGGCCAACGAAGGGCGCGACCGATCCCGTAGTCGCAAGAAAGTTCAAACGGTTGGCCAAACGGTCGGTTTCTGCCGCAATCATTGCGTCCATAGCCGTCGATAACCGCTCGCGCGTTCCGGCACGGTCAATGGTTTTGCCGTTGGTCGAACGCCGCCATTCGGTCATGCCTGCTGCAAATACCTTGGCGACGGGCAATGCGCTTTGGCTATGTGCTTTGGCGAAAGCAGCGATATCATCGCTTTCCCAAAACGCGCGTTCAAACTTCTCGCTCTGGCGGCTGATGCCCGACATTTTGATCGTGAAGCTGAAGATGATTGTCCACACCCAAATGCTGGCGAGCGCGAGGCCGATGATGACCGCCTTGACCACAAGGTCAGCGTCGAGAAACAATTTAATCGGTGAAAAACCCACATTTTGGGTCGCGATGAGCAGGTCCATGATCTTCCTATTCTGCGTGTCGGTTTATGATGGGCTGAAACGCCGCAACCCAATGCGCGGGTTGTCGGCGGGGTTTGCCGTCGGGTGAAACAAAGGCCGCAGTCACACGCGCCTCGGTCAATATTTCGTCGCCGCGCATGACGGTTTGATGAATATCACAACTGGCCGCGCGCACAGCCTCAACGGTGCTGATGATAACCAAGGCATCGTCAAAATGGGCGGGGCGTCGATATTTGATGTTCATTTCGGTGACCGCATAGGCACCCTGGCCGTCCGCATGCACGCTTCGCTGGTCAATGCCGACACAGGCCAGCATGTCCGAACGGGCGCGTTCCATGAAATGCAGATAGCGCGCATGATAGACCACACCCGAAAAGTCGGTGTCCTCGAAATAGACCCGCACGGCAAACAGGTGCTGTGTGCCGTCGAAATGGCCTTGATAGGGGGTGGGCATGGGCATCGCGAAATTTGTTAACCACTTTAGAGTCCGGCGGGAAGGCCTTTTAAAGGACAACCGCGCAATTGGTCGCCTTAGGGACTCGGAATATCGCTATGCATCAAATAATCCGTCCTGCGATCCTGCTGGCGGGTTGAGGCCAAGATGTTTCCAACCCGGGGCGTTGAGGCAACGGCCCCGCGCTGTGCGCGCGATAAGGCCAAGTTGCAGCAAATAAGGTTCAACGACATCCTCAATGGTGTCGCGTGGCTCAGACAGGCCAGCGGCCAGCGCTTCGACGCCGACGGGGCCGCCGCGATAAATGTCGGCGATCATGTGCAGATAGCGCCGGTCCATTGCATCAAGGCCAAGTGCGTCGACCTCCAACCGGTTAAGCGCGCTATCGGCGATTTTTGCGGTGACGACGGGTTCGCCCGCGACATTGGCGAAATCACGGACGCGGCGCAGCAAGCGACCAGCGATGCGGGGCGTACCGCGTGCGCGCTTCGCAATCTCGTTCGCGCCATCGGGCGCAATGCCGAGATCCAGCAAGCGCGCGGCGCGCGTCACCACCAGCTCAAGCTCGCTATGCGTGTAGAAATTGAGCCGCACGGGAATGCCAAAGCGATCACGCAAGGGCGTGGTCAGCAAACCCTGCCGCGTGGTTGCACCGACCAGCGTGAACGCCGGCAAATCAATCCGCACCGACCGCGCCGATGGGCCTTCGCCGATCATGATGTCCAGCGCACGGTCTTCCATCGCGGGGTAGAGGATTTCTTCAACCACGGGGCTGAGCCGGTGGATTTCGTCAATGAACAGGACGTCGCCATCCTCCAAATTGGTGAGCAACGCCGCCAGATCGCCGGATTTGGCGATGACCGGGCCAGATGTGGCACGGAAACCGACGCCCATTTCCTTGGCCACAATCTGCGCCAATGTCGTCTTACCAAGTCCGGGCGGGCCAAAGAACAATACATGGTCCAACGGCTGCCCGCGGCCCTTCGCCGCCTCAATAAACACGCGCAAATTGTCCCGCGCGGCCGCTTGCCCGATGAACTCGGCAAGCGTTTTGGGCCGCAGCGCGGCGTCGATATCTTCCGGCCTTTTGTCCGGCGTGGTGAGGCGGTCGTCGTCAGTCATAATGTTCGATACCGTCGCCCTTGATGATCACCCAAGGGTGCTTGCGTCTTTCCCAAACCGAATAATGCGGCTGGGAAGTTCCTGTCTGCAAACGCGCCGGTGGGAATGGCGGAAAGCGGACCGCAGCGGCAGGAGGCGGTGCGGAGGTTTGAATCCACACACGACATTTTACCAAAATTTACGTCACCCTGAACTTGTTTCAGGGTCCATTGTGCCGCACTTTTCAGCGCGTGAGAGATGAAAAGACGCCCTGCGTATACATAGTTGCAAGCAAGCATTATGGTTCGCTGTACATCGGCGTCACGTCTGACCTGCTGAAGCGGCTTTCGCAACATCGCGGCGGCATGACGCCGGGTCATGCTTCGAAATATGCCATTTACCGGCTGGTGCATTTTGAAGTTTTTGGCACGATGGAGGCCGCGATTGCGCGCGAGAAGCAGCTGAAGAATTGGCACCGCGCTTGGAAGATTAACCTGATTAATGACGGGAATCCGCATTGGGTGGATCTGGCGGTTGGGTTGGGTTTGCCGCCGATAGCGCAGGAATAGTTGCCCGATGGACCCTGAAACAAGTTCAGGGTGACGGATGAGAAATG
>JBEEIJ010000116.1:0-5244 GCA_041169905.1 Pseudomonadota bacterium | reverse complement strand
CCGAATTTTCGGACAGCTCGTGGAAATTGCCATGCCAAGCAATTGACCCTGTCGTCAACAAGTGACTGAAGGGATTTATGGGAGATCGTGCAGAAACTGCAGCCTTGGCGGCTGTTGAATCACTAACTGGCTGGTGGACGCTGGCCGGTGTGGATTCTGCCGTGGGCGACGAGACCATCAACTGGTTGGCCGCCGATGAAGTGACGAATCCTGCAAAACCGGCTGTTACCGCCCATAACGGCGCCGCAAATGTCCCTGTTGCACCGCAAGTCCCATCTATTCCGTGGCCCAATGATATTGCGACCTTGCGGCAGATGGTGCGCGATGGCGCGCCACTTCCTGGCAATGACCTCGGCCCCGTTCATATCCCGCCCATTGGCCCGGAAAACAGTGCGATTGTCATCATTTCGGATTTGCCCGATTTGGCAGATACCGACGAAGCAACCGCGGGAACGTCTGCGGTGCACATTTTGTTGGAACGCATGTTGGCGGCGATTGGTATCAACATTGCGGATTGCTACCGGACGTGGCTTGCAACTACCGTGCCTGCGACGGGGGAGCTTCCCGATCACATGCTGCCGGAATTAGGCCAATATATGCGCCATCAACTCGGCCTCATTAAACCCAGCTCGGTGATTTTACTCGGTTCATCCGCGTCTAAGGCTCTGTTAGACGCCGATCTTATGAACGCCCGCGCAGAATTACGAAATGTTAACCATGATGGCCGCAATATCGCCGCATTGACGACATTCCATCCGCGTACGCTCATCGCGCGGCCTGCCATGAAGGCACAGGCGTGGAGAGATCTGCAGATGTTTGCAAAAAGGGATGTTTTGTGAGCGCAAACACACGCCACAGCAGAATGCGCGCGCTTAGGTGGCTTGGTCCACTTTTGGCGTTGTCACCGGTCGCCACTGCGCATGCAAATACCAGCGAGGGCTTTCGTGCTATTGTCTCTACGCAGGTTGCTCCGACGGTTTTGGATGCCAAGGAAAAGGCTATTTTTTCGGCCATTTACGATGCGATTCGAAGCCAGAAATGGGATGAAGCTGCACGGTTAATCGATGAAGCGCCGCACGGTCCAATGGCCGCCATGGCGCGCGCCGAATTATATGTTGCCCCCGACAGCCCAAAGGTTGAGGTCGCGCAATTGCACGATCTTTTGCAATCGGCACCCTATCTGCCGCAAGCGGAGCAGCTTGCGACAATGGCGCGCAAGCGTGGCGCGGATATTCTTCCTGAACGTCCGGGCATCCGCCGTTTCTCATGGCTCGGCGGTGCACCAAAGCGCGATTTGCCCGCAAACGCGGCGGGTGATGTTATTCGCGGCGAGCTTCAGCAGTTTATCAAAGACGATCAGCCTTTGGCCGCCGAACAATATCTGGAAACCAAGGTCGAAGAGCTTTCACCTGAAGCATTGACCGAGCTTCAATACCGCGTCGCTTGGTCTTATTATATCGAAAATGATGACCAGTCTGCCAAACGCGTTGCGTTGCTTGCGCGCACGGCCGGTGGCGAATGGGGCACACAGGCGGCGTGGGTGCATGGTTTGGCATCGTGGCGGTTGGGTGAATATGCCGAGGCGTATGAAGCATTTGATGTGGTCTCACGCCTTGCTGCCAATGATGACCTAAAGGCAGCAGGCTTGTTTTGGGGTGCGCGCGCGGCGATGGCGGCGAAATATCCACAATTTGTGCAGCCAAAAATGCAAAAAGCGGCGCAGCTGCCCGAAACCTTTTATGGTCTGTTGGCGAGCGAAGCGCTCGGCATGGAGCCCATTGCCCGAAGGGCAGCCAAAGTTGCGAAGCTTGATTGGGCCAGCCTGAAAGATCAGCCAAATGCAATCCTTGCCGTTGGTTTAGCCGAAATTGGCCAAACGAAACTTGCCGATGAAGCCTTGCGGCATCAGGCGCGCATCGGTGATGCAAGGCAGCATACAAATTTGGCGCAGCTGGCCGGATCGCTGAACCTTGCCTCCACGCAGTTTTGGCTGGGTCATTATGGGCCCACACGCAACCAGAGCAACGCCATGGCCCGCTATCCCATGCCCAATTGGGAACCACTCGGCGGGTGGCGTGTAACGCCTGCGCTTGTCTATGCACATACGCTGCAAGAGTCGAATTTCCGGACTGATGTAATCAGCCCCGCCGGCGCACGTGGGCTCATGCAAGTGCGGCCCGGCACCGCGCAAGATATGGCGCGGGCGCGGGGCGCGACCTTTACTGCATCACAATTGGATCGTCCTTCGATCAATCTCGAATATGGACAATCCTATCTCGAAAAATTGCGCGATTTGCCCGCCACGGGTGGCCTGCTGCCCAAGGTGATTGCGGCCTATAATGCAGGCCCCGTACCGCTTGCACGTTGGAACAGCGAAATTCGCGACAATGGCGATCCGCTGCTTTTCATTGAATCCATCCCATATTGGGAAACGCGGGGCTATGTCGCGATTATCCTGCGCAATTATTGGATCTACGAAATGCGATCAAACAAGGCGTCGGGCAGCTTGAAAGGGCTCGCCCAATATATGTGGCCGAAATTTCCAGACGCCAATGGCACCGTAACCGCGCGCCGCGCCACAGGAGGCTCAATTGCCGCTAGATAACAACATTGCGTTCAAACCCGTCAATATTGCCCTTCTGACGGTATCCGACACCCGTGGCCCCGGTGATGACACCAGCGGCGATTTATTGGCCGAACGTATCAAAACCGCGGGTCATAAGATCATCGAACGCGCAATTTTGCGTGACGATACCGCGTTGATCACCGCCCGCCTGCACAATTGGATTGATGACGAACATATTGACGTCGTCATATCCACGGGCGGCACGGGGCTCACCGGGCGCGATGTGACGCCGGAGGCGCTGGATCGCGTTAAGACTAAGGATATTCCCGGGTTTGGCGAGCTATTTCGTTGGCTAAGCTTCGCAAGCATTGGCACATCGACCATACAGTCACGCGCCTGCGCGGTGCTGGCACGCGGCACCTATATCTTTGCCCTGCCCGGCTCAAACGGCGCGGTGAAGGATGGATGGGACCAGATTTTGGTTCATCAGCTAGATAACCGGCACCGCCCCTGCAATTTCGTCGAACTGATGCCGCGCCTGTCCGAGAGGTAAACGCGGAGAACACTGCCGTTCATGGTGCTATAGCACTGAACGCATATTTGTTCTTTATATGTTCTCATTCTTATGGCATCATTTGCCTATGGAGAATGCAGTCGATCGCCATGTTACAAAGGGACGTGGCGCGCCCACAAACGCGGTGCCAACGCGATTTAACCTCAATAACCGTGTTGCTGACGGCGACTGGCTGGACGCGCGCGAAACGTTGGATGGCGGAAAGCCAGCGCTTAAGACGACGGTGACCGAAGAGCATGCCAAATCCATACTCTCGTTCAACAATTCTCCCGACGTCCCCTTTGACCGTTCAGTAAATGCCTATCGCGGGTGCGAGCATGGCTGCGTTTATTGCTTTGCACGCCCCACGCATGCGTATCATGACCTGTCGCCGGGGCTGGATTTCGAAAGCCGTCTTTTTGCCAAGCCAAACGCAGCGGATATCTTGCGCAAAACCATTGCCAAGCCGGGATACCGGCCAGCGCCGATCGCGATCGGAACCAATACGGACCCGTATCAGCCGATAGAGCGCACATATCGCATCACGCGTTCGATCTTGGCGCTGATGTTGGAAACGTCCCACCCGATTGTCGTCACAACAAAATCCGCACGCGTAGTTGATGATATAGACTTGCTGAGCCAACTGGCATCAAAGCAACTGACGGGTGTTGCGATATCGGTAACTTCGCTCGACGCAAAACTCGCGCGGACATTGGAACCCAGGGCATCATCGCCGATGACGCGGCTTGCGGCAGCGCGCAAACTTTCAGACGCGGGTATCTATGTGCATGTGAATATCGCACCGATTATTCCGGCGGTAACAGATTATGAGATTGAGGCTATCGCCGCCGCCGCAGCAGAACATGGCGCGACGAGTATCAGTTCGATACCCATTCGCCTTCCGCATGAAGTCGCGCCTTTGTTTCGCGACTGGCTGGACGTCCATTTCCCGGACCGCGCGGCGAAGGTCATGAATATCATTCGCGATATGCGCGGTGGCAAAGATAATGATGCCGAATTTTTCTCAAGGATGAAGGGCCATGGTCCTTGGGCCGAGCTGATACGCACCCGTGTGCAAATCGCACGAAAGAAACATGGATTGGATGGTTCCAAATGGAATGTCAGAACCGACCTGTTCGTGCCACCAAATATGAATGGGCAGCTGAGCTTGTTTTGAAAATCTCATTTGCTCGGCTGCCCGGAATTTTGGGGATCAATCTTCCAGAACAAAATCCTTGAACTGCTGCCGCAGCGCAACCTTCTGGATCTTGCCCGTGCCGGTATGTGGTAGCTCGTCCACGAACAGTACGCGGTCTGGCATCCACCATTTTACGATCCGTTCGGCGAGATATGCCTTCACCATGGCTTCATCGACCTCCGCGCCGGGTTTCTTTACGGCAATCAGCACAGGGCGTTCATCCCATTTGGGATGCGGAACGCCAATCGCGCCGGCCTCCGCAATTCCGGGGCAGCCAACGGCAATGTTTTCCAACTCAACCGAGCTAATCCACTCACCGCCCGATTTGATCACATCCTTGACGCGGTCGGTGATCTGCATCGTACCATCGGGATGCAGAACGGAAACGTCGCCGGTATCAAACCACTGGTCGGCGTCGACCGTATCCGCTTCCGCCTTAAAATAGCGTTTGATGACCCAAGGTCCGCGTATTTGAAGCGCGCCCGAGGTCACGCCATCGCGCGGAGCCACATTGCCGTCCTTGTCAATGACCCGCAGCTCGACACCAAATGGCGTTCTGCCTTGCTTACACACAACGTCTATCTGCTCATCAAGCGTCAATTCGTCCCAATTGGGTGTGGGCGCACCCATTGTGCCAATCGGAGACGTTTCGGTCATGCCCCATGCGTGCGATACGCGGACACCCGCCTTCATCAGGCGTTCAATCATCGCGCGCGGCGCAGCGGAACCGCCAATGGTGACAAGGCGCAACTTACCGAGCGTCGCATCGCGTCCAGCGGCAGCCTCTGCATCCAAATGCGCAAACATGGCGAGCCAAACGGTCGGCACACCCGCGCTATGCGTGACGCCTTCTTTCAGCATCAACCCGTGCAAGGTCGCCGCATCATTGGTGGTGGAAAAGACGAATTTAACGCCCGCCGCGGCCCC
>JBEEIJ010000115.1:0-24412 GCA_041169905.1 Pseudomonadota bacterium | reverse complement strand
GGCCATCTTATTGACGAAAGCTACAACGCCAACCCTGCATCGATGCTGGCGACGATTGGCCAGTTGGGACAAGCATCCGGTGGCCGCCGGATTGCTGTGTTGGGTTCGATGAAGGAACTTGGAGCAAAAAGTGCGGAATATCACCGCGCACTCGCCGCACCCTTGGCCGCCGCAAAGGTGGATTTTGCACTGCTCGTCGGTCAAGAGATGGAAATTCTCGCCGATGCGTTGAAAGCAGGGGTTGAGGGACCCGCCAATTTCGCGCATTGCGCGACCGCGCAGGAGGCATTGGCCCTTCTGCAAAATTATCTTTGCGCATCAGACACGATATTGGTCAAAGGTTCCAATAGTATGGGACTTTCCTCCATCGTCAGCGCGCTGACGGGTGGGAAAAACTAATGCTGTATATATTGGCTGAATATCTTGGTTTCCCGGGTATTTTGAACCTTATCCGCTATCTTAGTTTCCGTTCGGGGGCCGCCGTTGCGACCGCGCTGATTATCGGTCTCATGATCGGTCCGCGCTTCATCAGCATGCTGCGTGTCCGTCAGGGCAAAGGCCAGCCCATTCGCAGCGACGGTCCGCAATCCCACCTTGCAAAGGTCGGCACGCCGACCATGGGTGGCTTGATGATTTTGGTGTCAGTCGGTGTCTCGATGCTGCTGTGGATGGACCTGACCAACGTGTATGTTTGGGCGTGCCTGCTGGTCACCGCAGGCTTTGGCACTGTCGGGTTCCTCGACGATTATGACAAGGTCAAAAAGCGCAGTCACAAGGGCGTTTCGGGCAGGGTCCGGCTGCTTATGGAGTTTGCGATTGCGGGCGTTGCGGTATCGCTGATTGTCTCGCAATCGGGCGGCATGTTGTATTTGCCCTTCGTCAATGGCCCCGTTGTTGATCTGGGTTGGTGGTATGTGCCCTTTGGCGCGTTTGTCATTGTCTCCTTTGGCAATGCAGTGAACTTAACCGATGGCCTTGACGGCTTGGCCACTATGCCCGTGATTATCGCGTCCGTCGCGTTCATGATCATCGTCTACATGGTGGGTAACGCCAAATATGCGGCCTATTTGGGCATTCCCTTTTACTTGGGCGCTGGCGATCTTGCGATGTTGTGCGGTGCAATTGTGGGCGCTGGTTTGGCATTCCTGTGGTTCAACGCGCCGCCTGCTGCGGTGTTCATGGGCGATACGGGCAGCCTTGCCCTTGGCGGCACATTGGGCGCGATCGCGGTTGTCGCGCATCATGAATTTGTGCTGGCCATTATCGGCGGACTTTTCGTGATTGAGGCGCTGTCGGTCATCATTCAGGTATTCTGGTTCAAACGCACCGGAAAGCGTATTTTCCGCATGGCGCCGATCCACCACCATTTTGAACAGCTTGGCTGGTCGGAACCAACCGTTGTTATCCGTTTCTGGATTGTCGCTTTCGTACTCGCGCTTGCAGGTCTATCGACCCTCAAGCTCAGATGATTAGTACACCCGCCTTCAAAGACCGTAAGTTTGCGATACTGGGGCTTGCGCGCTCCGGCCTTGCAGCTGCGCGGTCGCTGGTGGCGGGTGGTGCTGACATCCTTGCATGGGATAATGACGAAGGCGCGCGCGCCAAAATTGCCGATATTGCGACCATTGGCGATCCGTTGCTGGCGGACCTGTCGGGCTATGACGCGATTGTTGTGTCGCCCGGCGTGCCCATCAACCGCCATCCCATAGCGGACAAGGCAAAGGCCGAAGGGCTGCCGTTAATCGGCGATATTGAATTATTCGCAATGGCGCGGGCAAGCCTGCCGCCGCACCATGTTGTCGGCATTACCGGCACCAATGGCAAATCGACGACGACGGCCTTGGTCCACCATGTTTTGGAGTGCGCTGGGTTGCCCGTTCGCATGGGCGGAAATATTGGCTTGCCAATTTTGTCGCAGGCACCGCTGCCCGCAGGCGGCGTATATGTGTTGGAGCTTTCCAGCTACCAAATCGACATTACCCACTCTTTGTCGTGCGATGCGGCCGCGCTGATTAATCTGTCGCCCGATCATCTGGATCGCTATGATGGTTATGCAGGCTATGTTGCGTCAAAGGCACGCTTGTTCGGTATGCAGACCGGCAAAACGCATTCGGTGTTTGGCAAAGGCGACGCCGATACCGAGCAGGTATATCGCGATTGTCTTGCGCGGCGCGGCGCGGATTTGGTCCATCTGGCGGACCCGGCGTTGGTCGTAGGGCAGGCGGATTGGCCTTCGTTGCAAGGCCCACATAATCTGCAGAATATTGCCGTTGCCATCGCGATAGTGGAATCGCTCGGGCTGACGGAGGCGCAATGGCGTCCGGCAATGGCCACGTTTAAGGGACTTGCGCACCGGATGGAGGTTGTTGCCGAACGAAATGGTGTCTTGTTCGTCAACGACAGCAAAGCCACCAACGCAGCATCGACGGCACCCGCGCTCGCGGCCTATCCACGCGTTCACTGGATCGTCGGCGGTCTGCCCAAGACAGATAATCTGGACGAGTGCATTCCCAATTTCGGCCATGTCGTGAAAGCCTATACCATTGGTGAGGCGGGACCATTGTTTCACGAACTGCTGTCCCCGCATATGCCGGTCGAGCGCAGTGAAATGATGGGCACTGCGGTCTGTTCCGCCGCGGCCCAAGCAGAGCCAGGCGATGTTATCATGCTGTCGCCCGCCTGCGCGTCGTTTGACCAATTCAAAGATTTTGAGGCGCGCGGTGACGCGTTCCGGGCGATTGTTGAGGCGTTATGAACGGCGAACGTAAAGAGGTCCCTTGGGTACTGGCCGCAAAGACCGGCAAAATCGGCTTCGCGAACCGGCTTGGTCGCGGCGACCGTTCGCCACTTGGCGTATGGTTCTGGGAACTCGACCGCGTGTTATTGTCTTTGATGATGGTGTTGATCGCGATCGGCTTGCTGGCTGTTGCGGCGGGGTCGCCTGCAGGTGCGCAGCGCCTGTCGTCGTCGACAACGCAATTGTCGTCTTTATATTTCTTTTACCGGCAATTGATGTGGGTGATGGTCGGGGTGCCTTTGATGCTTCTCGTGTCGATGTATCCGCGCGAACAGGCGCGCCGCTTTGGGGTGTTTTTCTTTTGCGTTTTCTTTGTGCTGCTGGCGCTGGTGCCGATCATTGGCCGCGAAGTGAACGGGTCGCAGCGCTGGATTGGCGCTGGCTTTGCGGGGCTTCAGCCGTCCGAATTTCTGAAACCCTTTTACGCCGTCGCCATGGCATGGATTATCAGCTGGCGGTTGAAAGACCCTAGCTTGCCGGTGCTATTCCTGAGCAGCATCGTGACGGGTTTGGTGTGCGTCCTCTTGTTGTTGCAGCCTGACCTTGGCCAGTCCATTTTGTTTATGGGCACATGGTTTGCGTTGATGATGGTGGCCGGCGTCCCGGCGTCACGGCTGTGGGGGTTAATCATCAGCGGCGTCGTGTTTATTGTGCTGGCCTATAATTTCTATCCGGTCGCAACGCAGCGTATTGATGCGTGGATTTTCGGCACCGAAGGCCTGACGCACGACAAAATGGCGATGGCAACATTGACCAACGGTGGTTTCTTTGGTCTTGGCCCCGGCCTTGGCATCAAGAAATATTCGCTACCTGAAGGGCACACCGATTATATCTTCTCCGTCATTGGTGAAGAATTTGGTCTGTTGGCGTGCATGCTTATCGCCATTTTGTATTTCGCCATTTTGGTCCGCATCATCATTCGCCTGCTGGATGAAAAGGACCAGTTTGTGGTTCTGGCCGTGACCGGGCTTGGCGCGCAATTTTGTGGTCAGGCGATGATCAACATGGCGGTGAACCTTGGCGTCTTTCCGTCAAAGGGCATGACCCTGCCGTTTATCAGTTACGGTGGATCGTCCATTTTGGCGCTGTCGGTGACCTGCGGTCTCATCCTCGCACTGACGAAGCGCAACCCATATCTTGACCGGTCGCTGTATATGGTGAAGGGATAGCGGCCATGACGATTTCTCGGCATTATGTGTTGGCCGCTGGCGGAACAGGGGGGCATCTTATCCCTGCGTTTGCGCTGGGCCAGGAACTTCTGAACAGAGGCCACCATGTTGCGCTGATAACCGATGCGCGCGGTGCGAAAATTCCGGGCTGCCCCGAAAAAATGGCGACGCACATTTTGCCCGCTGGCCGCATCACGAAAAGCCCACTCAGCTGGCTGCCGGGCATTCGGGCGATCGCTGAAGGCCGTATGATGGCGCGGCGCTTTTACGCCGCCTTTCAACCAACGGCTGTTGTCGGCTTTGGCGGATATGCGGCATTCCCAGCCTTGTTGGGTGCATTTGCCGAAAAAATTCCCACGATCATTCACGAACAAAATGCCGTGCTCGGCCGCGTCAATCGCTTCACCGCGCGGCAAGTGAACGCCATTGCGACGGCCTATCCCGACGTGCTGCGTTTGTCGCCGCGTTATGCGGGCAAGGTCCATCTGGTTGGTAATCCCGTGCGCGAAGACGTCTTGGCGCTGCGTGATGCTCCCTATCCGCCGCTTTTGGCCGATGGCATTTTTCGTGTGCTGGTGACGGGGGGTAGCCAAGGCGCGACCATATTGTCGAACATCGTCCCCGACGGCCTTGCGCGCCTACCGCTCAATTTGCGCAGCCGGCTTCAGGTCACGCAACAATGCCGCGCCGAAGATATCGAAACGGTCCGCCAAGCATATGCCGCACATGACATTCCGGCAGAGCTTGCAACTTATCTGCCTGACCTGCCCGAACGTTTGGGCTGGGCGCATATGGTCATCGCGCGTGCGGGTGCATCAACGGTCGCCGAACTGACCTGCGCCGGGCGTCCAGCAATTTTGGTGCCCTTGCCAAGCGCGACCGATGATCACCAAAGCTACAACGTCAAAGAGATGGTCGCCGCCGGCGGCGCGCGCGCGATAGCGCAGCCAGCCTTCACCGCGGTTGAGCTCGCGACGCAAATAGAGAAAATTGCGCTTGAACCCGGCGCGCTCGAAAATGCGGCAAAGGCGGCCAAAAGCTGTGGCCGTCCCAACGCCGTTGCCGATTTGGCCGACCTTGTGGAATCCTGTGGCCGCGCGCCCATCATGCATGGTCTTATGGCAAAGCCCGACACATCGGCATCATTTGGTGCCGCACCCGCACTCGCACGAAAGAGCATCTCATGAAGGGCGTCCCAACGGATATTGGCATCGTCCACTTTGTCGGCATTGGCGGCATCGGCATGTCCGGCATTGCCGAGGTTATGCACAATCTTGGCTATCAGGTGCAGGGCAGCGACATCGCCGACAGCTATGTTGTTGATGGCCTGCGCAATCGCGGGATCAAGGTGATGATCGGGCATAGCGCGGATAACCTTGGCGATGCGGCTGTGGTGGTGACGTCCACTGCGGTTAAAGAAGGCAATCCCGAACGCGATGCTGCGCTTGAACGCCGCATTCCACTGGTGCGCCGTGCAGAAATGCTGGCGGAGCTGATGCGGTTGAAGAACACCGTGGCCGTGGCCGGGACGCATGGCAAAACGACGACGACGTCCATGATTGCCGCGATGCTGGATCATGGCGGCATTGACCCCACCGTGATTAACGGCGGCATCATCAACAGCTATGGTTCCAACGCGCGTCTGGGTGCGAGCGACTGGATGGTTGTTGAGGCTGACGAAAGCGACGGCAGCTTCCTGCGCCTTGATGGGACGCTGGCGGTTGTCACCAATATCGATCCAGAGCATCTCGACCATTATGGCGATTTCGATGCCATCAAGCGGGCCTTTGTTGAATTTGTCGAAAACGTGCCTTTCTATGGCGCGGCAATCATGTGCCTCGACCATCCAGAGGTGCAGGCGATCTTGCCCAAGATCCGCGATCGCCGGATTATTACTTATGGTTTTTCAGCGCAGGCCGACATTCGCGGTGAAAATGTAACACCGTTCCCCGGTGGCAATCGCTTCGATGTCGTTGTCCGCGCGCGCGACGGATCGCAACGCACGATAGAAGGCGTCGTTTTGCCAATGTCCGGACGGCATAATGTGCAAAATGCTTTGTCTGCCATCGCGGTCGGATTAGAAATGGGCATGAGCGATGAAGTAGTCGCGCACGGCTTTGACAAATTCGGTGGCGTTAAACGGCGCTTTACCAAGGTTGGCGAAGTCGACGGCGTGACCATCATCGATGATTATGGCCATCACCCCGTCGAAATCCGCGCGGTTCTGTCTGCAGCACGCGAGGGCGCACAGGGTCGCGTGATTGCCGTAGCACAACCGCATCGTTTCACCCGCCTGCGCGACCATATGGATGATTTCCAACAGGCGTTTAATGACGCCGACATGGTCTTCATTTCTCCCGTCTACGCCGCAGGCGAAGCGCCTATTGAGGGCGTCGATTCCGAAGCGCTGGTGAACGGCATAAAGGCGCGCGGGCATCGCTCTGCGGCGACCATCGCGGACGCGCACGCGCTTGCCGTGAAGCTTGCGGCAACGGTGCAGGAAAATGACATGGTTGTCTGCCTTGGCGCAGGCGACATCACCAAATGGGCAGCGGGACTTGCGGACGCCATTAAGGCAGCCCGTGCATGAGCGTGAACATCCTTCCAAAGGTTGAAGGCAAGTTGACGGCCGACGCGCCGCTTGCGCCGCTGGTGTGGTTTAAATCGGGCGGCAGCGCGGAATATCTTTTCGAACCCAAAGATATCAACGACCTGCAGGAATTTCTGCGTCAGCTTGATCCGGCGGTGCCCGTCATGGCGCTTGGCCTTGGCTCCAACCTGATTGTGCGTGATGGCGGCGTAAAAGGCGTTGTCGTACGCCTTGGCAAAGCCTTTGCCAAAGTGACACCGATTGACGCCGTCACGCTGAATTGCGGGGCGGGGGCATCGGGCATTTTGGTGTCGTCAACCGCGCGGGACAATGGCATTTCGGGGCTTGAGTTCCTTAGGTCTATTCCCGGTACAGTCGGCGGGTTTGTCCGCATGAACGGTGGCGCTTATGGCGGCGAGGTGAAGGATATATTGGTCGATTGCGATGTCGTGATGCGCGATGGTTCGCTTGCAACCTTGTCGGTTGAAGAATTGCATTATAGCTATCGGCATTCACAGCTTCCCGATGGAGCCATTGTCGTTGGTGCGCGCTTTCGCGGTGTGCCGGGCGCGTCAGACGCCATTCAGGCGGAGATGGACCGGATCAGCGCCGCGCGCGAAGCATCGCAGCCGCTGCGTTCAAAAACAGGTGGATCGACATTCAAAAATCCGGATGGACATAAAGCATGGCAGTTGGTTGACGAAGCCGGATGCCGCGGATTGCAAATCGGCGGCGCGCAAGTTTCGGAAAAGCATACCAACTTTTTGATTAACACAGGCGATGCGACAAGCGCCGATATTGAGGCGTTGGGCGATGAAGTGCGCCAGCGCGTAAAGGCGAAGTCAGGCATTGACCTACATTGGGAAATACAACGCGTGGGTGAAACAAAATGAGTGAGCAAATCCACGTAGCGGTATTGATGGGTGGCTGGTCAAACGAACGGCCCGTCTCGCTGATGAGCGGCAACGGCGTCGCCGATGCGCTTGAGAAAGTGGGCTATAAGGTCAGCCGTGTCGACATGGACCGCAATGTTGCGCAGGTTTTGACCGCGCTGCGCCCCGATGTCGTGTTTAACGCGCTCCACGGCGTTCCCGGCGAAGATGGCTCGGTGCAGGGCATGCTCGATTTGATGGACATTAAATATACCCATAGCGGCATGGTGACGTCGGTGATTGCCATCGACAAGGAATTGACCAAGCAGCGGCTGGTGCCCGCCGGCATTCCGATGCCAAAGGGTACGATGGTGGATAGCGAAAGCCTGTTCTCCACCGACCCATTGCCGCGGCCTTATGTGTTGAAACCCGTCAATGAAGGCAGCTCGGTTGGCGTGGCGATTGTCACCGAAAACAGCAATTACGGAAACCCGATTGCGCGCGATGCCAAGGGGCCTTGGCAGGAATTTGCAACATTGCTGGCTGAACCCTTTATCAAGGGCCGCGAACTGACGGTGGCGGTGCTGGGTGACAAGGCGTTGTGCGTGACCGAGTTGAAGCCAAAGAGTGGCTTTTACGATTTTGATGCCAAATATACCGATGGCCTGACCGAGCATATTTGTCCCGCTGAAATCCCCGATGATATTGCGCAATATATGTTGGATGTCGCATTGGATGCGCACCGGTTGCTGGGCTGCAAAGGCGCATCACGCACCGATTTCCGCTGGGACGATGAATTGGGTAAAAACGGCGTATTCGTTCTGGAAACCAACACGCAGCCCGGAATGACGCCGTTGAGCCTCGTGCCCGAACAGGCGCGGCACGTTGGCATCAACTATGAACAATTGGTCGACATGATCGTGAAAGAGGCGTTGGCATAATGGCAGCTGCTGCACGAAAACCTGCTGCAAAGCGCAAGGCTGCGTCGCCAAACCCGCGCAAGAAAGTGCTGCAAATATCCTGGGTTGACCGGATCATGCGGATCCTGCCGATTTCGGAAGAGGATGTGCAGCGCGCGCTCACATGGATTTTTGTAACCGCGCTTGCGGTGCTCGCATTTGCCATTGCCCAATATGCCGGCGTCACCGCCGCTGTGTATCAGCAATATGCAGCGCTCGCCGCAAAGGCCGGCTTTCAGGTGCAGCGTGTTGAAGTCACCGGTATGGAGCGTGTGGACCAGGTTCGGGTCTATCAACTTGTCCTTGCCGAAAAAGACCGTGCGATGCCGTTGGTGGACATCGACAAGGTCCGCGCAGACTTATTGAAATATGGCTGGATCAAAGACGCCCGCGTGGCGCGCCGTTTGCCCGATACGCTTGCAGTTGAAATTGTCGAACGCAAACCCGCGGCGATTTGGCAACGCAACGGCAAATATTCGCTGATCGATGCCAACGGAATTGTCCTGCAAAATATTGCGGCGGGCGAAGGTGGCGATTTGCCGACATTGAACGGTATTGACGCGAACCGGCATGCCGTCGCCCTTAATACCCTGCTCGACAATGCCTCCGCCCTTAAGGCGCAAGTCATTGGTGCCACATGGGTGGGCAATCGCCGTTGGGATTTGCAGTTCCAGACCGGTGAAACTTTGGCCTTGCCCGAAGGGGAAAAGGCAGCGGCCGAGGCGTTGCTCAATTTTGCGCGGATGGATGGAATTCACCGGCTGCTTGGCCGCGACCTGATCCATTTCGACTTGCGCGACCCGGAACGTGCATATTTCCGCAAGGCGCCCAAAGTCGAACCTGTTAAAGTAGAGAGCGGCGGCACAACGTCGACCACCAGCGGAAGAGAAGTATGAAAGCTGCACGCGTTGAAAAACTGATTTCGGCCATTGATATTGGCTCTTCAAAAGTTTCTGCACTCATCGCCGGCTATACAGACAGCGGCGAACTTTTGGTGCTGGGCACCGGCCAACGCGAGAGTAGGGGCGTCACCCGCGGCTGCATTGCGGATGTCGAACAGGCTGAATTGTCCGTGCGCCATGCCGTTGAACAGGCCGAGCGTATTGCCGGACTGAACATTGACCGCGTGTGGGTGGGCATGTCCGCCGGCGGGCTTGATAGCTTGCTTGCGCCCGTTGAAATTGAACTGGGTGGTGATCGCATCACGCAGGAAGATGTCGATGAATTGCTTCAGGCGGGGCGTGCAAACATTCAAACCGGCAGCAAAATTGCGCTTCATATTCAGCCAACATTATATTCGCTGGATGGTGTTGGCGGTGTCGCCAACCCACTTGGACTGCACGCCGACCGCCTTGGGGTCGATGTCCATGTCGTTCTGGCAGACCAGTCGCCTGTTCGGAACATGGATATGACCGTGCGTTCCGCGCATCTTGATGTTGAGTCGATCGTGGTTGGTCCAGTTGCCACCGGTCTTGCATGCCTGACGGCGGAAGAACGTGAACTTGGTGTCGCTCTTGTCGAATTCGGCGCAGCGGTGACCAATGTGTCGGTCTTCATCGGCGGCATGCTCGTTGGGCTGGAAACCATTCAAAAGGGCGGGGCTGACATTACCGACGACATCGCATCGGCTTTTGGCATTCGCCGGGCGCAAGCCGAACGGCTCAAATGCTTCCACGGCTCTGCCTTAACCAGCCCGCGCGATCATCAAGAAGTGCTCGACATTGGCCCGGATGAAAACGGTGTTGAAGCAGGCGCTAACGCACCGCGCATTACCAAGGCGCAGTTGAACGCCGTGGTCTGCCAGCGCGTGGATTCTATTGTCACCGAAATCGCACAAGCGCTTAAAACTTTGGGCTTCTCTGGACCATCGGGGCATCAGGTGGTGTTGACCGGCGGCGGCGCTGAACTGAAGGGCGCAGCGGAACATATGCAAGGCGCATTGGGCCGCACGGTCCGCATTGGCCGTCCATCTGGCCTCGCCAGCATTCCCGAGGCACATTCGGGACCGGCATTTTCAACACTCGTCGGATTGATTCATTACGCCGCATCGGAACGTGTTGACCTGAAATCAGGTTATGATTTGCGTGTCGAACAGATGGCCGGCACGATGCCGGGGTTAATCGAACGGATAAAACGCGCCGTACGAGAGAATTTCTGACAGAAACCTGTGCAAAAGCGGTAATTTTGGGGTGTGCACTTTATCCTTTTGTGTCAAAAGCGTGAAAATTTCGAACAAGCCACAGAGGCTAGGGGGATAAAGTTATGAGCATCAATATCGGTCCACCAATGGTTGACGAGTTGAAGCCGAAAATTGCAGTTATTGGAGTTGGTGGCGCTGGCGGGAACGCCGTGGCCAACATGATCAGCGCAAAGGTAGAGGGCGTCGACTTCCTTGTTGCCAACACCGACGCACAGGCATTGAATGCGTCTCCTGCCGAATATCGCATTCAGCTTGGACCTGAAATCACGCAGGGCCTTGGCGCAGGTTCACGCCCCGAAGTTGGCCGTGCTGCGGCTGAAGAAACGCTTGAGCAAGTGAAAGTGGCGCTGGCCGGTTGCCACATGTGCTTTATCGCGGCTGGTATGGGCGGCGGCACCGGAACGGGCGCTGCACCTGTTATCGCCAAGGTTGCGCGCGAAATGAACATTCTGACGGTTGGTGTCGTAACCAAGCCGTTCATGTTCGAAGGTTCGCGCCGCATGCGGTCGGCAGAATCGGGTATCGCCGAACTGCAGCAGCATGTTGATACGCTGATCGTTATTCCAAACCAGAATCTGTTCCTGGTCGCCAACCCGAACACCACATTTAAGGAAGCGTTCCAGCTTGCTGACGAAGTGTTGCAGCAGGGCGTTCGTGGCATCACGGACCTGATGGTTATGCCCGGCCTCATCAACCTCGACTTTGCCGACGTCCGTTCTGTCATGCACGAAATGGGCAAGGCAATGATGGGTACTGGTGAAGCCGAAGGCGACGGCCGCGCGCTTGAAGCGGCGGAAAAGGCCATTGCCAACCCGTTGCTCGACGGCGTGTCGATGCAGGGTGCAAAGGGCGTCATCGTATCGATTACCGGTGGCGAAGATATGCGCCTGATGGAAGTCGACGAAGCTGCCAACCATATCCGTGAGCTGGTTGATCCCGACGCGAACATCATCTGGGGTTCGGCGTTCAATGAAAGTCTGAACGGCAAGATCCGCGTTTCGGTTGTCGCAACTGGTATCGATAGTGAAGGTTTGACCGCGACACCGGCAGCACAAAGAACGCCATTCTCATTCAGCCGCCCTGCGCCTGCGCCTGCCGTAGAAGTTGCGCCTGCTGCGGCATCGTTGTTTGAAAACACAGCCGATACAGCGGCAGCGGAAGAAACGGCCGCCGCTGAATTTGAAAACGACGCAGACGATGACAGCTTGGAGCTTGGTAGCGACTTTGTTGCAATCGAAGAAGATGAAGCTGAAGACGTTGCACCAACCCAATATGCAGGCAACAATGACAGCCCACGGGATTCCTGGGCGAATGCCGACGCACTTGACCTCGATACGCCTGTGACCGAAGACTACCCGTCTGCGCAGCCAGTCGACGTCACTCAGCCGCCAGAACGTGCTGCACCGCGCATTCCAACGGGCGGCACATTGTTTGAACGCATGTCCAACCTGTCACGTGGCCTCACCCGTTCAGACGACGACGCGGAAAGGCGCAATGAAGGCGGCAATAGCACAGGCTTCCCAAGCTTTCTTGACCGTCAGAACAACTCATAAGACGCGCGGCAAGCGCACAGTCATCTTGTCGTTTCTATGCAACCGTTTGTCGGACCAAAGCGTGAATGCGCTTTGTGTTCGGCAACCGCCAGCTACATAGAAAAACATGGATGTGACAATATTACGTAGCCTTGGATTCTGCAGCGCGCTGATTTGTTCGGCAGTCGCGCTGTCACCTGCCGTGCATGCACAGGCTGTCGATGAAAGCGCGCTGGAGGCGCTTGACCAGAAAACGCCTGCGGTCGTGCCAGATATTGTCGAGCCCGCTGGCGCGGTGGAGCTGCGTGACGCGATGCGGCGCATTTCATTTAACCCAAGCGATGCAGATGCCTTGGCCGATGCAGGCAATGCCTCTTTGCTGTTGGGCGATGCCAATGCCGCGCTCAATTTCTTCACGCGCGCCAATGCGTTACGCCCGAATAACAGCCGGATCGTGTCCGGCCTGGCAACAGCAACGGTACGGACAGAAAACCCGTTTGAGGCTTTGCGCCTGTTTGATGATGCCGTCCGGTTGGGCGCGAGCGAACGTTCGATTGCCGCAGACCGCGCGCTGGCGTTTGATCTGCTGGGCAATTTTGGACGCGCGCAGCAGGATTATCAATTGGCGCGGACCGTGGCATCGTCTGATGACATCATCATTCGTCAGGCCGTGTCTCTCTCGCTCGCGGGACAAAAGGAACAGGCGGACGCAATGCTCCTGCCGCTTTTGCAGCGCAACAGTCCAGCCGCATGGCGCGCCCGGGCTTTTATGTTGGCTGCGCGTGGTGATGTGCGCGAATCTAATAAGGTTGCGGAAGGGTTCATGGACGCAACCTCAGCGCAAAAGATGGAGCGGTTCTTCCGCTTGATGCCAAATTTAACCGGTGCGCAGCAGGCGGCCGCCATTCATCTGGGGCATTTCCCAACCAGCCAATCGGTCGGGCGGGACAGCGAACAGGTTCGCCGTGTTGCGGCCACCCTATCGCAACCTGCCATCACCCCCGGCCAAAACCGCCTCATTCCATCAGGCGCGCCGCTTGGAACAAAGCCGACAGCAGCGCGTGACGCGAAAAGCGAAGCAAAGCCACAGAGCAAGCAGGACCGCAAAACGCAGGAACGTGTGGAAATTCAGGCCGCGGTTCCAACAACGCCACGGCCTGATCCTGTTGTTGCACAGGCTGAACTGGCCGCAACGGTCGCTGCAACGACGCCAACCGCGCAAGAACCGGTATCGCTTGCGGCGGTAACGCCCCCGCAACCCGCTCCCGCTAAAATCATCGCGGCACCAACATCTGTGCCTGCTTCCACTGCTTCTGCAGGCTTCAGTCTGGATGCCATTGTCGGCGCCATCGAAATTCCGGAGAGTGAGCAACGGCCTTCGGAAGTTCCGGTCGATTTGAAAAAGCTGAAGCCCGTGACGCCCAAGGCAGCGGCCGACGCAAGCAAAGCTCCCAAAATTGACCCGAAAGCCGCCGCAAAAGCCAAATTAGAGGCCGCAAATCCGGCGCGCATCTGGGTGCAAATCGCAACGGGCGAAGCCAGCGGGCTTGGTTTCGACTATCGCAAATTGACGAAGAACAACCCTGCTCTGTTCAAAGCGCAGAAGCCATGGACATCCCCATGGGGCAGGACCGCGCGACTGTTGGTTGGTCCGTTCCCGGATGTGAAGGCCGCCAAAAAGTGGGAAGGCGATTTCAAGAAAGCCGGCGGCGACGCATTTATGTGGAAAAGTGAAATCGGCGTTCCAGTGAATGCCTTAAAGGTAAAATAGGCTTCCTGTCACGGCGGCTTGGTTGCATAAGCGCGGCATGTCGCAACTGGCTTCCTACGCATCACTTCCCGGCAATAGCCGCGGCCGATTTCATCCAGAGCCCGACCGCGATATTCGCGGCCCCCGTGATATATTCCAGCGTGACCGCGATCGCATCATTCATTCGATTGCGTTCCGGCGGCTGCGCCACAAAACGCAGGTATTCATATCGCCCGACGGCGACCATTATCGTGTCCGCCTGACACACAGCCTTGAGGTCGCGCAAATTGGCCGCACTATTGCCCGCGCGCTTGGCCTGAATGAAGACCTGACCGAGGCATTATGTCTGGCGCATGATATCGGGCATCCCCCCTTTGGCCATGCCGGCGAAGACGCGCTGGAGGCGACGATGAAGCCATGTGGCGGGTTTGACCATAATGCGCAGACGTTACGCACGCTGACGCAGCTGGAATCGCCTTATCCGTCATGGCCGGGCCTGAACCTCAGCTGGGAATTGCTCGAAGGGCTGGCCAAGCATAATGGACCCGTGGCCCGTCCGGGCTGGGCATTGTCCGAAGTCAACGCGCAGTTTGACCTGAGCCTGACCGACTGGCCTTCGCTTGAGGCGCAGATTGCAGCGATCAGCGACGACATCGCTTATGATAATCATGACATTGATGATGGCATCAGGGCAGGGTTGCTCGGCATCGACCAGCTGCTGGAATTGCCTTTTGTGGCAGCGCGATGGGAGGCGATTTTGGACCGCTATCCAGACGTGCCGCAGCGCCGCCTGATCGGTGAGTTGACACGCGAACAGATTGGCGTGATGGTCAATGATGTGATTGAATCGACACGCGCCAGAATAACCGAAGCCGGTATCAAAAACGCTGACGATGTGCGCAATGCGGGTATCATGATCGGCGGGTTTTCCGCAGAAATGGCGGCGCGCGAACGGCAGCTGAAATCATTCATGTATGAAAAGCTGTATCACCACCCAACGCAATTGGCGGCGGCGGAAGAGGCAGCCAAAATTGTGCGTGAACTGTTTGCCGCCTACCGCGACGATCCTGCATTATTGCCGGATGAATGGCGCGATAGCCTTCCCAGCGAAGAACCACAGCGTAGCCGCCATATCGGGGATTTTCTTGCTGGCATGACCGACCGTTATGCAACCGATCGGCACCGCGAAATCTGTGGAACCATCGCATGAGCCGCAAGATCGTCATCGCTGGCGGTTCAGGCCTAGTGGGCAAACAGACGGCGGTGATGTTGGCGCGCGCTGGATTTGCGGTCCATCTCGTATCGCGCCGACCATCGCACGCATTGGCGGCGGGCATAGAGGAGCATGTCGCGCCAACCGCCGACTGGCCAGCGATTGTGGCAAGGTTAAAGCCTGACGTCGCCATTTCCGGTTTGGGAACGACGATACGCACAGCCGGATCGCGCGAAGCATTCAGGGCGGTTGACCATGATCTCGTGCTGGCCTTTGCACAGGCAAGCCATGAAGCAGGCGCGCAGCAATTCATCACGATATCATCCGTCGGCGCGATGCCCGCGAGCAGCAGTTTCTATTTAAGAACGAAGGCGGACATGGAGCAGGGGCTTCGCAATATCGGCTTCCAGCGCCTTGATATCATGCGGCCCAGTCTGTTGACGGGTGGGCAGCGTGATGACCGCCGTCCGGGCGAGGCATTGGGTATATTGCTGTCACCATTTGTGGACATGCTGATGTTCGGGCCGATGCAGAAATTTGCGTCCACGCCGTCTGGCAAAGTCGCAAAGGCCATCGCCGCGTTGGCAAAACCGGGTGACGATGGCGTGTTTATCCACGAAAATGAATCGATCAACGCGCTGGCCGGTTGACTCTCCAAGGCGGTAAGGCCAATGCGGGATCGTCGCTGGCGAAGCGGGAGAGCGTCCCTTTCAGGGACCGCCGAAGGAGCAACCGCCCCGGAATCTCTCAGGCAAAAGGACCGCTTCGGCTTTTGCGACACTCTGGAAAGCGCATGTTTTTGCCATTTGCAACGACATGCCACCGAAGGTGTAACCTGCCTTTGCCACTATGTGTGGTAACCAAGGCGGATAAAGCTCTCAGGTACCCGTGACAGAGGGGGCAGCAGACTATGCGCCAACCGGCGTCGGTCGCTGCGACTCTTGAACGGACTGATATGAGCGAAGAAGACGAATTCGAACTAGAACCCATCGAAATATTGGAGCTACCGCTCGACGCATGGCATCGCGACAAAGGCGCGCGCATGGTTGAGTTTGCGGGCTATCATATGCCGATCCAATATGAAGGCATCATGGCCGAACATATTTGGACGCGCGAGAACGCTGGCCTTTTCGACGTCAGCCATATGGGGCAGCTGATGCTGACCGGCGACGGCGCGGCCGAAGCGCTTGAGGCGATGGTTCCCGGCGACATATCCGCGCTTAAAGAGGGCAAGATGCGTTACTCGCTGCTTCTCGATGAAGACGGCGGCGTGCTGGACGACATGATGATTACCGCCGTGCCTATGGGGCTGTATGTGGTCGTCAATGGCGCGGTGAAATGGGACGATATGGGCCATTTGCGGGAACATTTGCCCGATGAGATCACCATCAACCATATGGATGACCGCGCATTGCTGGCGTTACAAGGTCCAAAGGCCGTGGACGCGCTTGTCCGCGTGGTGCCCGGTGTCGACGCGCTCTATTTCATGGAGGCCGGTTCATTCTTCTGGGGACCCAAGACCGATCCGGAGCCGCTGTGGATCAGCCGTTCGGGGTACACCGGCGAAGATGGATTCGAAATTTCGGTTCCTGCGGCCCATGCCAAGGCCCTTGCGGACCAAATCTGTGCGCAACCGGAAGTAAAGCCCATTGGCCTTGGTGCACGCGATTCCTTGCGGCTTGAGGCGGGCTTGCCGCTGTACGGCCATGACATGAACCCCGAATTTGACCCTATCGAAGCCAGCGCCGCATTCGCAGTGTCGAAGCGCCGCCGTGCCGAGGGCGGGTTTTTCGGGTCTGACCGCATCCTGAAGGCCTTGGCCAATGGACCCGCGCGCAAGCTCGTCGGGCTTTCGGTCGACGGCAAGATGCCCGTGCGCGAAGGCGCACCTGTTTTTGCGGGCGATACGCAAGTCGGCGTCATTACGTCCGGCGGATTTGGCCCAAGCGTCGGCGCGCCGATTGCCATGGGCTATATTGATGCTGGCCATAACGCAACCGGCAGCACGCTTGAGGCGGAGGTGCGCGGCAAGCGCGTGGCCGTCACCGTTTCATCCTTACCTTTCGTCCCACATCAGTATCATCGCAAAGGAGCGCACACATGACCCGTTATTTCACCGAAGATCATGAATGGATTGAAGTCGATGGCGATAGCGCCACGGTCGGCATCACCGACTATGCACAGAGCCAGTTGGGCGACATCGTGTTCGCTGAAGTCCCCGCCGCCGGCGCGACGCTGAAAAAAGGCGGCGATGCTGCGGTTGTGGAATCGGTCAAGGCCGCGTCAGATGTCTATGCACCCGTCAGCGGCACGGTGATTGAGGGCAATGCCGCATTGGGAGGCGACCCCGCGCTGGTGAACAATGACCCTGAAGGCGAGGGCTGGTTCTTCAAAATCACCCTAAGCGACACCAGCGAGCTCGACAGCCTGATGGATGCCGCCGCGTATAAGGCATTTGTCGACGGTCTTTAAACTAATCCGTCCGCAAATTGCGGACCATGGAGGTTGAAATGCGTTATTTGCCGCTCACCCCATCCGACCGTCAGGCCATGCTTGGTGTCATTGGGGCAAAATCAATTGATGATTTGTTCGCCGATGTGCCTGCGGAGGCGCGGCTGGACGGTCCTATCCATGGCTTGCCCAACCATGCCAGCGAAATGGCGGTGGAACGGCATTTTTCAAATCTCGCGCGGCAAAACATGACCGCGTCGCACACGCCCTTCTTTCTGGGTGCGGGCGCGTACAAGCACCATGTCCCCGCCAGTGTTGACCATATCATCCAGCGCGGCGAATTCCTGACGGCTTATACGCCGTATCAGCCCGAAATCGCGCAGGGCACGTTGCAGATGCTGTTCGAATTCCAGACGCAGGTCGCGCGGCTGTTTGGCTGCGATGTGGCCAATGCCTCGATGTACGATGGTTCGACTGCATGCTGGGAAGCCATTGGCATGGCTGGCCGCATCACGAAGCGGAGCAAGGCGGTCCTCTCGTCGGGGCTACACCCGCATTATGTCAGCGTCGCCAAAACGATGGCGCAATATACGGGTGACACGCTGGATACTGCCTTGCCGGCGCTTTCACCTGTCACCGATAGCGCACGCTTGCTGGATGCCATCGACGGCGAGACAAGCTGCGTTGTGGTGCAATATCCCGATATTCTGGGCCGCATCGAAGATCTGTCGGCGATTGCGGCCAAGGCGCATGAACATGGTGCGCTGCTGATTGCTGTGGTCACCGAGCCTGTCGCCTTGGGTGCCATCAAGGCGCCGGGCGAAATGGGCGCGGACATTGTTGTGGGAGAGGGACAATCGCTTGGCGTTGGTCTTCAGTTCGGCGGACCTTATGTCGGGCTGTTTGCGTGCAAGGAAAAGTTCGTTCGCCAAATGCCCGGTCGCTTGTGCGGTGAGACTGTGGATGCCGAGGGCAAGCGCGGTTTCGTGCTGACGCTGTCCACGCGCGAACAGCATATCCGGCGTGAAAAGGCGACATCAAATATCTGCACAAATTCAGGTCTTTGCGCATTGGCCTTCAGCATTCATCTAACATTGTTGGGTGAAAAGGGGCTGCGTGGATTGGCGGAACTCAACCACGGTCTCGCTGTTCAAGCCGCCGACCGGCTTTCGCAAATCGCTGGCGTTGAGCTCGTCAACGACACATTTTTCAACGAATTCACCTTGAAGCTACCGAAGGAAGCGCGCCCCGTCGTGCGGGCATTGGCCGACCGGAAAGTCTTGGGCGGTGTCTCCTTAGGCCGCTTGTATCCCGATGTGGATGCGCTGGCCAATGGTCTGCTTGTCGCGGTGACCGAAGCCGCGACCATGGAGGATGTGGAAACATTTGCCACCGCATTGCAGGAGGTGTTGGCATGAGCACGATCAATCAAAGCGGCTGGAAGCCCGAAATGGGCAGCGCAGGCGAAACTGGCCCCGCGACCTATACCGGCAACAAGGCGCTGATGCTGGAAGAGGCATTGATTTTCGAAATCGGCACGACCGGAACCACCGGCGTTGATCTCGCCGATGCGCCGAAAGTCACGCCGCGCCTTGGCAATTTGGCCCGCCATCGCGACATTGGCCTTCCCGGCCTGTCTGAACCCGAAACGGTGCGGCATTACACCCGCCTCAGCCGTCAGAATTATGCCATAGACTTGGGCTTTTTTCCGCTCGGCAGCTGCACGATGAAGCATAACCCGCGGCTGAATGAAAAAGTCGCGCGGATGGAAGGCTTTGCCGATGTCCACCCGCTGCAGCCCGTTGAAACCGTGCAAGGCGCATTAGCGGTGATAAACGAGCTGGCGGTTTGGCTGATAAAACTTACCGGCATGCATGGCGTCGCCATGACGCCAAAAGCTGGCGCGCACGGCGAACTGTGCGGTATCCTTGCTATCAAAGCTGCACTCGAAGCGCGCGGTGACCCGCGCAGCGTTATCCTCGTCCCCGAAAGTGCGCATGGCACCAACCCTGCGACAGCGGCCTTTGCTGGTTATGCGGTCGAGAATATCCCGGCAACGTCCGAAGGCCGTGTCGACTTGGCTGCGTTGAAAGCACGGCTTGGTCCTGATGTGGCTGGCGTGATGATCACCAATCCCAATACGTGCGGCCTGTTCGAGCGCGACATGAAAGCGATCTCAGATGCGGTCCATGCCGCCGGTGGCTATGTCTATTGCGATGGCGCGAACTTTAACGCCATCGTTGGCCGGGTACGCCCGGGTGATCTCGGTATCGATGCGATGCATATCAACCTCCATAAGACTTTTTCGACCCCGCACGGTGGTGGCGGTCCGGGTTCGGGACCGGTCGTTTTATCGGAAGCATTGTCACCTTTTGGTCCGATACCATTTACCGAGCGCCACGCAGACGGGCGCTATACGCTGGTCGAAGAAGAAACGGCCAGCGCGCGCCATCCGCACAGCTTCGGCCGCATGACGGCCTTCCATGGCCAAATGGGCATGTTCACACGCGCTTTGTCCTACATCATGTCGCACGGTGCCGACGGTTTGCGTCAGGTTGCCGAAGACGCCGTGTTGAACGCCAATTACATCTTGCGCAGTCTTGAGGATGTGCTTGATGCGCCCTTTGCGCATAGCGGGCCATGTATGCATGAGGCGTTGTTCAGCGACAATGGCTTGGCCGACGGCTTCTCAACGCTCGATATCGCCAAGGGCCTGATCGACGAAGGCTATCACCCGATGACGGTCTATTTCCCGCTCGTCGTGCATGGGGCGATGTTGATTGAGCCGACTGAGACCGAGAGCAAGGTCACGCTTGACCAGTTTATTGGTGCGATGCGCTCGGTCGTGCAACGGGCGAAGGCAGGGGATCCGATGCTGAAATCCGCGCCCCATCACGCACCGCGTCGTCGCCTGGATGAAACCCAAGCTGCGCGAAAGCCCGCGCTCGTCTGGCGCGAACCCGAACAGGCAGTAGCGGCGGAATGAGCACGCCCCAGCCTTTTGTGTTTGAACGCGGCCCCGAGGTAAAGCGGCACGCACCAGCGACCGTGCGTAACCGTGATGTGATTGCGCAAGCACTTGCCAAACTGCTACCTGACCGCGGGCGCGTGCTGGAAATCGCGAGCGGAACGGGCGAACATGTGGTGCACTTTGCCAAGCAGTTTCCGGCGTTGACATGGCAGCCGACCGACCCCGATCCCATTGCGCTGGCGTCGATTGAAGCGTGGCGTGCGGACGAGAATGCGGCGAATGTCTTACCGGCGATGTTGCTGGATGCCGCGTCCGACTGGCCCATTATTGAGGCAAATGCGGTGCTGTGCATCAACATGGTGCATATCAGCCCTTGGGCAGCCACGGTCGGATTGCTGCGCAATGCCGCCCGAACGCTTGGACCGTCCGATCCGCTGTGCATCTATGGGCCATTCCGGCAGCGCGATGTTCCCCTTGCGGAGAGCAACGCTGCATTTGATGCGTCATTGCGCCAACAAAACCCCGAATGGGGTCTGCGCTCCGTGGAGGATATCAGCGAAATCGCCGAAGAGAATGGCTTGCGCCTCGACCAGATCGTCGAAATGCCCGCAAACAATCTGCTGCTGGTCTTCCGTGCCTAGGTCCTGACCCTAGCCAGTCAAATCGGTTCGCTCGATTTTGGCGATGGGCGAACGCTGACGGATACGCGTTCCGGTCACGTCATTTTCATATTGCGCGGTCAGCGAGTAACGCTCGATGGCGTAAATTCCGGGTGTGGCCCCATCGCTTTCCGCCTTTAACGGCGCATAAATGCGGGTTTTAATCGCCTTCAGAACAACGTCGGCCCAATCGGTGCCACCTTCGCTGCGCAAGATTTCGGGTTCATCGACCTTGCCGTCGGCGCCAATCCAGAAACCAATATCGACCCAGCGTTTTTCAACGACTTGGGTGCCGATCCGGTTGAGATCGCTGCCACCGGCCATTGCGCGGGCGGCCTGTGCCTCGTTCATTTCAATCGGCTTGGAATGCAGCAGAACAGGACGTTCTGTGCCACCCATTGCCGCATAACGTGCAATCAGCTTGTCGGTTGTCTCGTTGTTGCCGCCGTTGCGGTCCATGCGCGATTTCAGCACTTCTGCCACAATCTTGAATTGCTCGGCCCCGCCGGTGGGCTCTTTCAAGAATAGGTCAATCGCTTCGGTGGCGTCTTTGCGGCGAAATGCCGTTTTCTCGGTTTCCGCGCGCTGCACCCGCAAAGACAGGTCGCGCACACGGGCAATCGCCGCAATTTGGGGAAGGCCAGCGGCCAGAGCGCGCCGTTCGATTTCCAAATATTTGTCGCTTGCTTCTTCCAGATAGCCAAGTTTCAATCGCGAGTCCGCGACTTCAATTTCCGCGCTGAATACACGAAAGTCGTTCGGCTTAAGCGCGCCTTTCAGCGTGTCGCGCATGTCGAGCACGGACAGCCGATAAATATCGGATTCGCCCAAATGCGCTGCCACATTGCCATTTGCGCGCAGCAAATCGGAAACTTCGATCGGGAACTGCTCTTTATGTTTGCGATTACGGCCAAGCGCATTTGCCAAAGTCGCGCGCGCATCGCGATAATCGCCTTCGACAAATTGGTTTTCCGCATGCGCCAGCGTCGCTTTGATATCTTGATCGGGTGGGCATTTACGCGCCAGACAGGCTTTTAAATCCGCCTCTGTATCCTTCAATGAACGCGCCGTTACGACGATTTCACGCTTCGATTCATTCTGCGCCGCAACAGGCAGGCTGACCCCTGCCAGCAAAAGAATAGCGGTCAGTTGAAACGTTTTCGGCATGAGAGAATCCTCGCATTCAAAGGGGGAGGCCGAGACGTAATCCGTTTGTTGACATGTGGCTATAATCTCTCGACAAAAAGCATCAGGGCCTCTGCCAAACGCGGCCCGATCTTGGGAGAGATGACATGGCGGTGGCCGATTTTGACATATTGACCTTTGACGGGTTTCTGACCCTTTGGGCAAAGGATCGTCCCGATTGGCCCGCTTTATCGCAAGATGACCACGCTTTCACTTATGGCGGGCTGGAAGAGCACACTGCGAAAATTGCGTCGATGCTGATGGCTATGGGCCTTAAAAAAGGCGACCGCATTGCGTGGATTGGCAAAAACAGCGACCTGTATTTTTCGCTGTTTTACGGCGCGGCGCGCGTTGGCATCGTCATGGTGCCAATTGGCTGGCGGCTTGCCCCTGCCGAATGGGCGTATATTGCGAAAGACACCGGCGCGCGCATTTTGTTCGCAGGCCAGGGGTTTGACGCGGGCGTTCAGGCACTTGCCGAGGACATTCCGGGTGTTGAACATGTCATTGCAGAAGATGACGCCCGACGGATGATCGATGCGACACCGCGCGCTGCGTTTGAACCGGCTGGCCCCGATGATGCCGCGCTACAGCTGTACACTTCAGGCACGACCGGCAATCCTAAGGGCGCCGTGCTGTCGAACCGCAACTTGTTCGCCCTGCGCAAGCATTCTGCCGATTCCGACCATGCCTATACCAAATGGGATGATGATGAAGTCGTCCTTATCGCCATGCCCTGCGCACATATTGGCGGGACGGGGCTTGGCATCATGGCAATGGCGTCTGGCTTGCCGGGGTTGGTTCAGGCTGAATTTTCGCCTGATGCGGTTTTCGACGCCATTGAAAAGGGCGGCGCGACGCGGTTGTTCATTGTGCCTGCCGCCCTGCAAATGATGGTCAATCACCCGCGCTGCCGTTCGGTGGATTACAGCCGCCTGAAATATATCCTGTACGGTGCTGCACCGATTCCACTCGAGCTGCTGCGGCAATCTATGGATGTGTTCAACGCGCAGTTCATCCAAGTCTACGGCATGACCGAAACGACCGGCACAATCTGCATGCTGCCGCCCGAAGACCATGACCCCAATGGTAACAAACGGATGCGGTCGGCCGGAAAACCTTTGCCCGGTGTTGATCTGCGCATTGTTGATGGCGCAGGCAATGACATGCCGGTCGGAGACGTCGGTGAAGTGTGGACGCGGTCTTCGAACAATATGATCGGCTATTGGAATTTGCCCGACGCAACCAAAGGCACCGTCGCCGACGGCGGCTGGATCAAAACGGGCGATGCCGGATATCTGGATGAAGACGGCTATTTATACATTCACGACCGCGTCAAAGACATGATCATCACCGGTGGCGAAAATGTTTACCCCGCTGAGGTTGAGAGCGCGATCTATGGCCACCCCCAAGTGCTGGAAGTCGCCGTCATCGGCGTACCAGACGCCAAATGGGGCGAGGCGGTGAAAGCTGTCTGTGTGCCCAAACCCGGCATGCAGGTTGACGTTGAGAGCGTGATGGCATGGGCCCGCGAACGTATCGCAGGGTTCAAGGTGCCGCGCTCGGTGGACGTCATCGAAGCCTTGCCGCGTAACGCATCGGGCAAGATTTTGCGCAAGGATTTACGTGCACCTTATTGGGCGGGATATGACCGGCAGGTAAATTAAGTCGGTTGGCTTAGCGGCCAACGCTGACATAATTGAACCCTGCGGCCTGCGCTTCTTCTGGGCGGTAAATGTTGCGCAGGTCGACCAGAACATCGCCCGCCATTGCGGCATGCAGCTTTTTTAGGTCTAACGCACGATAGGCGTCCCATTCGGTCACCAAGGCAACGGCGTGCGCGTCTTGCGCTGCGCTGTACGCGCTGTCGGTCATGACCACGTTGGGCAAGATCTTGGCGGCTTCTTCCATGCCTTCGGGATCATGGGCGTGCACGATGGCGCCGGCGTCCAGCAACGTCTGGACAATCGCGATCGACGGGGCATCGCGCATATCGTCGGTATTGGGTTTGAACGTCAGGCCAAGCAACCCTATTTTCAGGCCGCGCACGTCACCGCCCAAGGC
>JBEEIJ010000114.1:0-19717 GCA_041169905.1 Pseudomonadota bacterium | reverse complement strand
TTTGTCGCGCGCGTTGTTGCAGGCGAAGCTGCGGATAAGGCTGGCCTGAAAGAAGGCGACATCGTTCTACGTGTCAATGACCGCGATGTTTCCCCCGAAACCACATTGTCCTTCATCGTTGCCAATATCAAACCTGGCACACGCATTCCGCTGGATATCTTGCGTGAAGGCAAACCGATGAAGCTGACCGCAACGGTCGGTGCACGTCCTCCGGAAGAGAAATTGGCGCAAAGTTTCAATCCTGAAGAAAATAAGGATTTCGACAAGCAAAGCGACACGCCAGATTCAAAGGTTTTGCGTGATGCGGTGGGCATCAGCGTCATTCCGCTTGATGCCGAAATCGCGCGCGCGCTTGGCCTGACCACTGATACAAAGGGTGTCGTTATTGATGTTCCGGGCACCGGCACGGGTGCACAGGTTGGTCTGCGTCGGGGCGATGTCATCGTATCGGCAAACTACAAGCCAGTGACCACAGCAGCCGGTCTCGCCGATGTCGTCAAGGAAGCCAAGGCAGCCGGTCGTGGCGCAATCTTGCTGGGCGTCAAACGCCGCGGCGCGCCAACACAATATGTGACGGTACGTCTGGAAAAATAAGGCAGTTGTCGGGCGCGCCAGGGTGGTGCTAGTTAAGCTATGGACTTAATAAGCACTGACTGGCGCGACGACGCCGAAGACATCCTGCCCGACCTGATCGCGCTGCGCCGCGCAATTCATGCCGAGCCTGAGCTTGGCCTGCAAAACCCCAAGACATTGGCTAAAATCAAAGCCGCGCTTGCTGGCCTGCCGCTGGAGCTGCGTGAAGGGCCATCGACCACCGGGCTCATCGCGACACTCAAGGGCCCGGCCAATGGCCGTACGGTGCTTCTACGTGGCGATATGGACGCGTTGCCGCTCCATGAGGATACGGGCCTTGAATATAGCTCGCTGACCGAAGGCGCGATGCATGCGTGCGGGCATGATACCCATGTCGCGATGCTCGTGGGTGCGGCCAAGATGCTATGCGCCAAGCGCGACCAGCTGGCCGGAACGGTGCAATTCATGTTTCAGCCCGGGGAAGAAGGCCATCATGGCGCGCGTTATATGCTCGACGACGGCTTGATTGATCCGCTGCCCGATGCTGCCTTTGCCTTGCACATCATGCCCAACGCCCCGCGCGGCGTGTTTAGCGGCCGAAGCGGACCATTATTGGCATCCTCTGATATCCTGAATATTACCGTCAAGGGCGCGGGCGGCCATGCATCGATGCCGCATGACGCCGTTGATCCCATTCCCGTTGCCTGCGAAATCGTATCCGCCATCCAAACGATGGTGACGCGCAAGATTTCCGTGTTTAACCCGGCGGTCATTACCATTGCCAAAATCGCGGCAGGCACGACCAACAACATCATTCCCGAGACCGCACATCTATTGGGCACTATCCGCACATTGTCGCCGCAATCACGCGCGCGGGTGGCGGAGGAACTGCATCGTCTCGCACCCGGAATCGCCGCGGCCCACGGGTGCAGTGCGGAGGTCCATATCGAACAAGGCTTCCCTGTCACCGTGTGCGACGATCGTGCGGTGCAATTCGGCAAAACAGTGGTTGAGGATATGTTTGGCGCAGAAAGCTGGCTCACGCTCGACACGCCGATCATGGGCGCGGAAGACTTTGCCTATGTCCTTGAAAAAGTACCCGGCGCCATGTTCTTCTTGGGCGCGTCACATGAGGGCGACGACTGGCGATCCTGCTGCGGCCTGCATTCCAACCGCATGGTCCTAGACGACAGCGTCATGGCCCGCGGAGCCGCCCTCCACGCTGCAATAGCCGAACGATATTTGTCCGAGGGCTTTTAAAAGAGGTCTCACACGAAGACACAAAGGCACAAAGAATCTACAAAGAGCGCGTAAGATCACCGTTGGCGATCCGCTTTACGCCTTTCTTTGTGCCTTTGTGCCTTTGTGCCTTTGTGTGAGATTATTTCCCTGCTGCCTTTTCGACCCCGCGCATGACGCGTAGGGCATTGCCTTGAGCGATTTTGGCAAGATCGCTCTTGGAATAACCGCGACGTACCAGTTCCGCGAACAAAGCCGGATAGGTCGATACGTTTTCGAGGCCCACTGGCAGTTCATCGACACCACCAAAGTCGCCGCCAATGCCGATATGGTCAATGCCGGCAACTTTGCGGATGTGGTCGATATGGTCAGCGACTTGCGCCAATGTTGCTTTGGGCTGTGGGTTTGCGGCAATCCATGCGTCTATGGCGGCTTTCTCGCCAACAGGGTTGCCGGAAAATTCGGTTTTCGCACGACCCGCTACCGCCGACCGATCAAACTCCCATTGGCGGCGCTCGGGCGAGGTGAAGCCCGGGACGAACGTGACCATGACCACGCCGCCATTTTGCGGCAAACGCTTCAATACGGAATCGGGCACATTACGTGGATGCGGTGTGATGGCGCGGGCATTGCTGTGCGTGAACAGCACGGGCGCGGTGGTTTTATCCAACACGTCATGCATCGTTGCCTCGGACACATGGCTGATGTCCGCAATCATCCCCAACCGGTTCATTTCCGCCAGCACTTCAAAACCAAATGGGGAAAGCCCATCATGCTTTGGCGCATCGGTCGCGCTGTCGGCCCAATCGGTCGTCCGGCTGTGCGTCATGGTCATGTAGCGTGCGCCCAGCGCATAAGTTTGCCGCAGGATTTCAAGCGAGTCACCGATGGAATGCCCGCCTTCCATCCCAATCATCGACGCGATCTTGCCAGCCTTCATCGCGCGCTCCACCTCAGCGGCCGTCGATGCATAAGCAAAGCTGTCTGGATAACGCGCAATCATCTGCCGAACGACGTCAATCTGTGCGATGGTGCGTGTTACCGCCTCATGCTTTGGCAGTGCGGCATCAACATATACCGACCAAAATTGACCACCGAGGAAACCGGCGCGCGCGGTGCGGATATCGGTATGCGTTTTGGCAAGAACATCGGCAGGCAGTGCCGAGAGATTGAATTTCGAGAAATCCCGGTCGAACAGTTCCGCAATCTGGTGCGGCGTATCATTGTGACCGTCAATGATGGGGGATTTCGCCAACACCTCACGCGCGGTTTCTTCGGGGGTCGCGGCATATGCCGGCGAGAGCGCGGCCAAGGCAAAAAGCGGGATTAGTTTTTTCATGGGACCAACACGGTATCAACCGCCTCCTTTAGCGTTTCGGGATAATCGAGCGTGAAATGCAGCCCCCGGCTTTCATGCCGTGACAAAGCGGACTGAATGATAAGCGCCGCGACCTCGACCAAGTTGCGCAGCTCAATCAGGTCAGGCGTTACGCGGAAATGGCTGTAATAATCGGCAACTTCGCTGCGCAGCAGATCGATACGATGCTGTGCACGCTCCAGCCGCTTGGTCGTGCGGACGATGCCGACAAAGTTCCACATGAACTGCCGGATTTCGCGCCAGCATTGCGCAATGACAACCTCTTCATCGCTGTCCGTCACGCGGCTTTCATCCCACGCGCGGATGGGCGGCGGTGGTGGCAGGCTATCCCAGTTGGCATCAATATGGCGCGCACAAGCGTCACCAAAGACGAAACATTCCAGCAGCGAATTTGATGCAAGGCGGTTGGCCCCATGAAGTCCGCTTTGCGTCACTTCCCCCGCGGCATACAGCCCCGGCGCATCGGTTCGGCCATCAAGGTCAACCAGAACACCGCCGCAGGTATAATGCTGCGCCGGCACCACAGGAATGGGCTCGCGCGTGATGTCGATACCAAGCCCCATCAGCTTTTCATAAATGTTCGGGAAATGCCCCTTAACAAAATCTGCAGGCTTGTGGCTGATGTCTAAATGGACATAGTCGAGCCCGTCACGCTTAATCTCCGCATCATTGGCGCGGGCGACGATATCGCGCGGCGCAAGCTCTGCGCGTTCGTCATAATCGGGCATGTAGCGATGCCCGGTTTTCGGATTTTTCAGGATGCCGCCCTCGCCGCGCACCGCCTCGGTAATCAGGAAGTTTTTAACCTCGAGATTGTACAAGCAGGTCGGGTGGAATTGCATGAATTCCATATTCGATACGCGGCAGCCAGCGCGCCATGCCATGGCAATGCCATCGCCCGTCGCCCCGCGTGGCGCGGTGGAGTAAAGATAGGTGCGTCCGGCGCCGCCACTGGCCAAGATTGTGGCCCGCGCGGTGAAAGCCTCTACCTGCCCCGTCTTGCGGTTGAGCGCATAGACGCCATGGACGCGGCCTGAGGTTGAAAACCGTTCCTGATGGCGGCCCGATATCAAATCAACGGCGACCATATCGGGCACCAGCACGATATTGGGATGCGCTCTCGCTGCGGCTTCCAATGCCTGCTGGACCGCCCATCCCGTGGCGTCATCAACATGGACAATGCGCCGGTGGCTATGGCCGCCCTCACGCGTCAAATGCCAGTCATTGCCCTCAAGATTAAATGGCACGCCCAGCTTTGCCAGCCGTTCGATGGCGACCGGCGCATTTTCGACAACAAATTCGACGGTCGCACGGTTGTTCAGGCCGGCGCCTGCGACCATGGTATCTTCGATATGGCTTTCGAAATTGTCGCCTGGCTCAAGCACCGCGGCGATGCCCCCCTGCGCCCACGCTGTCGCACCATCGGATATGGCGCCCTTTGCCAATACGGCGACTTTTCGGCTTGTCGCGAGCTGCAGCGCCGCGGTTAATCCCGCTGCACCCGATCCGATAATGAGGACATCGACGTCCATTTATGCGCTGCTTGTCAGACGCAGGAAAACGTCTTCAAGGTCCGCTTCCTTGGTCGTCACGTCCAATATCCCAAGGCCCAGTCCCTGAATGGTCGTCAACACTTCGCCCGCATTCATACGATCCTTGTTATACGTAATCTCGATTGTCCGCTCATTCACCAATTCGGATTTTTCAAAGGCGTCATGGGTAGGCGCAGCGGTGACATCCCGGTCGAGCGTCAGAACAACGGCCTTTTCCCGGGCCATGCCGACCAATTCGCGCGTTGGTTTGTTGGCGATCAGCTGCCCATGGTTGATGATAGCGATGCGATCACATAATTGTTCGGCTTCTTCGAGATAGTGGGTGGTCAACACCACAGTCACGCCCTGCTTGTTCAGTTCAAGCACATAATCCCACAATTGCTGCCGCAGCTCGATATCGACACCAGCGGTGGGCTCGTCGAGCACGATAACCGGCGGCGCGTGAACCATGGCTTTGGCCACCAGCAACCGTCTTTTCATACCGCCCGACAAAGTCCGGGCATAGGCATCCGCCTTGTCCTCTAAATGGACAGCTTTCAGCAGCTCCATCGTCCGCCGCTTGGACTTGGGCACGCCATATAGGCCCGCCTGCAATTCAAGCGCTTCCTTGGGCGTGAAGAAGGGATCGAACATGATTTCTTGCGGGACAATACCGATCGATGCCTTGGCATTGCGCGGGTTGGCGTCGATATCAAAACCCCAAATTGATGCGGAGCCGGAGCTTTTCATCACCATCCCGGCCAATATGTTGATCAGCGTGGATTTACCCGCACCATTCGGCCCCAGAAGCCCGAAAATAGATCCCTGCGCGACGTCAAAACTGACATCGCTCAGCGCCTGTTTGCCGCCGGCATATTTTTTGGAGAGATTTTTGATCGAGATAGCTTGTTCAGACATATGCATGCGATAGCGAACGCCGCCCTGCTAAGCAATCACGGGAAATGACAGATTGCGGGCGTACCATGAAATGCACGCAATGCGTCGATGCGGCTATGTGTGCAGTGACACGCTTGACGTTGCCGCAAACCAAGCACCCGGCGTGAATTCCGGAAACTGGTCGATCACGCTCAATTATTTCTGACCCGTTGCAGCCCCGCAGCGGTTTTGCTACGCGCCGCGCATGAACAACGAACCTGAAACGATCCGAGTCCGTGAACCGCGCGTTGCTTGCGACGGCAGCGGTGATATCCCTGCCGCATTGGGCCATCCCCGCGTCTGGCTTCAGATTGATGAAAAGGGCTATGTCGATTGCGGCTATTGCGACCGGCATTTTGTGCTTGTGGGCGGCCCTGCCGATAACGCCAAAGACTAAAACCAATATTTCCTGCGCTGGCCCTTGGCCAAGGAAATTGGCGGCACGGGCGCGTGCACCATATGCTCCCGCGCAAAAGATAGCGTCCATGCGCAATGCAAAAATGGGAGCCCAATAGACTTGGTGGGAGCGCATCACACGCCTGACCAAGCGCGGCGCCCACGGCGGCATATCACCGGGGGAAAAGGCATGCCAAAGCCGCCTAACAAGACGTAGAAACAACAATCCGCACGCAATTGGCTATATGCACCGGTCCTTAAACCGCAGGACTGAATTGGCGTGATACCGGTTTGCGGTAGGCGTCCAGCAGCGATGCAATCGCCCGCGAATATGGAATTCCATCGGGCTCAATGATGAGGCAATTTTGTTCCAGCCGGGCAAGGCCCTGGTCAGCGAATGCACGCATTTTTTGCGCCACATCCGATACTATCGCAGCAGGAATTGGCCCAGAATTGCCGGTGCAGAGCAGTTGTTCGATAAGTTTGCCACGCAATTGGGTATCATCATCGCGCGCGACGCCGCGAACTGCAGTTATGTCATGCGTCGACGTACGCGCGCGATATTCGCCTACGTTTTTCTCGTTTTGGATAATGTATTTTGGAAAATTGCTGATCGCGCTTGCGCCCATACCAATCATGATATCGCTATTGTCGTCAGTAAACCCTTGGAAGTTCCGCCGCAGCGCGCCTGCTTCGGAGGCTCTCGCAAGGCTGTCATCGGGTCTGGCAAAATGGTCGAACCCGATGGCCGTATAGCCAGCCTTTGTGAAATATTCGTACCCCAATTCTGCCATCGCAAAACGCTCGGCGGAGTTGGGTAATGCGGAACCATCAATGCGCCGTTGTCTGGGAAATAATTTCGGCATGTGCGCATAACCAAAAAGTGCAATTCGGTCGGGTGACAGGCGCACAGTGATCTTCAGCGTCTCGAGCAAATCTAACTGCGATTGTCCTGGCAAGCCATACATCAGGTCAAAGTTGATCCCTTTGACCCCGACTTCACGCAGCAATGCCATGCAGTTTTCAATCAACCGCAATGGTTGCGTCCGGCCAATCGCGCGCTGGATTTTTTCAGAGAAGCTTTGCACGCCTAGGCTGACGCGCGATACACCACAGCGCGCCAGCGTAGCTGCCCATTCGACGTTAAATATCCGGGGGTCGAGTTCCACCGAGATTTGCGGATCGTCACATGTAAACATCGTCCGCACACGATCCATAAGGCGGACAAATTCGACCGGAGCAATAGCATTGGGGCTACCTCCGCCAAATGCAATATGCTTGACCCTGCCGCGTCGTTTCAGCCGCGCTGCGACCTGTGTTATCTCCGCCTCAAGCGCAGCGAGATAGCTAATTAGCCGTTTTTCCTTGGACGCTGCGCCAGTGTTGCAACCGCAATACCAGCATATCTCCCGGCAATATGGGATGTGCAAATAAAGCGATATCGGTGCATCGGCGGGCACATCGTCCAGCGCCTGCGAAAATGCGGACGCGCCGACAGTTTCACTAAACTCCACGGCCGTCGGATAACTGGTATATCTAGGGACATTTGCCGCCAGCAGTTCAGGATAGAAAGTCCACATGCTCATGAATTGAACAGGACAGCGGCGGCCTGTCTTTGATCTCGATCAACCACTTTATTGGTCCAGATCAATGCGATCATGCCGCATGAGGCGCACTGCGATTTCAGCATTATCCATCAGAAAGGAAATGACATGCATTTTTGGAAATACGCAGCTCTGCCCGCCATCGCCGTCAGCGCATTGGCTTCACCCGCTTATGCAAAAGCAGGAGACACTCTCGTCCGGGTCCGCGCAATCATGGTAGCACCAACAGAAAGCTCAGATGGTATATTGCCAGCCTTCCCGACTGAAGAAGTGAGGGTCAACAACAGCATCATGCCAGAAATTGACATCACCCATATGGTCAGCGACCATGTCGGGCTTGAGTTGATTGCAGCGACCACCAAGCACAATGCCAGCGGCACGAGCGGAACAACTGGCGGTATCGGAAAGCTCGCATCAACCTGGGTATTGCCGCCAACTTTGACCGTTCAGTATCATTTCGCGCCAGATGCAAAAGTGCGGCCCTATGTCGGCGCGGGCGTCAATTATACGATGTTTTACTCGGAAAAGCCTTCGGCTGGACTCGAAACTGCAGTGGGTCAAACCGACGTCGATTTGAAGGACAGTTTTGGCTGGGCCGCCCAAGCAGGTATCGACATTGACCTGAATGAAAAAATCTTCCTCAATTTCGATGTGAAATATATCGACATCGACACAACGGCACGATTGGCAACGACCGCGATTGGCACGCAGCGCGTGAAGATCAGCCTTGATCCGATTGTTTTCGGTGTTGGGATGGGCTTCCGCTTCTAACAGCCGTCAGATCCAAACCCCAGCGGCGCTTTTCAAACGAAGAGCGCCGCTTTTTTGTTAACAGCAGCCGTCCTCGTCAATCCCGTCGTCAACGTCACCGGAGGTGCGCTTCTTGCGCTCATTGCCCGCATGGCACCCTTTCTTGCAACAGCCATGACCATCGCCCTCTTGTGGCAAACGGGGCTTAACCGGCAAAACCATGCGTCCGCCAGGTTTCCCGCAAATATCGACGATGATAGCGCGTCCAGCAACCGGCATTGGTGGCAAAATTAGCGCCAGCACAGCCACTAAGGTAGCGACGCGTCTCACGGCTGATCCTGATCGTCAATGAGTATGCGGAGCGCGGCGCCGTCGGCATCGTCAAACTGTCCGCTTTTCACCGACCAGAAAAATCCAGCAAGGCCAAGCAAGCCCAAGCCCAAAGCAACCGGGATGAGCAGGACAAGACCAGTCATCGCGCCGCGCTCCTCAACCGCAGCGCATTGGCCACGACAATCAGCGATGAACCAGACATCGCAGCAGCCGCAATCAATGGCGTAACATATCCACCGATCGCCAACGGTACGGCGATGGCGTTATAGCCAATGGCCATGACGAAGTTCTGGCGGACGATCCGCTGCGTGCGTTGGGCTGCGCGAATTGCGATGGCAACGGGTGCAAGCGAATCTCCCATGAAGACAACGTCTGCGGCCTGTTGTCCTGCGTCACTGGCCGATGCTGGTGCCATCGAAGCGTAACCGGCGGCCAAAGCAGGGCCGTCGTTCAGTCCGTCGCCAACCATCAGCACTTTGTAACCCGCCACTTTCTGGCGCGCGATGGCGTCCAATTTGTCCTGGGGCAACATGGAGGTCTGCGCGGTTAAACCAAGCGTTCGTGCGACGGGTGCAACCGAAACTGCGCGATCTCCCGACAAGATAGCGGAGGTGATGCCCATTGCCTTGAGCCCTGCCACTGTTTCTTGGGCATGGGGCCGCATCATATCGGCGAAATGCACTGCGAAAGGCGGCTGGTCGCCAATCTGCAATTGCGATGCCATGCCCTCATGCGAAATTTCGACCTCGGGCCGACCGAGCGAAACATTGATCCCGTTGAACCTGCCATATATTCCGGAACCTGGGACTTCCCGCACGGTGTCGATATCCGCAGCAACGACGCCCTCCGCCTCCAAAGCGCGGCGGATGGCTTCTGACAAGGGGTGGCGGCTTGCACGCGCAAGGGCGAGCAATACCGATTTCTGCGTTGCATCGGCTTGGTCAAGATTTACAGGTTCAGGCCGTCCGCGTGTCAGGGTGCCCGTTTTATCGAACATCGCAAGATCCACCTCAGCCAGCCGCTCAAGTGCACTTCCATCCTTCACCAAAATGCCTGCACGCATCAACGCACCAGCAACGACGATTTGGGCCGCTGGCACGGCAAGGCCTAACGCGCAGGGGCATGTTATGATGAGGACTGCAACTGCGATCAAAAGGCTTTCGTGCCAGCCAGCACCAGCGATCATCCAGCCCACAAAGCTTGCCAGCGCGAGCGTGTGCACGGCTGGCGCATAAAAGCGCGCAGCGCGGTCGGCGATCCGCACATAGACCGATTTGCTTTGACCGGCTTGTTCCATCAATCGCGCAATATCGGCAATCGCGGTGTCGGGACCCGATGCCGTCACGCGCACCGTTACTGGCGCGTCGATGTTCAGCGTACCTGCATGAACCACATCGCCCATATTGACTGACTGCGCAGCAGACTCGCCAGTCAGCAGCGAAAGATCAAAACTGCTTTGTCCTTTTGTGACGACGCCGTCGGCAGCCAATCGTTCCCCTGCCGCTATGATCATCTCCATACCGGGAACGAGGGCGCTGCCATCAACCCATTCGGTCTTGCCATCCGCCCGCAAAACCATCGCACCCGCCGCAGTTTGCTTTAGCAGTGCGCTGACCCCGTCGCGGGCCCTGTCGCGCATGACGGCGTCCAACCAGCGTCCTGTCAGCAGAAAGAACAGCAGCATGACCACGCCGTCAAAATAGGCGTGCTGGCCATGGTTGAATGTCTCATACAGGCTCAACATTGTGGTAATCGAAACACCAATGGAGATTGGCACATCCATATTGGTGCGACGCTTGCGCAGCGCGCTCCATGCCGAACGGAAAAATGGCTGACCCGCGTAAATGACGGTTGGCAACGCGATCATGGCCGACAACCAATGGAACAGGTCGCGCGTCACACCGGTTGCCCCTGACCACACCGACACCGACAGCAGCATGATGTTCATCATGGCAAATCCGGCCACCGCCATGGCTTTCAACAACTGATGCGCTTCGGCGACAGCAGGATCGCCTTGCTGGTCGGTAATGGCTTGCGCCTCGAACCCGCTATCGGCGATTGCTGCGACCAGCTGCGGCATGGTCAATTCGGGGAGGTGCGAAATGGACACCCGCTTCGCGGTAAAGTTCACGCGGGCATTGGCAATTCCAGGTTGTTGTGACAGGCCGCGCTCAAGTTTCGATATGCAGCCTGCGCAACGCATAGCGGGCACCGAAAAGTCCGACTGCAGCAAAACCGCTGACGGCTTCAATATGCTGGTCGCGTTCATTGCACCTGCTCTGCCAATTTGAAGATATCAGCGCCACGACGAAGCGAGAGCCGCAGGTTCCAGCGACCTGCCGGCAACGCCGTGGTCGACATCAAGCCTCCGTCATGGGTAGGCGCGAACGACAATGCGATATCATCAGCCCGTCCAAGTGGGTGCAAGGCATCGCCGATCGCAGTTATCTGCGTGATAGCGACGCCATCAGAGCGCGCATCCACGTGCACATGTCGGCTGGTGTCCAGTGACACTTTCACATTCCAGCCAAGCTTATCCTGACGCGCCGCCGCACCCAACCAGCTGTTATATTCCTGACTGGCAACATAGCTGTTGTCGACCACTGTGCCGCCAAAAGTGCCCACCGCCATGCGCGCCATGTAAAAGTTGACGGCCATGACGATGCCAAAAAAGGCGAGCAATATCGCCGTTATGTGCCAGCCAGTGAATTTGCCGTCGGTCAAAATTTTCATTCTTCTGTCTCCGGACGTTCGAAGATGACGGTATCGCTGTCACCGCGTTCGTCACCGGAACGTGCGCGCGTGGTGATACGAAACTCTGTGCGCTCTTCGCCTTCGGGCGGGGCTGCGATAAACAGCCGGACCTTGTGCACCGCATCTGGTGCAACCGCGAAATTCACGCTCTGCCTGGCGAATTCGCGCTTGCCATCTGCCGTCCACATGACTGCGCCACTAAGGCCGTCGATAGATACGTCCACTATGCGCGGCCGGGTTTCCATATTACGGATTTTCAGCGTAAAATTGTTTCGGATCGTACCATCGGAAAGCCGGACATAAACCGGGTTGCGATCGGGTTGAACGGATAGATCGAGTCGCGTCCGTTGGTCGAGCGTGAAAAGCATCGCCAAACCAATGGATGCCCAAATTCCAAAATAGGCAATCGTGCGGGGCCGAAAGAGTGTTTTCAAAGGCGGGTTCGCTTGCGCGCCCGATTTCTCCGCCACGGCATCATCCAGCGTGCAATAATCGATCAGACCACGCGGCTTGCCGATTTGTGCCATGACCTTGTCGCAAGCGTCGATGCACAAAGCACAGGTGATGCAGCCAATTTGCGGACCTTCGCGAATGTCGATGCCTGTCGGACACACGGCAACGCATTGATTGCAGTCAATGCAATCGCCGAACGCCTGCGGATTTGCCTGCGCCTGCTTAAGGCTGCCACGTTGTTCGCCGCGCCAATCCTTGTAGGTCACGAGCAAGGATTTTTCGTCCATCATGGCTGTCTGGATGCGCGGCCAAGGGCACATATAAATGCAAACCTGCTCACGCATGAAACCGCCAAAGATAAATGTCGTTGCGGTCAAGATGCCGACAGTGGCGTAGGCGACTGTTGCCGCCTCGCCCGACCAGAATTCACGCACCAAAGTGGGGGCGTCGGCAAAATACATGATCCACGCACCGCCAGTCCAAAAGGCAATGAACAGCCATGCCGCCCATTTGGTCAGGCGTTTGGATATTTTCTCGATGCCCCATGATGCCTTTTCCAGACGAATCTGGGCATTGCGGTCGCCATCGATGAACCGTTCCACATGCTGGAACAGATCGGTCCACACCGTCTGCGGGCAGGCATAGCCGCACCAAGCACGGCCGACGGCGCTGGTGACAAGGAACAGGCCAACTCCTGCCATGATAAGAAGCCCAACCACATAATAAAATTCATGCGGCCAGATTTCGATCTGGAACATGTAAAAACGGCGATTGGCAAGATCGACCAGCACCGCCTGATCTGGCGCATATTGCCCGCGATCCCAACGTATCCATGGCGTGATATAATAAATGGCAAGCGTCACCGCCATGATGACCCATTTCATCCGCCGGAAAAATCCGTCAACGGCCTTCGGATAAACGCCCCTGCGCCCTTCGTATAGCGCTGGCTGCCGGACCTTTAGTGGTTCAATTCCCGACATTGGTGGCCGCCTTGGCCGGACTGGTTCCAGAAACGGCAACTGGGGCTGGCGCTTCTTCGCCGCCGCCGAGCGAATGGACATAAGCCGCCAGCATCTTGATCGTGACGGGGTCCAACCTGTTGTTCCAGCGTGGCATAACGCCATAGCGGGCCTGATTTACGGTGGTGGTTAACGACGCTTTGTCACCTCCATATAGCCAGATACCATCTGTCAGATTGGGGGCACCGGACGCACGCATGCCCTTGCCATCAGCGCCGTGACATGACGCACAATTGTTGCCAAAAATCGCCGCGCCGGCAGCAGTGTTCGCGCTGGTTTTTTCCAAACCGGACAACGACCGAACATAAGATGTAACGGCATCGATTTCTCCGGCGCTCAACACTCCTGCGAAGGCGGGCATCTGCGAAAAACGCGTTTCGTTGTGGTCAGGCTGACGAATTCCGTGCGTGAGCGTAACGTGGATGGCATTCAAGTCGCCACCCCACAGCCAGTCGTCGTCATTCAAATTGGGATATCCCTTTGATCCGGCAGCACCCGACCCGTGGCATTGCACGCAATGCACTTTAAACGCGGCACGGCCACCTTCAACAGCCGCCTGATATAGCCGCTCGTTGCCAGCAAGCTGTTCGACAGGGATCGATGCCAACGCGCTGGTAATCGGCGCTCGTCGCAGCGTTTCTGCCTTCATCTCTGCATCAAGTTCACCTCGGCTCGTCCAGTTCAGGACGCCTCGCGTTGCGCTATTGGCCATCGGGATAGCGGGATACAAAATGAGGTAACCAATGCCCCAGACAATGCAGGCCCAGAACGAGATAACCCACCAGCGGGGCATAGGTGTGTCGAGTTCCTCAATACCATCCCATTCGTGACCGACTGTTTCAGTGCCCGTTGGTTGGTCAATCCGTTTCTTATCAGACATGGTCGTCGTCCCTGAAAATGATATTTGCTGCGTCTTCGTTGCGCTGCGACGCCCCTTTGCGAAATGGCCACAATATGAGGACAAGGAACAACATCCCCATCACCACCAGGCCCCAGCTGTCGGCGAAATGCCGGAAATCATTGTAGTTCATCGTGGCTGCTCAAAGGCTTTTGCCTTTTGGTGATCAACGAGTGTGCCCAGCATTTGCAAATAGGCGATGACGGCATCCAATTCGGTCACCTGACTAGGGTTACCGTCGAAATCCCGCGCTTGTGCCTTGGGATATCGCGTCTTCAGTGCCGCAGCATCGCCGTTGGGATCAGCTTGCGCCACTAAGTCAGCGTCCGCGGCAGCTATAGCTTCCTTCGTATAGGGCACGCCGACACGTGAAAGCGCTGTCAAATGCCCTGACATGTCACCAACCTTCACAGGCCTTTCAGCCAGAAAAGCATAAGGCGGCATAATCGATTCAGGGACGACGCTACGCGGATTTTTCAGATGCGCGCGGTGCCATTCGTCCGAATAGCGACCGCCAACCCGTGCCAGATCAGGTCCAGTGCGTTTCGAGCCCCATTGGAACGGGTGGTCGTACATGCTTTCGGCGGCGAGGCTATACGGGCCATAACGTTCAACCTCGTCGCGGAAAGGGCGGATCATCTGGCTGTGACAGACGTAACAGCCTTCGCGCATGTAGATGTTGCGTCCGGTCAGCTCCAGTGGGGTGTAAGGCCGCATGCCTTCCACCTTTTCCACCGTTGAATCGATCCAAAACAACGGCGCAATTTCGACTATGCCGCCAATGGCCACTGCGCCCAAGGCACACAGGCCAAGCAATGTCACATTGCGTTCCAGTTTCTTATGGCTGAAGGCGTGTTCGGTTGTGCTTGTCATGATTGGCAATCCTTATTCAGCGGGAACGGCGACATAGGGACGGTCAGCGTCCGCATTGTGCGGCGTTTCCGTCATCGGCTTTTCATCGCGCAGATGGCCCGCCACGGTCATCCAGACATTGTAGACCATCACCAATGCGCCCGAGAGGTACAGCAGCCCGCCAAAAGCGCGGATGAGATACATGGGGAACATAGCGGCGACCGTCTCTGCAAAGGAGTAAACGAGATAACCGTCCGCGCCATATTCGCGCCACATCAGCCCTTGCATGATGCCCGCGACCCACATTGCCGAGGCATAAAAAACGATGCCAAGTGTCGACAGCCAGAAGTGCCAGTTAATCATCCGCAACGAATACATGCGGCTACGGCCCCACAGACGCGGGAACAGGTAATAGAGGGAGGCAAAGGTAATCATGCCGTTCCAGCCGAGCGCACCGCTGTGCACATGGCCAATGGTCCAGTCAGTGTAGTGTGACAGGCTGTTGACCGCCTTGATCGACAACATTGGCCCTTCGAATGTGCTCATCCCGTAAAAGGCGAGCGCCATAACCATCATGCGGATGATAGGGTCAGTGCGGATTTTGTCCCACGCGCCGTTCAGCGTCATCAAGCCATTGATCATGCCGCCCCAGCTGGGCATCCACAGGATGATTGAAAACACCATGCCAAGCGTCTGTGCCCAATCGGGCAAGGCTGTGTAGTGCAGATGGTGCGGCCCCGCCCAGATATAGAGGAAAATCAACGCCCAGAAGTGGACAATTGATAGCCGATAGGAAAACACGGGACGCTCGGCCTGCTTCGGCACGAAATAATACATCATGGCCAGAAAGCCAGCGGTCAGGAAAAATCCAACCGCGTTGTGCCCATACCACCACTGCGTCAGCGCATCCTGCACACCCGCAAACGCGCTGTAGCTTTTGGAACCGAAGATGCTGACAGGCATCGACAAATTATTCACCAGATGCAGCATCGCCACAGTGATGATGAAGCTCAGATAAAACCAGTTCGCCACGTAAATGTGCGGTTCTTTGCGCTTTACGATTGTACCCACGAAAACCGCGAGATAGCTGACCCAAACAATCGTCAGCCAGATATCAACATACCATTCTGGTTCGGCATATTCCTTGGCTTCGGTAACGCCCATCAAATAGCCGGTGGCGGCCAACACGATGAACAGCTGATAGCCCCAGAAGACAAAACGGGCGAGACTGGGGAAGGCAAGTCTCGCCCGGCACGTGCGCTGCACAACGTAGAAACTCGTCGCAATCAACGCATTGCCTCCAAATGCAAAAATCACTGCAGAGGTGTGCAACGGCCGCAAGCGGCCGAATGTGGTGTATTCAAGATTGAGGTTGAGAGCGGGAAACGCGAGCTGGAGCGCGATGATCAGTCCGACGAGAAACCCGGCGATTCCCCAAAACATCGTCGCGATAACGCCCCAGCGGATGGGGTCATTATCATATTGCGATTGTAGTGCGGGGCCTCCAAGTGCCGGAAACCGCTGCGTCACGAAATCAAATGCGTTCATGGAGGCGGCCATCGCAATCAGTGCCGCAACGCAAATGATGGCCATATGAACCGAATAAGCTTGGTCAGCCCCCAGCGCCATGGCCATAAATGCGAGTAATGCGATGAAAAACCACACGCCAACACGTGATAAAAGCGAAACCATTGTCTTCCCCTGAGCCGCAAAATTGCAGCTTCAGGGTCATCCATGCCGCAGCGCAGCAGGGCATTCCTTGATTCAGATCAACGAATGGAAAAACCGCCTTATGCCGCGGCGGAAAGATCCTGAAGCCGTGCGCGATTCTGGATAGCCACAGTTCGGCGATCCGGCAGGTTAATGACACCGTCAGCTTTCAAGAGTGACAATTGTCGGCTGACCGTTTCAATGGTGAGCCCAAGGACATCGCCGATTTGTTGACGATCAAGCGGCAGCTGAAACGCATCCAGTGCACTTTTGTCCGCCGAACAACCAGTTTCACCAAGACGCGCGGACATTTCCAGCAGCAAGGTCGCAATCCGTTCCGTTGCGGTCTTCTTCCCCAGCAGCAGCATCCATTCATGCGCGCGATCAAGTTCGTTCAACGTACGCCGCAGCAGCTTATGCTCCAGTTCCGGATGCTGCCGTGCGAAGCTATCAAAGGTTGAGCGGGAAAAGATGCATAATTCCGCATCGGTGAGCGCGGTGACGCTATAGGGACTTTGCTGACCAAAAGGGCGGCCAATAAAATCAGACGCGAAGACGAGGCCGACAATCTGTTCGCGCCCATCCGAAATGCTCATGGAAACTTTAAGGACGCCTTCGATGACATTGGCAACGACAACCGAATCATCGCCTTCCCAAACAACCGTCTGACCCTTTGTCACGCGCTGCTTTCGGCCAAGCTGACCCAGCGCATCAAGTTCATCGGGTTCGAGGCCGGCGCAAATTGCACGGTTACGCACAACGCATTGGGAGCAGTCCTTCATAACCCAAGCTTAGCCGCCGCACGAACGGGAGGCAACCGTTCATAATCCCGGCAACCAAACTGTTCCTGTGCCTATTATGTCTATAGGAGGATGGTAGCGAAGGAGGGACTTGAACCCCCGACCTATGGATTATGATTCCACCGCTCTAACCAGCTGAGCTACTTCGCCATCCAAGCGTGAACCCCGGCGTTTGCGGGGAAGCACGCGGCGCTATAAGCGTGGGGGGTGCATGGGTCAAGGGCCGCGAAACGTTATTCGCCGCGAAATGCCCATCTGCCGATTTGCTCCCATGGACCGCCGCGATAATAATAAGCTGCAAGGCCGTGTATGGCCAAGGGCCGCGGCTGAAAACTGCCGGAAAGCCTCGCGTAGAGCGCTTTTGCAACAGCCGGTTCGACCTTGTTCTGGACGGTGATGTGCAGCCGCGGACGCGCTTGGTCCTGCGGAATGAGTAGTCCGCGAAAACCTTCGGCCAGTGCATCGCGAATCGATAGGAGTTCCGGGCTTTCAACGTGATAAGCCACGCCGCCACCCAAATTCATAAGGTCACTTAAACGGGCCTTCGGCGCAGGACATTCCGCCGCAAGAGCCGCCAAGCGGGCTTTGACCTCGGCAATATGGCTTGGGGGCAAATGGTGGAACAGCGTAATGTGCGCATCGACCATGTTGCGGTCGGCAGGATAATGCGCACGCCGCAAGCCATTGGCCCACGCCTGATCCGCTTTGCCCATTTCGGCGGTAATGATGATGGGTGCGGTCATGGACTGGCTTTAACGGTGCGGGCGCTCCACCGCTACCATGCAGTTTGGAATTGGCCTGCCCGCGCTTTGTGATTGATACATTCGTCACCCTGAACTTGTTTGTGCGCTGCACGCCTGCGGCTCCAGGGTCTTAATTCATTCGACAGCGCGGTAAAAAGTAAGATCCTGAAACAAGTTCAGGATGACGAACTATGTTGCGCGGGCAAGATATGGCACAAAAAAACCGCCCGGTCTTGCGACGGGGCGGCCTTTTGTTTTTAGGTGCGAAAGCTTACGCTTCTTCAGCCTCGGCTGACAAACCACCGGCAGCTTCAGCAGCAGCCTTGGCAGCAGCTTGCTCTTCACGGCGCTTTGCGTTTGCAGCGGCTTCAGCTGCATCTGCAGCGTCGGCAGCGGCTTCGGCTTCAACCTGTGCTTCAATGGCTTCAGCAGCGATCTCGGCCTGTTCAGCTTCGAACATCTGGTCAAGAACGTTGACGCCGTCCTTCTGCAACTCGGCTTCGTCATCCGAACGGGCCACATTGACCTGAACCGTAACTGAAACTTCGGGGTGCAGAACAACCTTAACGTCAAATACGCCAAGCGTTTTGATTGGGCGTTCGAGAACGATCATCGACTTGGTAACCTTGGCGTCCTGGGCAGCCAGACCGTCAACGATATCCTTAACCGAAACCGAACCATAAAGCTGGCCAGTTTGCGAAGCCGCACGGATCAGAACGATCTGCTTGCCTTCGACGCCGCCAGAAGCCTTTTGCGCTTCTTCACGACGGGTTGCGTTGTCGCTTTCAATTTTCGCACGGTTCGCTTCGAAAACCTTGCGGTTTGCGTCGTTCGCACGGAGCGCTTTTTTGTTTGGCAACAGGAAGTTACGGGCATAGCCGTCCTTCACAGTGACAACGTCACCGATTGCACCAAGCTTTTCAACGCGTTCGAGAAGTATGATATCCATGTTTCGGCTCCTTACTTCACGATATACGGCAGAAGGCCGATGTGACGGGCGCGCTTGATAGCTTGGCCCAGCTCACGCTGCTTCTTTGCCGAAACGGCGGTGATGCGTGATGGGACAATCTTGCCACGCTCTGAAATGTAACCCTGAAGCAGGCGTACATCTTTATAATCGATTTTCGGCGCATCTTTACCCTGAAATGGGCAGGACTTGCGGCGACGGAAAAACGGACGTGCCATAATTTAAGCCTCCTGCTCTGCGCGGGGTGCGCGATCTGAACGTGGGGCACCGCGATCACGGTCGCCGCCACCGAATCCACCGCGCTCGCTGCGCTCTGGACGGTCGCTCTTGCGCATCATGACCGATGGGCCTTTTTCATGCTCGTCAACGCGGACAGTCATGTAACGAATGATGTCTTCGTTCATACGTGTCTGACGCTCGAGCTCGGCGATGGTGTCGCCATTGGCTTCGATGTCGAGCATTACGAAATGCGCTTTGCGGTTTTTCTGAATTTTGTAAGTCAGTGTGCGAAGACCCCAAGTTTCGGTCTTTACGACCTTACCTTTATTGTCTTCCACAATCTTGGTGGCAACTTCTGCCAGCGCATCAACCTGGGCCTGTGAAAGGTCCTGACGCGCCAAAAATACATGCTCGTAATTTGGCATGGGCGTTTCCTTGTTCCTACCGATCGCTGACGCAGCACCATGCATACGCCCCTCCGGCTTTCTTCGATTCCACAAGGGTTGCCCCAAGCGAAGTGGCGCGCTTAGGTGGGATTTGCGCAGAATGCAAGCGATTCGC
>JBEEIJ010000113.1:0-4044 GCA_041169905.1 Pseudomonadota bacterium | reverse complement strand
TCAAATTGCCCGCGCTTTTTGGGGTCCGATAACAAATCATAGGCCTGCGTAATTTCGCTGAAGCGCTCCGAAGCTTTCGGATTGTCCTTGTTCTTGTCGGGATGCAATTCCTTCGCAAGCTTACGATAAGCGGATTTAATCGCTTTCTCGTCCGCGCCTTTGGAAACGCCTAATATCGAATAAGGATCAGCCATTCTTGTCCCTGTTTACCCTGCTTATCCGTCTTACATTGGTATTACAGTGCCCCAAGTCAACTCGGAAGCAGGGCGTTCGCTTGTTTTTTACCGGTAATCAGGCGTAACAGAAGATATAGCAGCAGGCCAATGGGCCCCGCCATCAACGTGAAGAACAGTATCGGGACTTGAAGCCAGCGCGCAATCTTGTGCCGATCGGCATTTCGCGCGATCCACGTGCCGACAAACAAATCGAACGCCAAATAATGGATCCAGCCGATCGTTGCGCCGCCCGGCGAGTCAAACAACGCCATGACCCCCGCTAATGTCGTGAAGTCAGCAGGCGGGCGGCCTGCGGGACCGCCATCGGATATACATCCAGCCATCAACGGAATGATAAGACCCGCATAGAGGCAGGCGAGCAACACCGTTCCTGCGAAAAATACATAAGGCACGACAACCTCGCGCTTTGGCGTGACCGCCAACACCACCCAAGCGAGCAGCGCCCAGGTATTCGCGACACCGAATATCATTTCCCAGTTCATTTTGTTTTCTAGCCCCTTTTAACGCGCATCAGTCTAGCCTATCGGTGGGCTATGGAAAGACCTGATCCTTTTAGCCTGTTCGACGAATGGTTTGCCGAAGCGCGGACCACCGAAATCAACGACTCCAACGCAATGGCATTGGCGACCACAGGCGCAGATGGGCAGCCTTCGGTCCGCATGGTGCTGTTGAAAGGCCATGGCCCCGACCTTGGCGACCATGGTGGATTTGTTTTCTATACGAATTTTGAAAGCCGCAAGGCGATGCAATTGTCCGACAATGCGCAGGTGGCGCTGCTGTTTCACTGGAAATCGTTGCGCCGGCAAATACGGATTGAGGGGGATGCGAACCCCGTAGATGATGCAACCGCCGATGCCTATTTCGCTACCCGCTCGCGCAATTCGCAACTGGGCGCATGGGCTTCGGACCAGTCGCGTCCGCTTGCAGACCGGGCGACATTCGAAGCGCGTTTTGCCGAGGTAGAAGCCCGCTTTGACGGCCAAGATGTTCCGCGCCCACCGCATTGGTCGGGTTGGATGGTCAGCCCGCACCGAATCGAATTTTGGCAAGACCGCGAATTCCGCCTGCACGAACGTTGGGTATATGAACATGACGGCGACGGCTGGACGACGGGCATGTTATATCCATGAAGGGCCGCACATGAGCCTTGGGCATAGCCACCATCACCATGCGCATGGTGAACTCACCAAACGTGCGGCCATCGCCAGCGTGTCGATGGCGCTGTTTCTGCTGGCGCTTAAGGTGTTTGCAGCGGCGGAGACCGGGTCCGTTGCCCTGCTTGGGTCATTAGCGGACACTGGCTTTGACGTGCTTGCCTCATTGCTCACGCTGTTCAGCGTCCGTTACGCCGCGATGCCCGCCGATGACGACCACCGTTTCGGCCATGGCAAGGCGGAAGCATTGTCCGCTTTGGTACAGGTTGTGCTCGTCATACTGTCGGCCATTCTGATTGCATGGCGCGCAATTGTCCGGCTTGGTACGCAGGAGCCAACGTCGCATCCGGAATATGGCATTGGGGTCTCGCTCATTGCGATTGTGGCAACGCTCGGGCTGCTTGCTTATCAGCGTTATGTTGTCCGCAAAACCGGTTCGGTGGCAATTCAAGCCGACCATGTGCATTATCAGAGCGACCTGTTGCTCAACATTGCCGTCATTGTCGCAATCGTTCTGGATACGATGATGGGTGTGCGCGGAGCAGACCCGTTGTTCGGTATCGCGATTGCAGCGTGGCTGCTGAGGGGCGCTTACAACGCAGCGCGTCTGGCGTTGGATCAATTACTGGATCGCGAATGGCCGCACGAAAAGCGCCAGCGCTTCATCGAAGTTGCCATGCGCCACCCCGAACTGCGCGGCATTCACGATATGCGCACCCGTTCAAGCGGCGCGCATGACTTTTGCCAGTTTCACGTCTGGGTCGACCCCGACATGACGGTCGCGGCGGCGCACCATATCATGGACGAAGTCGAACAAGCGTTGATGGATGAATTTCCCGGCGTCGAAGTGCTGATCCACCCCGACCCCGATGGGCATAAAGACGAAATGGGCTATATCCCGTCCGAAACCATCGAACATCACGAGCATATGCATGACTGATTTGCCATATTATCACGTAGACGCCTTCGCCAATCGGCCGTTCACCGGCAATCAGGCCGCGGTTATGCCGCTGACGCACTGGCTGGATGACGCCGTGCTGCAGGCGATTGGTGAGGAAAACAACTTCGCCGAAACGGCGTTTTATGTGCCCGACGAATCCGGTGCCGCCGATTATGAATTGCGCTGGTTCACGCCAGAGGTAGAAATCCGCCTCTGCGGCCATGCGACACTTGCGAGCGGGCATATCGTCCTGAGTGAAAACCCCGCGCTTGACCGGGTGACGTTCCGGACGCGCAAAGCGGGCACATTGGAAGTGCGCCGCGAAGGTGATGGCTATGCCGTCGCATTGCCCGCAATCCCGACGCAGCCGGTGAATAACCCCGAAATGATGCAGGCCATGGGCGGCAATCCCCTGTCGATGCGCAGTAACCCCGACAGCTATAATATGTTCGTGTACGCCACGGCGGCAGAAATTTTGGCACTGAAGCCCGATATGAAGGCGCTTGCGACACTTGGTGATGACAGTTTCACCGCCACGGCGCGCGGGGAGGACACCGACATTGTCAGCCGCGTTTTTGTTCCAGGTGCAGGCGTGGACGAAGACAGCGTTACCGGCAGTGCCCATGCGGTACTGACGCCTTATTGGGCTGCCGAGCTCGGCCGTGACAATTTTACGGCCTATCAGGCATCGGCGCGCGGCGGTTATCTTGGTTGCCGTCTTGATGGCGAACGTGTGTGGTTGTCAGGCCATTGTTTTACGGTAGTAAAGGGTATGTTCAGCTTGGGCTGACCATCACAGTCATTCCATTGTTCAAAGGATTATTCATGCGTACATCATTGGCCATACTGGCTGCACTCGTCCTGTCCCCTGCTGTGATGGCTCAGGACGCACCTCCGCCGCCACCCGCCGGTGGCGTGCCGCAGCCCGAGCAAATCTTTGCTTTTCTCGATGCAAATAAAGACGGCTTCATTGCTAAGGACGAAGCACAGGGACCATTGGTCCAATATTTCGGGATGATCGATACCGATAAGGACGACAAGATTTCGATGGCTGAACTAAAAACGGCCCTGGAAGCAATGCGTCCGCCCGAGCCTACGCAAGGCTAGGCCCAAGGCAAATAATTTATCCTAAAATATTAGGTCCTGACCCTAGGATAAAACGCGCGGGCGGCCATCGGGCTTCCCGCGCGTTTTTAATATCAGGCGACCGTTGCCTTGCGGATGACGCCTGGATTCGCAGGTGGCTCACCCTTTGGCAAAGCATCGATATGTTCCATGCCGCTGGTGACTTGGCCCCAGACCGTATATTGACGGTCAAGGAAGGTCGCATCATCAAAGCAGATGAAGAACTGGCTGTTGGCGGAGTTCGGGTCATTGGTCCGCGCCATGGAGCATACGCCGCGCACATGTGGTTCAGCGTTGAATTCCTGCGCCAGATTTGGCTTGGACGAACCGCCCATGCCGGTGCCGTTCGGGCAGCCGCCCTGCGCCATGAATCCGGGAATCACGCGGTGGAACTTCACACCGTCGTAAAAACCTTCGCCAGCCAGTTCTTTAATGCGGGCAACATGGTTTGGCGCCAGATCAGGGCGGAGTTTGATAACAACGTCGCCGCTGTCGAGCGAAAGGGTAAGCGTTTCATCGGCCATATATATAATCCTTTAGGCTGGGGAAATGTTGACGGTGCCCTAGGGTCAGGACCACTTAAATGCAC
>JBEEIJ010000112.1:0-12182 GCA_041169905.1 Pseudomonadota bacterium | reverse complement strand
GGCCGCCCTGCGCTGCCCGGTTTCATGCCATGCGCGCCGGGCAAGGTGGTAATCATCACGCCGCCGGTCTCTGTCTGCCACCATGTGTCGACAATGGGCAATTTCCCCCCGCCCACCGTTGCGTGATACCAGCGCCAAGCTTCGGGATTGATGGGCTCACCCACCGTGCCCAACAAGCGCAACGACGTGCGCGAGCGCGCCAGAACCGGCGCATCGCCATCGCGCATCAGCGCGCGCAGGGCCGTTGGCGCGGTGTAGAAAATGTTCACCTGATGCCGGTCAATAATGTCCCAGAAACGCCCGCTGTCGGGGTAGCTTGGAATGCCTTCGAATATCAGGCTGGTTCCGCCATTTTGTAACGGCCCATAGACGACGTAGCTGTGCCCCGTGACCCAACCAATGTCCGCCGAGCAAAAGAAAACCTCACCGGGACGATAGTCAAAGACATAATGGAAAGTGCTTGCGGTCCAGACCGAATAGCCACCGACGGTGTGCAACACACCCTTTGGGCTGCCCGTTGATCCTGAGGTGTATAATATGAACAAAGGGTCTTCGGCGTTCATAGGTTCGCAGGGGCAATCGTCCGACGCGCCAAATTCATGATACCAATGATCGCGGCCAGCCTGCATCGCAACGGGTTCGCCTGTGTGCTGCACAACCAAAACGGCCTCTACACCGTCCACCTTCGTCAGCGCCGCATCGATATTCGCTTTTAACGGCACCGACTTGCCACCGCGCAACGCCGTGTCTGCGCAGACCACAAACCGACTTCCGCAATCCTGAATGCGTCCAGCAATCGCCTCCGGCGAAAAGCCGCCAAAAACAACGCTGTGCACCGCGCCGATCCGTGCGCAGGCGAGCATCGCCACCGCGCCCTCAACGCACATGGGCATATAAATTGTAACGCGGTCCCCTTTGCCAACGCCAAGGGTCTTGAGCGCGCCAGCCATGCGCTTCACCTCCGTCAGCAACTCCGAATAGGAAACCCGGCGCGCATCTTTGGCCGGATCATCAGGCTCAAATATAAACGCAATCGCGTCGCCCTTGCCCGCGGCAACATGGCGGTCAACGGCATTGTGGCAGAGGTTTAATACACCGTCTTCATACCATTTGATCGACACGGGGTCGAACGACCAGTTATCCACTTTCGTTGGGGGCGTGAACCAATCGATCCGCTTGGCTTGCTCCGCCCAAAATGCATCGGGCGCGCTGATGCTTTGCGCATACATGCAGTCATAATCCGCAGCGCTGCATTGCGTGTTACGGGTAGCCGTCTCGGGAATTGGAAACCAGTCCTGATGCTCACTCACTTGCTCTCTCCCGTAACGCTGTTAATCCTTGTGGCCTGCTTAAGTGGAGTAGGTCCAGTGATTCAAGGCTAAAGAGTGCAAACGCTCTTCACACAGCTCAGATAGCCACCGCACAGCGATGCGGTGGTCAATTATCTATGCATATACGAAGCGCCGCGCTGCAATTGATCTGATACTGACATCGGATGACGCCACGTATATGACCGGAAGCGACGCGCATCTGGGCGGGGGACTATTGGCCGGGTCTACAGCGTCCCCGGGGGCGTGCATGATTTTCAAGAAATTACGCTGCTTCAAGCAAATTGGATCGCCTGCACAAATTCCTGACTGCGTATTCTGATGTCGGTTGCCGAATTCAGTAGCATCGTCGAAACGCGCTCCAAATCCTTGGCGCTGCTTTGCACATGCCGGGCGCGTGTCCCGATATCGTGCGCTCGCGCGCTGATGTCCGCAGTCGCATCGGCTGCCTGTTCGACATAACCCGCGACAGCCAGACTGGTGGCGCTATGTTCGCTTACTGCTGAATCGATCTGGTTCGATATCGCGCTTATTTGGGCCATCGCGTCGACGATCTCGCTATGCCCGGCAAGGACGTCACCTACCGCCTTGCCGATGCTATTAACTTTTTTGCTCACCTCTTCGGCGGCACTTCTCGTTTGCGTCGCCAACTGCTTGATTTCGCCGGCAACCGCCACAAATCCGGCGTGGTCAGCGTCATGACGGACGGCTTCGATTTGCGCATTCAATGCCAGAAAGTTCGTTTTGCGACCGACGCCGTGAATGACCTCGCTGATGCTGCCGATTTCCATTCCGCTTTTGGCTAGTGCCTTCATTTGCGGTTCGGCAGCATGGATCACGTCATTTGTCCGGACGCGTATGCGCTTTGCCTCCGATGCGACGACCGTAAGCTGCTCCATCGCGCCCGCCAGCTTATGTCCTCGCTCATTCACATCTTTTAAACCCGAAGAGGATTGAGCGGCACCGGCAGCAACATTGTGGGCCGCTTCGGTCATGCCATCGGCTTGCTGACTAAGCACTTCGGAAAGCGCATTCACTTTTTTGGCCGTGTCGCATAACTGATCTGAAAGGCACAGTATCTCTTGGGTAAATAGCTGACTATCAGACGTTATTTTTTCGGCGCGCGCGACCCGACTTTGCGCCATCAATTCTAGCAGTTGGTCATCGCTTAACGATTCCAAAAACTGTCCTGCGACCGTCAGTACCACCCCCGGGCTATTTGGATGGCCCGAAAATATGGCGATCAGTTCGGAACTTTCCAAATGTTGCTCTGCAACCGCGCAGGGCCGCACAAGACTTTGGATGCTTTTGCCAAAGCCCGGGTTGCTCATAAGCGCGTGGCCGAATGGGTTGAAAAGCAAATCACGAACATCGACTTCGCGGATAACGCCTATCGGTCGGTTTTCCTGATTGACGACAGCCAATATTCGCATCGCGCGATTTTGGCGAAAAATTTCCAGCGTTTCGCGCAGCGTGTCAGAATGCCGAACGGAAAGTCTGGTATAGCTATCGCTGCGATTTAAATTCGCGACCTGCTGCATTTTTCCACCCCAAAGAGCATTGTCTTGGAAATGCAGATAGGTTGAATATAGTTAATTATTGGTAATGACTTGTGAAAAACTCTGCCATTTTTTGCAGTTTTCCGTTTGTTTCAGAATTGTGACAAAATTATTTCAATCAACATCATCAACCGAAACAGCCTCGCCGGTCACGCGCTGGGCCAATGCTGCGGCGATGAAATTGTCTAGGTCACCGTCCAGCACATCGCTGGGTGTTGGGGACGTCACGCCGGTGCGCAGGTCTTTCACCATCTGATAGGGCTGAAGCACATAGGAACGGATTTGGTGGCCCCAACCGATTTCGGTTTTCGCCGCATATTCGCCCGATGCGACTTCCTCACGCTTGCGAAGCTCGGCTTCGTACAACCGCGCCTTCAACATGCCCATCGCGGTGGCGCGGTTTTTGTGCTGGCTGCGGTCGTTCTGGCTGGCGACGACGATTCCGGTCGGTTTGTGGGTGATACGCACCGCGGAGTCGGTCGTATTAACGTGCTGCCCACCTGCACCTGATGCGCGGTAGGTGTCGATCTTCAAATCGCCTTCGTTGATTTCAATGTCGATATTGTCGTCAATGACAGGATAGACCCAAACGCTGGAGAAGCTGGTGTGGCGCTTCGCTGCGCTGTCATAAGGCGAGATGCGGACGAGGCGATGGACGCCGCTTTCGGTCTTGGCATAGCCATAGGCATTTTCGCCTTTGACCAGCAACGTGGCCGACTTGATGCCCGCCTGATCACCGGCCTGATAATCCACCATTTCGACTTTATAGCCGCGCTGTTCGGCCCAGCGATAATACATGCGCTGCAGCATTTCGGCCCAATCCTGGCTTTCCGTGCCGCCTGCGCCAGCGTGAATTTCGATGAAGGTATCATTGCTATCGGCTTCGCCAGACAGCAGCGCCATCACCTTGTCCTTGTCGGCACGATCCGCCAATGCCTTAAGCGATGCGGCACCTTCGTCGCCAAGCTCTGCATCGCCTTCCATTTCGGCAAGCTCAATCAGCTCAACCGTTCCGCTCTTGTCGGCGTCAATTTCGCGCACGGTGCTGATGGCGGCATCAAGGCGGCGGCGCTCGCGCATAACCTCTTCAGCGGCTTTGGGATTGTCCCACAAGGTCGGGTCTTCCACCTTTGCGTTCAACTCATCCAGGCGGCGCAATGCGCGGTCCCAATCAAGCGACATCTTGACCAGGTTAAGGGCAGCATCAATGCGGGCAACATAGCCTTCTGCGTCGGCGCGCATGGGGAAACTCCAAGGGAATGAAAAATGTCAGGCGCGGCCTTTAACCGAAACGCCCGCGAAGTCAAAGCCAGCTAATTGCGCGAACGTTGTTCGACCTACCAACATGGGGGCCGCAATTCAAAACGAAGCGCCCTAAATCAGGCGAATGTTTAGTAAATTCCGCCCTCTTGCTGGATAAACTCCTGATCGCGTTTTGTCCCGACGCTGGTGCTGGCCGATGCCGACGATCGCGTTGCGCTATTGGACTGCGTCTCGGATGTTTCCTTGGGCTTGTCTTCGCGCGCCGCTAGCTCCTCTTGGCGAATGGAGCGCTTCGGTTCGGTCTCGGCCTTGAATGCTTCCCAAATCACTGCGCTCATGGGGTCTCTGCCCGGCCAAGCGCCATAGACGCGCTTGCCGGTCTTGCGATCGATACGCACAAGCCGGGTTCCGGCGGGCGCGATAAACGGAGTCTTTGGCATGCCGGCCATCGCGGACCGCGCAAATTGTTTAAAGATGGGGGCCGCAAGTGAACTACCCTGCGCATAGCCACCCATATTCCGCGGCTGATCAAAGCCCAAATAGAGCCCTGCAACCAGATGCGGCGACCCGCCAATAAACCATACGTTAGTCGGGCCAGTGGTTGTTCCAGTCTTCCCAAACAACGGGCGATCCAGCTCGCGCAATGTGACCGCCGTGCCGCGTTCAATGACGCCTTCAAGCATGTGGACGACTTGATAGGCGGTAATGGGGTCCATGACCTGTTTACCCGCGGCAGCAAAGCGCGGCATTGGCTTACCATTCCAATCCTTGGCAAGGCAGCCCTTGCAGGGTTTCCAATTGGCAGGAAAAATGACTTTGCCTTTGCGGTTCTGCGCAAAATCAATGAGTGTAGGCTTCAATTCGCGGCCGTGATTGACCAGCATCGAATAAGCATTGACCATCTTCAGCACAGTGGTGTCACCGGCGCCCAAAGCATAAGAGAGATAATCCGGATAATCGCCGATGCCCATGTCGCGGAAGGTGTCGGTCACATTGTCCATACCCGATTCCGCGGCAGCACGCACCGTCATCAGGTTGCGCGATTGTTCCAACCCCCAACGCATCGTTTGCGGGCCCGCGCCATTACCGGTGAAGTTGCGGAAGCATTTTTGGCCAAGTGATGCCCCTTGCCATACGCAATATGGTCCATCGACGATGATGGATGTCGGCGTCATGCCGTTATCCAGCGCCGTCGCATAAACGAATGGCTTGATCGTAGAGCCTGGCTGACGTTGCGCCTGTGTTGCGCGGTTAAAGCTGGAAATGCGGTTATCAAAACCGCCTTGGATGGCCAAAACGCGGCCATTCATTGGGTTTTGCACAACCATGCCGCCGCCGACTTCAGGGACGCTGCGCACGGCGTAGCTATTCGTTCCATTGGGCGCGACAGCGATAACATCGCCGGCTTTCATCGCGGACGGCGCGCCGTCTAACTGCGCAATGCTGCCATCGGCAAAGCCGACTTTGCCTTTGCCCAAAGCGACGCCAGCCCGCCATTGGGCGTAATCAATGGCAATATTGGTCGCTGCAAATCGTGACGCCCATTTGTCGTCCGACACGTCAATCGTGCCCATATTGGCTTTCCACGCTTTGCCCGCGTTATAACGCAACAAACCGTCGCGCAGTGCCTGCGTGGCAAGTATCTGGTAATCGGCGTTCATCGATGAACGCACCCACAGACCGCCTGAATAGACGCTATAGGGTCCGTCAGTATCGGTTTCACCAAAGCGCTCAATAAGCTGGCGGCGCACCTCTTCCGCGAAATATCCGCCGACATTTTTATATCCGGTCCCGCGCTGTGCAACCAGGCCAAGGGGTTTGGCACGGGCAGAGGCGAGCTGCGCGTCGGTGATCCAGCCATTCTTGCGCATTTCGCCAAGCACCCAATTGCGGCGGGCAATGGCAAGCTTTGCGTTCTTTGCGCGACCATAACGTTCTGGCGCCTTGGGCAAGATGGCGAGAAACGCCATTTCATGAAGTTGAAGCTGATCCACGCTTTTCGCGAAATAGGCTTGTGCGGCGGCTTCCACGCCAAACGCCTGCCGACCGAGCGCAATTTCGTTAAGGTACAGCGACAGGATCTGCTGCTTGGTCAGCGCGCTTTCAATACGCTTGGCCAAAATCGCTTCTTTGACCTTGCGGGTGTAACTATACTCGTTCGTCAGCAAAAGGTTTTTGGCGACCTGCTGCGTTATGGTCGACGCGCCGCGCGAGCGTTTGCTGCTGAAGATATTGTCAAAAATCGCCGAAACGATGCCGGGATAGTCGATACCGCCATGGCTAAAGAATGTTTTATCTTCTGCGGCGAGATAGGCCCGTACCAATAATTTGGGGAAGTCGGCATATTCCAACTGAACGCGCCGTTCGCGGGCGTAGCTGTGAAATGGTTCGCCGTTAACGTCGCGCACCACCGTTGGCAGTGGCGATTCATATTCGATCAATGCCTCTGCATCGGGAAGATTGCGGGCGAAAAGCACCCAAAAGAGCATGAGAAACAGAACAAATGCGCCCACCGCGTAGGTCGCGCGCCGAAAACGTTTGCTTTGCCACCAGACCTGCCACTTGCCGATAAATCCTTCGGCTTCGCGTTTCAGCCTGTAGCTGATTGCAGTTGGCTCTTTTGTGGTCGGAGACGAGTTATCCATTATCGGCCCTCTCTAGCCGATTTGCCGGACAGGTCCAGAATCTTGTTCTGCAACTTGGCAGGATTTTTACCGCACCGGCTGGTTATCGGGTCACGATCCTGCGGGCAAAGTGGACCTGAATGGCATTTGCCACTGCCCGGGCGACTTTTTGACGTCCGGTGGATGATGCCAGAAAATTGACATCGGATGCATTGCTCAGATAACCCGTTTCGAACAATACCGACGGCGTATCGGGCGCATTGAGCACAATAAACGACGCAAAGCGGTGCGAATTTCCGCGGATACGCATGTTCGGCGTTGCCTCACGCAGCAACAGCTTTGCGAAATCGGCAGACACATTCATGGTTTCGCGCTGCGTCAGGTCAATGAGGATGGACGACACACTGGCTTCAGCACCGCCCAGATTAACGCCGTTGATGATGTTTGCCTTGTTTTCACGGGCTGCAAGCCGTTGCGCCTCGCGATCGGACGCAATTTCGGAAAGCGTATACACCGTGCCGCCGCTGGCTTGCGGGTTTTCGGCGCTGTCCGCGTGAATAGAAATGAACAGGTCCGCTTTCAGTTTGCGTGCGATCTGATACCTGTCCTGCAGTACGATAAATTTATCGCTCTCCCGCGTTAACGCAACGCGGACACGGCCGCTTTTGAGCATTTCATCACGCACCGCCTTGGCAATGGCCAATGTCACCTCTTTTTCACGTTGCCCGCCATGTGGACTAATCGCGCCCGGGTCATGCCCGCCATGCCCCGCGTCAATGACGACAAGTGGTAGGCTTGCATCCGCAGGGCCGCTTATCTTCGGCCGGCCTTTGCCGACATTGGTGCGAATGGGCGCGGTGACTTCATAACGCCGCTGTGGTGGTTCCGCACGAAATGCCAAGGGTCGCACGATGTGGGTTGTTCGCGGCGCGACTGGCCCCTGCGCCGAAACGTGCGGAATGGCGCCGCCAATCGCGGGTGACGCAAAAACTGGCAAAGTGGCAAAAAGCACAGCAGCGAATAAATAGTGCTCTCGCGTTCTGGCCGTTGCCCCCGTCCAGAAAATTTTTTCGTCCACGCCCCGGCTCCATCTGTAAGATGGATATGTTGCTAGCGATGGAAGCGTAAACGCTGGTGTCCAGACAGGGTTAATGGCGTATTAAGGCTAAAAACCAGATTTTCCGTCCATAATAGAAAGCTATTTCGCGTGATGCCCTTGCCGACAACTCGCAGGAGTGCTAGCGCATAGCTACAGGGAATTTCATCTGATCTTCCCGCCAATCCGCCTTCGGTTCTTTTCCGCTCGGCACATTAACAGGTTGACGCTGCATGAGGCATGATATTTCCACCAACGCCGCCCGCAATGGGACTGGCGCATGGGCTGGAAATCAAGCGCGCGCGATACACGCCCGCCATGCACAAGCAGCAGACGCAATTCTTACATTCCCACCATATCGCTTTGCCGACAGGAGCGCTTCGCGTCCCATCTGGCATTGCATCAACAATAAAGCGAGCGGCCTTTGGCTGACAACCGGGCGCCATGCTCGCTGGAGTAATATCAATGACAACGCGTATGCTAATCGATGCGCGGCACCGGGAGGAAACCCGGGTCGCCGTCGTCACAGGAAACCAGATTGAGGAATTTGATTTTGAATCGGCCGAGCACAAGCAGCTCAAAGGCAATATCTACCTCGCAAAGGTAACAAGGGTTGAACCCTCGCTTCAGGCGGCGTTCGTAGACTATGGTGGCAACCGCCACGGCTTTTTGGCGTTTGCCGAAATCCACCCCGATTATTACCAGATCCCGCGCGAAGACCGCGAGCGTTTGTTGGCTGAAGAAGCCGAAGCCGCCGCTGAAGAAGCTGCGCTGCGTGAGCAGGAAGAGGAAGAAAGCGACGAGCCTTCGGACATCATGCAGGGTTCTGCAGAGCGCGAAGACGACGTCACTGATCTGATTGAAGTCGATAGTGACGACAGCGTCGACACCATCGACATGACCGAGGGCGAAGAGCCCGACCTCGGTAGCAATGGCGACGATGCGTCAGATGAAGGCGAAGGTGAGCGCGGCGAAAACGGCCGTAACAACCGCCGTCGTCGTGGCCGTGGTGGCCGCAATGGCGAAACCCGCGCACCTAAGGCCAGCGACGAAGTCCGTGCAAAGCGCATGAACCTGCGTCGTCGTTACAAAATTCAGGACGTCATTCATCGCCGTCAGGTTTTGCTGGTGCAGGTTGTGAAGGAAGAGCGCGGCAATAAGGGTGCCGCCCTGACGACCTATCTCAGCCTTGCCGGTCGCTATTGCGTCTTGATGCCAAATACATCGCATGGCGGCGGCATCAGCCGTAAAATCCACAGCGCGGCCGACCGTAAGCGTTTGAAGTCAATTATTTCGGACCTGACTTTGCCATCCACCATGGGTTGCATCATCCGCACCGCTGGCCTTGCGCGAACGAAACCTGAAATCAAGCGCGACTTTGATTATCTCGCGCGGCTTTGGGACGAAATCCGTGAGCGTACGCTGCGTGGCGCAGCGCCGATGCTGATCCACACCGACAGCGACCTGATCAAGCGTGCCATCCGTGACATTTATAACAAGGACATTGACGAGGTATTCGTCGAGGGGCCTGACGGATATAAAGCCGCTAAGGACTTTATGAAGCTGCTGATGCCAAGCCACGCCCGGCGCGTGCAGCATTATGCAGACCCGGTTCCGCTGTTCCAGCGTTACCATGTCGAAGATCAGCTGAACGCAATGTATCAGCCAATCGTCCAGTTGAAGTCGGGTGGCTATATCGTCATCAACCCGACCGAAGCGTTGGTATCGATCGACATCAACTCAGGCCGTTCGACCAAAGAACATGGCATTGAGCAAACCGCGCTTTCCACCAATTTGGAAGCTGCACGCGAGATTGCCCGTCAATTGCGCCTGCGCGATATGGCTGGCTTGGTCGTCATCGACTTCATCGATATGGAGCATCATTCGAACGCCCGCAAAGTCGAGCGCGCGATGAAGGAAGCGTTGAAGCACGACCGTGCCCGTATTCAGGTCGGCCGTATTTCGAGCTTTGGCTTGATGGAAATGAGCCGCCAGCGTTTGCGCACTGGCGTGCTCGAAGCGTCCACCCGCGAATGTCCGCATTGCGAAGGCACTGGCCTTGTTCGCACGGCATCATCGGCTGCTCTGTCCGCCCTGCGTCTCATTGAAGATGAAGCGGCCAAGGGCCATGGCAGCCAGATCGTTCTGCAGGCAAGCCAAGAAGCCACAATCTACTGCCTCAACAACAAGCGTGCCGAACTGGCCGCGATTGAAGAGCGCTATCACGTCCGCGTGTTGATTGTGCCCAATGGCGAAACCGAAGGCGCAAAGCTTGCCGTATCCAGCTCCGGGCCACGTCCAGAGCGGCCAGCCGCACTGCCGCCGATTATCGACATCGAAGAAGATGATATCGACGACGAAATCGACGATTTCGACGACGAAGCCGAAGAAGCTGAACGTGAACCACGCCGTGCGCGTGAAGAGCGTCCACGCGAAGAAGGCGAAGCTGGTGAAGGCCGCAAGCGTAAACGTCGTCGTGGACGTCGTGGTGGCAAGGGTCGTGATCGCGATGGCCGTTCGGAAGGCGAAGATGCTGTTGCGGGTGAAAACAACGCTGCAGATCGTCCACAAGGCGAAAGCAACGCTGAAACAGCCCAGACTGATGGTGATGTCGAAGGCGAAGCCAAGCCAAGGGCCCGTCGTGGTCGCCGTGGCGGCAGAGGCCGTGATCGCGACCGTGAAACGGCTGTAGGTGAGGCAACAACCGAAGCGCCAGCAGCAGCGGAAGTGGAAGTTGTGGAAGCGCCTGTCGAAGCACCCGCAAAGCCAAAGCGTGCAAGCCGGGCAAAGCCAAAGGCTGAAAAGGTCGCTGTAGAAGCTGATGCACCGGAAGCGAAAGCCACTGAAGCCGCAAGCGCTCCAGAAAAAGCACCTGCTGCCAAAGCAAAGGCACCCGCAAAGCCACGCAGCCGTGCAAAAGCTCCGGTCGCTGAAGCTGAAGCGGTAGCTGACGACACGGCGGAGGCTCCAAAGGCGAAAGCCAAGGCCCCACGCAAGAAAGCAGCAGCCAAAGATGTTGCACAGGACGTAACATCAACAACCGACGCTGGCGGAGCCGACGATGGCCCGCCCCGTTCAGGTTGGTGGCAACGCACTTTCGGTTAAACCCGATTTAATGTTTACACATAGCCCCGCTGGTCATTGACTGGCGGGGTTTTGTTTTGCCCAACTTCTTCATTGCGCGTTCATCCAGTTCGCGCCATTCACTGCATATGAACAATTCTGTAATTCGTGCCCTGCGAACAGCATTGGTGCTGTTTCTTGCTATTTGGATATCGGTGCGCCCAGTCATGGCGCAGTCGATATTACGCGACGCTGAAACCGAAGCTTTTTTCAAAGAAATTTCGGCGCCGTTGATTACCGCGGCTGGGCTTGATCCAAACAATGTCGACATCATCCTGATCAATGACAAATCCGTCAACGCATTCGTCGCGGGCGGGCAAGCGGTCTATCTGCACAGTGGATTGATTGACGCCGCAACCACCGCAAACGAAGTGCAAGGTGTCATTGCGCACGAACTTGGCCACGTCGCAGGTGGCCACGCGGTGCGCTATGACGAAGGCGCCTCGGTCGCAAGCGGCATTAGCATTGCCAGCCTCATCCTTGCTGCTGCGGCAATGGCGGCTGGTGCGGGTGAAGCTGGCATGGGCATTTTATCCGCGGGTCAGCAAGCAGCCATGGGCAAATTCCTTGCCTACAGCCGCGGACAAGAAGGCACGGCAGATGCGTCTGGCGCACAATATCTGTCCACCGCAGGCATTTCGGGCCGGGGCTCCATCAGCTTCTTCAAAAAGCTGCAGAATTTCGAATTCCGGCTCGGTATCCCGCAAGAGGATAGCTATGGCCGCACGCACCCCTTGTCGGGCGAACGTATTTCGGTGCTGCAGGACAAATATTCCGCCGATCCGGCTTGGAATGCCCCGCTAAATCCGAAGTGGGAGAATGATTTCAAACGCATCAAGGCAAAGCTGACCGGTTATCTGTCTGACCCAAAGGCGACGATGCGCGATTATCCCGAAAATGACAAAAGCGTTCCTGCCCGCTATGCGCGTGCCTATGCGTGGCATAAGTCAGCCTATCCGCAAAAGGCGTTGGATGAATCTTCATCCCTCGTCGCATCGGCCCCCGAAGATCCCTATTTCCTTGAATTACATGGACAAATATTGCTCGAATCCGGTCGGCCAGCCGACGCGATTATACCCTTGCGCAAAGCGGTAAGCCTGACGGGCAATCAGCCGCTGATCGCCGCCATATTCGGGCATGCGTTGATTGCAACCGAGGACAAGACAAAGCTCGATGAAGCCGCTCAGGT
>JBEEIJ010000111.1:0-5677 GCA_041169905.1 Pseudomonadota bacterium | reverse complement strand
GGCCGCCTTTTTTGTTTGAGCCTGACCGGCGGGTCTGGCAGAAGGCGCGCAATAATCTTTCCCCTTAGGAGAATTTCATGCGCCTGCTGTCTCTGGCCCTTGTATCTGTTCTGGCTCTCACGACCGCCTGTCAAAAAGATGCGTCGTTGGATGTTTCTATGGACGCCCTGCCGCAAGTCGAAGTCCCCGCGCTTTCCGAAGCGACGATGAAGGACGTGACACGCGAATTGTCACTCGACAGCTATGAAGGCCGCGCACCGGGTTCCGTCGGCGAAGAGAAGACCGTCGCCTATCTGATAGCCAAATATAAAGCGGCAGGGCTTGAGCCTGGCAATAATGGCAGCTGGACGCAGGATGTGCCGCTGATCGAAATCACCGCGAAAAATGTGTCACCGCTCACGATTGCCGACCGCAGCGGCAAGGCTATGTCATTTGCCTATGGCAATGAATATGTCATCGGCAGTTACCGCGAGACACCCAAAACCGATATCAAGCAAAGCGAAATGGTCTTTGTCGGCCACGGCATTGTCGCCCCTGAAAAGGGCTGGAACGATTATGCGGGCGTCGATGTTAAGGGCAAAACTGTCGTCGTCATGGTCAATGACCCCGATTTCGAAAATGAAGGTCTTGATGGCCCATTCGGTGGCAAGGCCATGACCTATTACGGACGCTGGACATATAAATATGAAGAGGCTGCGCGTCAGGGTGCTGCTGCCGTTTTGATCATCCACGACACTGCCCCTGCGGCATATGGCTGGAATGTCGTCAACTCCAGTTGGACAGGCACGCAATTCCTGGCGCAGTCAAAGGATGGCGGAAAGAGCCAGACCCAGGCCAATGGCTGGATCCAGAAATCCGTAGCCAAGGAAATCTTTGCCGCCGCCGGTCAAAATCTCGACAAGCAAATGGCCGCAGCCAAGAAAAAAGGCTTTAAGGCGGTTCCGCTGAACCTGACCGCGTCGATGAACTTCGAAAATGACATCGCGCGCAAGGCGAGCAAGAACGTCATTGGCGTCATGAAAGGCACCAAGCGCCCTGACGAATATGTGCTCTACACGGCGCATTGGGACCATCTCGGTCGGTGCACGGCAGCTGCGGACGGCGACGACATTTGCAACGGTGCAGTCGACAACGCCACAGGCACGGCGGCTTTGGTCGCATTGGCAGAAGGCTTTGCAAAAGCCGGCGCGCCGGAGCGTTCTGTCGTGTTCCTTGCGGTGACTGCGGAAGAAAGCGGCCTGCTTGGTTCGAAATTCTACGCTGAAAACCCTGTCTTCCCGTTGTCGCAAACCGTGGGCGGCGTGAACATGGACGCATTCTCCATGTCTGGTCCCGCGAAAAACCTGACCGTCATCGGCAAGGGCAAATCGCAGCTTGATGCCTATCTTGAGGCTGCGGCAAAGTCCGAAGGACGGACTCCTGAAACGGAACCGACACCGGAAAAGGGCTTCTACTACCGCTCTGACCATTTCAGCTTTGCAAAGCTTGGTGTGCCGATGGTGTATTTCGAAGGCGGTGATGACTTGGTCACCGGCGGTAAGGCCGCTGCAAAGGCCGCAGCGGAAGATTATGAAAAGAACCGGTACCACGCGCCCGGCGATGAATTTGACGAAAAATGGGATTGGTCAGGCGTCATGTCCGACTTGAAACTATATTATCGTGTTGGCCGGATGCTGGCGATGACCGACGCATGGCCAAACTGGAACGACGGCGACGAATTCCGCGCTGTCCGCGACAAGAGCCGCAGCGGGAAATAAGCCAATGACCTTCCGTATGCCCGCCGAATGGGCACCCCATGAAGCTGTCTGGATTGGCTTTCCCAGTTCTGCGGAATATTGGGGCGCGCCGCTCCAACGCGCGCAGCAGCAGATGGCCGCCTTTGCCAATGCCGTGCACGCATCGGGCCAGGGTGAACGGGTGCATGTGATTGCCGGCAACGCAGAGGCCATGGCCGTAGCAAAGGGACTAGTTGACGCGGGCGTCCATGTGGAGCTGCGCAAAATTGGCGATGTCTGGTTGCGTGACACGGGCTGCATCATCGTAAAAGATGGCGATCGGCGGATTGCCCGTAATTTTGGTTTCAATGGTTGGGGAAACCGGTTCGACTATCCCGATGATACAAGCATTGGCCATGAATTGGCAGCGGATTTCGGTTTTGAAATTGCACAGGCGGATTGGATATTTGAGGGCGGATCCGTTGATGTTGACGGTGAAGGCCTCGCCGCGACAACCGTCGATTGCCTGTTAAACCCCAACCGCAACCCAACACTTGATAAAGCCGCGATTGAAGACCGACTGCGCGCTGACTTGGGGATAGAACGTTTGCTTTGGCTCGGCGACGGCCTCGCCAACGACCATACCGACGGCCATATTGATAATCTGGCGCGCTTTGTTGGCCCGAACCATATTCTGGTTCCCAGCAGCGCCGGACCCGATGATCCAAACCAAGCTGTTTTTGAAGATGCCCGCGCGCGCGCCGAAGCGTTCGGATGCAAAGTAACGCTGATGCCCTCGGTTGGCCGTTTTGAACAAGACGGGGAAGTGGTGCCGGCCAGTTATATGAATTTCTACATCGGCAACCGCGCTGTCGTCGTGCCGATTTATGGCAGCGTGAACGATGATGCCGCAATCGAAGTGTTGGCAAACATCTACCCCGAACGCGACGTTATCGGCGTCATGGCGGATGCGGTATTAACCGGCGGCGGAAGCTTTCACTGTTCCAGCCAACAAGTACCTATTTGACGCTATTGGATATCAACGCGAAACATTGCATATTCCAAGAATAACCAACCAAGAGGACGCCCCCTGTGAAAAAGACTTTTCTGATTGCCCTCGCCGCCACAGTGCTTGCAGCCCCCGCTTATGCCGACCATCACAGCATGAGCAAAGCCGAGCATGACAAAATGCATAAGGAACATAGCGAACGGCTTGCCAAAATTCTCGCCGACCCGTCGCGCGGTGCCGATGCCAAGCGCGATCAATATCGCCATCCTGCCGAAACGTTCGAATTCTTCCGGTTGCACCCTGACCACGTCATTGGTGAATATGCCCCGGGTGGCGAATGGGTTTCGCGTATCCTTGGCCGTTATGTGAACGAAAAAGGCAAATATACCGGCCTGTATTTCGGCACGAAAAGCCATTTCAGCGATCAACAAAAAACCGGCATTGCTGCGGGGATTGCAAAGTTCCCTGCTGATGTCGCGGCCGTATCCGGTCGTCCGGCGACAGATTTCAACGCCTTTTCGCTCAGCGAAATTCCAGACGGCGCAAAGGGGTCGTTCGACCGCATCCTTGTGATGCGCATGCTGCACAATATGATGAACTGGAACATCGCGGACGCAGAAATCAAGGCGATGCGCGACCTGTTGAAGGATGATGGCTTGTTGGGCATCGAACAACATCGCGCTAAGGCAGACGCGCCGTTCAGCTATACCGACGGTACCAAGGGCTATATGCGTGAGGCCGACATCATCAAGTTCATGGAAGTGAACGGATTTGAACTGGTCGCCAAAAGCGAAATCAACGCCAATCCAAAGGACAGCGCAAATTGGCCCGATGGCGTTTGGACGCTTCCGCCAGCTTTGCGTTTGAAAGATGTCGACCGCGCAAAGTATGAAGCGATTGGGGAATCCGACCGCATGACATTGCTGTTTAAAAAACGGCCCTAATTTTTGGATGCGTGTTACCCGGCCAGCCGATGCCCCTTTTAATGCCGTGAATTTTGCGGTTGGGGCATCGCTTGTGGCGCGTACTGACCGCTGGCATAGCAACGACAATATTATTGCATCTGGTAACAATCGTGATTGCAGCGCGTTTCGGCGTCCGGCTATAGACGCCGCATGACCCGAAATATCACCGTTGCCGCGTTGCAACTGCCCCTATCGGCAAGCGAAGCCGAAAATATCGATGCTGTATGCGACCTCGTATCACAGGCCGCAGAGCAAGGCGCGCATATCATTCTGCCGCCTGAACTGTTTTCAGGCCCCTATTTCTGCAAAACGCAGGAGGAAGAACATTTCGCGCTGGCGCGGCCAACGCTTGAGCATCCGTCCGTCATCGCAATGGCGAAACTTGCCAAACAACTTGGCGTTGCCATTCCCACAAGCTTTTTCGAACGTGATGGCGCGCATTTCTATAACAGCGTCGCGATGATTGGTCCCGATGGCGAAATTATCGGCATCTATCGCAAAAGCCACATTCCCGACGGCCCGGGCTATCAGGAGAAATATTATTTCCGCCCTGGAAACACCGGGTTCAAAGTTTGGGAAGTTTTTGGCACGCAAATCGGCATCGGCATCTGCTGGGATCAATGGTACCCCGAATGCGCACGGGCCATGGCATTGATGGGTGCTGAGCTGCTTTTCTATCCCACCGCCATTGGCGCAGAGCCACAGGATGCGACGCTGGATACACGGCACATGTGGCGCCGGGCCATGGTGGGCCACGCGGTATCAAACTGCATGCCCGTCATTGCCGCAAACCGCATCGGCGCGGAAAACGACCATGGCGGTCTGGCCCAAAAATTCTATGGCACCAGCTTCATCGCCAACGAGTGGGGCGATGTCGTCTGTGATTTGGATGATGCTGAAACCGGGATATTGGTTGCAACATTCGATCTGGATCAAGCCCGCGCCCACCGCGCAAGCATGGGCTTCTTCCGCGATCGGCGCCCGCAATTATACAGCCGGCTTGCAGAGGATATCTAAGCTGTCACATCTCTACCTCATCGGCATTGGCTCTAATCAGCCGCATGCAATCATTGGCGCGCCGAACAAGATCATCGTGCAAGCGGTCGCCGCGTTGGAAATGGACGACATCGACGTCTTCGCGCATTCGGCGACGATCCAATCCAGCCCGATGGGGCCGTCCTCACGACAATTTGCAAATGCCGCGGCGGTGGTGTCCACCGAACTTGAGCCCCCTGTCCTGCTGGCCCGCCTGCAAGAGATTGAGCAGCATTTCGGTCGCGTCCGGCGCGGCCAAAGCTGGCGCGCGCGCGTGCTCGATCTGGATATCCTGTTATGGTCCGGCGGCGTGTGGGCGGACAGCAATCCCCCGTTGGCCATTCCCCATCCTGGCCTGCGTTCGCGGGGATTTGTCCTGACCCCAGCGGCCATGATTGCCCCCGATTGGCGTGAGCCGCTCACGGGCCTGACCATCAGGCAGCTACAATCGCGATTTAACCGACCAAAGGCGCTTGACCGCACAAGTTCCCGCCATTAGGGGGAGCGCTCTCGCACGGACCAATTCGCGGTCCGCTAGGGGGCCCTTAGCTCAGTCGGTAGAGCAACTGACTTTTAATCAGTAGGTCGCTGGTTCGAACCCAGCAGGGCTCACCATATATTTCAATGGTTTATCCAAATAGTCCGGGTTACTCATTGTCAATATGGTGGCGCTTGGCACCACATAGGTATCAGACACACGTACACCGTCGGACGCATGATAGCGCGATTTCGAGAGGGTGCTTTGAAGCATCTCGGCCTCCCCTCGATTGCGCCAATCCTCATGTCGATGCGGCAGCTTGCAAACGCCTCCCACCGCGCGCTTATCGAGGTATCGGCTACGCCTGCTTTCCAAAGCTGCGATACGCAAGGCCCAGCAGCCCAATCATAGCTGCTTCAATAATCATTGGCGGAACTGTGGTCGGTGCGGTCCCGTCCAATGCGATGCTCACGAA
>JBEEIJ010000110.1:0-3824 GCA_041169905.1 Pseudomonadota bacterium | reverse complement strand
GCACGGCCTTCAGTCACGTTGATAGCTGCGCCAGAAAATAATGCGGATTTGGCGTCGCCCAAATGCATCTCTTCGGCAAGTTTGGCGAATTGCGACAGCATGGCGTCATCAAGATGCGTTTTCGACATGTCAAAACGCAGTCCCGACTGCTCTATGGTCATCTTGGCAACGCGGTTGGGGTCTGACGCAAATAGCTCAACCAGCGTTTTTTCTTGCTGCTTTTCAAGCTCAGCCCAGCTGTGATCCGTCATCATATACCCTTTATCAATCGCGCGAATGTCGCCTGTGAATCTCGACGCTGGCAAATAGCGCGTCTACGCGATAAAAGGCCAGCCAATCCGTCATACGACGACATTAATTTGCGAGATTATGTGACCTCACCCACCGACAAGACGGACGACGCGAACGCGGCTGCTCCTTCACAACCGCAACCAGCAACGCCCCAATCCGAATGGCGCGAATTTGGCGGCTTCCTTTTGAAGTTGGCGGTATTCGTGTTCATTCTGCGCAGCTTCATCGTCTCTCCATTCAATATTCCTTCGGAATCGATGCAGCCCCGCTTGCTTATCGGCGATTATCTGTTGGTGGCAAAATGGCCGTATGGCTATTCCAAATATAGCCTGCCATTTTCTCTCCCCCTCATACCCGGGCGGATATTCGCCAGCGCACCAAAGCGTGGCGATGTTGTGGTGTTTAAGGCACCCATGTCGAACGGCACGGATTACATCAAGCGCGTGATTGGCCTTCCTGGTGACGTCATCCAAATGCGCGATGGCATTTTGGAGATTAACGGTGTGGCGGTCAAAAAAGAACGCATTGCCGATCTTGTTATCCCGGTGACCCAAAATATGCGCGATACCGCTGAAGCGGACCGCAACCCCTTCCCGTGCTGGCGCCCCGACATGGAAGAGGCCAGCCGGGATGGTGGCACACAATGCCGATATCCCCGTTTTCGTGAGACTTTGCCCGAGGGCAAGAGCTACGAAATTCTCGACCTCGCCAACGGATTGGAAGGCGACAACACCGAAGCCTTTGTTGTTGGTGAAAAGGACCTGTTCCTGATGGGTGATAACCGCGATCGCAGCGCCGACAGCCGCTGGAAACCGATCGATAAGCCCGGAGCCATCGGCATCGTGCCACAAGAAAATCTTGTCGGGCGCGCGCTGGTTTCGGTGTTTTCCACCGATGGCTCGTCAAACTGGCTGCTGCCATGGACATGGTTTACCGCGGCGCGCCCTGACCGCATTGGACAAGGGTTTTGACCAACAGCGATAAGGATAATTGGCTGAAGGCATTAATGCCCAAGCCGCCGTTGGATCTGGCGCTATATCACCGCGCGCTGACGCATGGCAGCACCGGACAGGCTGATTATCAGCGGCTTGAGTTTCTGGGTGACCGGATATTGGGGCTGGTCATCGCGGATATGCTGTACCACCGATATGCCGAGGAAGCTGAAGGTCGCTTGTCGCACCGATTGAACGCTTTGGTATCGGGCATGACATGTGCGGATATAGCCCGACAGGTCGGGGTTCCGGACCAACTGCGGCTTGGCAAGCAAGCGCGCGACGACGGCGCGCAGCAAAGCGATAATGTGCTTGGTGACGTCATGGAGGCCCTGATCGGTGCTCTTTATTTGGACCATGGTATCGACGCCGCGCGCGCGCTTATCGAACGCCTCTGGGGTCCGTTGATTGAAACGGCCAATGGTGCGCCAAAGCACCCCAAATCCGCGCTTCAGGAATGGTGTGCCGCACATGGCCGCAAGGTTCCGGAATATGTAATAACAAAAAAAGAAGGCCCTCCCCACGCTATGACATTTGAAATTACCGTCACCGTAAAAGGTTTTGACCCCGTCACCGCGACAGCGCAAAGCAAACAGGCTGCTGAGACAGCGGCTGCGCTCGCATTTTTGGACGTCCACGCATGACCAAAAAATGCGGTCATGTCGCCATTATTGGCGCACCGAATGCGGGCAAATCCACGCTGGTCAATGCGTTGGTCGGTCAAAAGGTCGCGATTGTTAGCCCAAAGGCGCAAACGACGCGCACGCGGATGCTTGGCGTCGCGCTTGCCGCCGAAACACAGATCATATTGGTTGACACGCCGGGCATATTTGCCGCGCAACGCCGCTTTGACCGCGCCATGGTTGCCGCCGCGTGGGACGGCGCTGGCGATGCCGACATGATTGCGCTCATCGTCGATGGCCGCGCCGGTGCTGGTCCAAAGGTCGAAAAGATATTGGAAGGCCTCAAGGACCGCCCTGAACGCAAGTGGTTGGTGCTGAACAAGGTGGATATTGCTGCCAAGGAAAAGCTGCTGTCGCTGACGACGAAATTGACCGAAAAATGCGATTTCGAACAAATTTACTATATCAGCGCGGCGACCGGTGATGGCCTTGACGAATTTAAGCAGGCGCTTGCCGATGCGATGCCCGAGGGCGAATGGCATTTTCCGGAAGATCAGGTTTCCGACGCCACAGACCGTCTGATCGCGTCGGAAATCACGCGCGAGCAGCTATATCTTCAACTCCATGAAGAGCTGCCTTATGCCAGCGCCGTTGAGACCGAAAAATATAACGAACGCGAAGATGGTTCCTTGGAAATTCACCAGCAAATCCTTGTCGCCAGACCGACCCAGCGCGCGATCGTGCTGGGCAAAGGCGGCGCACGGATAAAGGCGATTGGCGAAGCTGCCCGCACCGAATTGGCCAAATTGATGGGCGTGAAGGTCCATCTATATTTGCATGTGAAGGTGCACGCCAAGTGGGACGAGGATCGCACCTTGTATCGCGATATTGGGCTCGAATGGGTCGAGTAACCGCAGGCCGACAGGCCTGAGAGATGTCATCCCCGCCTTTGCAGGGATGACATGTTTCTGAGCGGCTTACTTCGCCGCTTTTGCCTTGGGCTTGGCCGCCGCTTTTTTCTTAGGGGCAGCCTTTTTCTTCGGCGCAGCTTTCTTTTTCGTTTTTGATGGCATGGCCGCGCGTGCGTCGATCAATTGCGCCGCTTCCTCCAACGTGAGTTCGTCGGGTGCAATCGACTTGGGCAAAGTCGCGTTGGTCGTGCCGTCAGTCACATAAGGCCCAAAGCGGCCTTCCATCAGCTTGAGCTCAGCCTCTGTACGCGGATGCTTTCCAAGCTCCTTAAGCGGAGCACGTGCAGCACCGCGCCCGCGACCCGGATTGGCGGCCGCCTCGGCCAGCTTTGCCACTGCACTGTTCATGCCCGTTTCGAACACTTCGGTCGTGGACTGCAACCGTGCATATTTACCATTATGCGCCAGATATGGCCCATAACGCCCAATGCTGGCCGTTATTGGCTCGCCGCTTTCGGGGTGGGTTCCAACCGTGCGCGGCAAGGACAGCAGCTTTACCGCCCATTCAAGGCCGATATCTTCTGCGGGAATATCTTTCGGTATCGATGCGCGCTTAGCCTCTTTGCCTTCGCCCATTTCGAAATAGGGACCAAAACGGCCAGATTTGCGGCTAACCTCCAATTGTGTTTCTGGATGTTGGCCAAGCACTTCAGGGCCTGTGTCTTCGCCATTCTCGCCACCGGGCTGCGCGAATTTCCGCGTGTATTTGCAATCCGGATAATTTGAACATGCAACAAAAGCGCCAAATTTGCCGCCACGAAGCGCAAGCCTGCCCGCACCGCATTTCGGGCATAGGCGCGGATCCGTGCCATCTTCGCGCTCAGGAAACAGATACGGCGACAGGAAGATATCGAGCTCAGCGGTTACTTCCGAAGGCTTTTGCTCCATGACTTCAGCCGTCTTTGGCTTAAAATCACGCCAGAATGATTCCAAAAACGCCTGCCAGT
>JBEEIJ010000109.1:0-3404 GCA_041169905.1 Pseudomonadota bacterium | reverse complement strand
GTGATGCGGGCCTGAACCACTTGCCCGACCTGCGCGGATAGATATGCGGCGATGTAGCGGTCAGTGGTCTCGCGCTCTGCTTCCATCGCGCGGCGTTCGGTACGGCTAATCGCTTCGGCGGTCGCGGGTAATCGTGCAATCGCAGCCTCCGTCAGGCCGGTAATTGGCTCGACATCCTTGATCTTCGGCTTGGGCATTTCCAGCCCATAGGCACTGACCAAGGCGCGATGCACGATCAGGTCGGCATAACGGCGAATGGGTGAGGTAAAGTGCGCGTAGCTGCCCAAGGACAGGCCGAAATGCCCGACATTGGTCGGGCCATAATAGGCCTGAGTCTGGCTGCGGAGGACCGCTTCCATAATTTGCGGGCGGATTTCTTCGTCGATGACTTTTGCCAAAATCCCGTTGAAGGTTTCCGGCTTAACCACCTGCCCCAGCGCAAAATCAATGTCGAAGGTTTTGAGATATTCCTTCAACGCGACCAGCTTTTCGCGGCTTGGCGGTTCATGGGCGCGGTAAATGAGCGATGACTTCTTCGCCTCTAACGCTTTGGCGGCCGCAACATTGGCGGCGATCATGAAATCTTCGACCAAACGATGCGCTTCAAGCTGCTCACGTTCGGCAACGCCAGTCACGCGGCCTTGCGCATCCAGCGTGATACGCTTTTCAGGTAAGTTCAATTCCAATGGTGCACGCTTGGCACGTGCTTTGGACAGCAAACGCCAACATGCCCATAATGGCTTTAGCGCGGTTTCCAGCAACGGGTTTTCCATCGTCCCGTCAATCGCGGCTTGCGCGTCGGGATAGGGAATATTGGCGGCGATCCGCGCCACCGCGCGCGTAAACCGCCATGACGTCACTTGGCCCGTCTTGCCAACGGCAAGGTGGCAGGCCAGCACCGCACGGTCTTCCCCTGCCCGCAACGAGCATTTGTCCGATGACAATGCGTGCGGCAACATGGGCACGACCAAGTCCGGGAAATAGACGCTGTTCCCGCGCTTCGACGCCTCATGATCAAGCGCGCTGCCCGGACGGACATAATAGCTAACGTCCGCAATCGCGACGATGGCATCAAAACCGCCGGTGTCGGCATTTGGCGTTGCCCAAATCGCATCATCGAAATCACGCGCATCGCGGGGGTCGATAGCAATAATCGGCAGATGACGTAGGTCTTCGCGGTGGTCGTCGGTGACGGGCAGTTCGCGTACACGCTCGGCCTCACGCTCGACGGTTTCAGGCATCTCAAACGGAATGCCGAATTTATGAATGGCAATGAGGCTGAAGCTTTTCGGCGCAAAGGGATCGCCTAGAACCTGCGTTACCCGCGCCGATTTTTTGTGCGCGTTTCCGGTCAGTTCGGCAAGGACCAGCTCGCCAGCCTTTGCGTCGCCAACATCACCGATTTGGGTGTCGAACCGTGATTTCTTGTCCACGGATTTTAGCCAAAAACGGCCATTTTCGCCGCCCTCGACAACACCCAATATCTGCTCACTGCCCTTGGCGAGTTTCTTCATGACATGCGCGGCCCAGCCATTGCCGCGTTCTTCGGTACGCGCCAAAATGCGGTCGCCAATGCCCAACGCACTGTTGCGCTTGCCCTTGGTCTCAATCACCCGGATTTTGGGCGCCGGAATGCCTTCGGCTTCCCAATGCTCCGGAATGGCAACAGGTTGGTTGCCGTCAATCGCGACGATTTTCAGCACCGTGACTTTTGGCACGCCACCCATTTTGTGAAAGGCACGGCCCGGCGCCATGTCGATCAGCCCTTCGTCGGTCATGTCTTTCAACAACGCCTTCAGCGCGATCTTTTCATTCCCACGCAAGCCAAACTCCCGCGCAATCTCTCGCTTTCCCGCAGGGTCATTAGACGATTGGATAAAGGCGAGTATCTGTTCGCGGCTCGGGAGGCCTTCAAAATGGGTACCTTTGGTCATTCCCTAATAAGTCCGGCCAATAAGGATCCGTTCCACGGCGGGTTCGCCAGTAAAAAAGCATGCGCCGTCGACCGCAGCCGCATCAATTGGGCTATTGCGCATCGTCAGTTTGAGCGCTTTTAACTGTTCAACGATTTTATCGAGTGCAGCGCCGGTTGGGCGTGCCCACTGAACCTCTACCCAGCCAGCAAATTTGGCCTCGTCACCGGCAAAATGCGCGGTAAGGTCGGAGACGTCACGGCGGATGTTGGCATCGAGCCGTTCTTTTGCTTCTGTGTATAGGGTGGACTGAATGTCCTCAAGCAAGCCAGCGGCCGCCGCGACAAATTCACCACGCGGGGTAAATGCCGTCGCAAGCTTGCCGTCGTCCTTATACAGGCGATCACGGCGCAAAACGGCGGCTTTGCCTTCGCCCACATCGCGTGGGCCGACTTCAACGATAATTGGCGCGCCCTTCTTGACCCAAGACCAACGCTTGTTCGATGCCTTCGCCGCTTTGGTATCCAGCAACACACGCAATGGCTCGCCAAAAGCACTCAGCGCGAGCAATTCGAGGCGCAGGCTGCGGCAATATTCCAACACGGCCTCGTCTTCGTCATTGTCCCGCAACATCGGTATAATCACGATTTGGTGCGGGGCAATTTGCGGCGGGCAGCGCAAGCCATCATCATCGCCATGCGTCATGATAACGCCGCCAATCATCCGCGTTGAAACACCCCAGCTGGTGGTGTGCGCAAATTGTTGGCTGCCGTCCTTATCCTGATATTTGATGCCCGATGCTTCGGCAAAGCCGGTGCCCAGATAATGCGATGTACCAGCCTGCAGCGCTTTACCGTCCTGCATCATCGCTTCGATGCTATATGTTGCGACCGCGCCCGGAAAGCGTTCATTCTCTGGCTTTTCGCCCGCCACGACTGGCATGGCCAGCGGGCCTTCGGCAAAGGCACGATACATTTCAAGCGCGCGCATGGTTTCCTGCATCGCATCCGCACGATCGGCGTGGGCCGTGTGCCCTTCCTGCCATAGAAACTCACTGGTGCGCAGGAACATGCGTGTGCGCATTTCCCAGCGCACAACATTGGCCCATTGATTGACCATCAACGGCAAATCACGCCAGCTTTGCACCCAGCGGCTCATGGCCGCGCCAATCACCGTTTCAGATGTAGGACGCACGACAAGCGGCTCTTCCAACTTGGAACTGGGATCAGGAATCAGCTTGCCTTTGCCATCACCAATCAAGCGGTGGTGCGTAACAACGGCCATCTCCTTCGCAAAGCCCTCCACATGGTCGGCTTCCTTTTCAAAAAACGATAAGGGAATGAACAACGGGAAATAACAATTTTCCACGCCTGCAGCTTTGATTTCGGCATCCATCAGCTTTTGGATGCGTTCCCACATGCCATAACCCCATGGCCGGATGACCATGCATCCACGGACACCCGATTCTTCTGCGAGGTCGGCCTCCGAAAT
>JBEEIJ010000108.1:0-12528 GCA_041169905.1 Pseudomonadota bacterium | reverse complement strand
GGCACCACGCTGCGCATCGCTGCGCCGTCGCGAAAATGGAGGTGCCAATCATCAGGGCGGCGGATAGAAAGAATCGTCTGGTCGGTCATGGCTTCCCTTTAAGCGCCTCTCCCCCTATCTGTCACCTATGCCAAACACCCGTCTTTTTGACCGTAGCGTTATCCGTCTGTCGCCCACCGAGGCAGGAGAGGACGCGCGCCAATTTTTGCAGGGGCTGGTGACGCAGGATAGCGCGGCAGAAATGCCCTTATGGGCGGGCCTGCTGAGCCCGCAGGGAAAGGCGCTGTTTGATTTCATTCTGTGGGCCGACGGCGACGATGTGCTTATCGATTGCGAAGGCACGCAAGCAGACGCATTGGTCCGCCGCCTGTCGATGTACCGGTTGCGCCGGAAAATCGCCATTGCCATTGATCCGGCATGCGGCGTGTTCTGGACAAGCGACGGCAGCACAGACCCGCGCCATGCGGAGCTTGGGACACGCTGGCTGGGTGCCTCCGCCGACGATGATGTCGATGTGAGTGCCGACTATCGTGCGCATCGGCTTGGGCTGGGCATCACTGAGGGCGTAAAGGAACTGGGCAGCGAACAGACTTTGTGGCTTGAGGCCAATGCCGCCGAACTGAACGGGGTATCCTTCACCAAGGGATGCTATGTCGGGCAGGAGAATACAGCGCGTATGAACTGGCGGCAGAAGGTCAACCGACGGCTGGTAGTGGTCCCGTTGGCACAAGCCGACGAGAGCCGGCAGCGGTGCGTTTATCCGGAACTTGATATATCGGTGGAGTATCGCCGCGTGGAAGATTTGGCGACGATTGCTTTGCCGGACTGGCAGCGCGCTGCGCTTGGTTAATCGAGCCGCTCGAGCTTAACTTTTGCGGTCCCGCTGCGGTGCATGCCGATCTGTTTGGCCGCGGCATAAGATATGTCGATGATGCGTGATTTGCTCCACGGTCCGCGGTCGTTCACTCGCACGATAACTTCCTGACCATTGGCCAGATTGGTGACCACCACCCGCGCGCCAAAAGATAACGTCCGGTGCGCCGCCGTCATCGCATTTGGATCAAAAAGTTCTCCACTGGCCGTGCGATTGCCGCTGAGTTCAGCGCCATAATAGCTGGCCAATCCCGTGCCGATGTCTACACGGCTGTCGCCCGCCTGCACCAAAACCGGCACGGCGAGGAGGGCGAGCGTAAGATAGTGACGTTTGTGCATAACATTCCCCCGAGGCGCGCGGGCTACAGCAAGCGTAGCACGCTTCCAATTGTTGAAACGATAATGTGCACAGGCTTTGCGTTCAAACGTCCAGATTGGCGACGTTGAGCGCGTTTTCGACAATGAAATCACGCCGTGGCTCAACCACTTCGCCCATCAGCTTGGTGAAGATATCGTCCGCCAAGTCGGCTTGATCAATTTCAACACGCAGCAGCGACCGGTGATTGGGGTCGAGCGTCGTTTCCCACAATTGCTCGGCATTCATTTCGCCAAGACCCTTGTAGCGCGAGATTGATAGGCCCTTTCGCCCTGCGGCGAGTATGGCCTCAAGCAATTCCGATGGACGCGTGATCGCGCCTTTATTGCCCACACTGACGGCGGTCGTTGCGCGCTTGGCTTGGTCGCCAACTGCATCAGCGGCTTCTGCGTCGCTGTCCGCTTCGATGTCTTCGGCGGCATCGGCTGCTGCAGCGGCAGTGACCTTCACCAATCGGGCAGGGGTTTCGTAGCTGGCGGTTTCTTCGCTGGCGAGCTTGTGCAGCTTGCGCGCTTCTGCCGACATTAGGAAGGTTGCGTCGATAATGTGGTGATCGGTTACACCGCGCCATAGGCGTTCGAAATGATAGCCACCGTCTTCGGATACGCGGCCGGACCATTTGCCCTCAACATCCTGCGCGCCCATCCATGCGGCCGCCTTGGCCACCGCAGCAGCGCGGTCGGTTGCTTCGGGGTCAAGCGCGCCGGTTAGCGCCATGGCCTCGACAATTGTGGGGTCGTAGCGACGCGGGACAAATGCCATCAGGCTGCGCATCCGGCGTGCATGGTCGACCAATGCGCCCAAATCTGCACCCGCACGTTGTCCGCCAGCACCTTCAAGCACAACGCCGCCAAGCCCCAATTCAGCGAGATGGTCGTCGAGCGCCTTGTCGTCCTTAACGTAAATTTCGCTGCGTCCCTTGGCGACCTTGTACAAAGGTGGCTGCGCGATGAAGAGATGGCCGTTTTCGATAATCTCGGGCATCTGGCGATAGAAGAATGTCAGCAACAATGTGCGGATATGCGACCCATCGACGTCAGCGTCGGTCATGATCACAATCTTGTGATAGCGTAGCTTTTCAATATTGAAGTCTTCGCGGCCAATGCCCGTGCCCATGGCTTGAATGAGCGTGCCAACTTCCTTGGACGAAAGCATCCGGTCAAAACGGGCACGTTCGACGTTCAGGATTTTACCCTTTAGCGGCAAAATCGCCTGATAATGGCGGTCGCGACCTTGCTTTGCCGAACCACCTGCGGAGTCGCCTTCGACCAGGAACAGTTCGGATTTGGCGGGATCTTTTTCCTGACAGTCGGCAAGCTTGCCGGGCAGAGATGCAACGCTCATCACCGATTTACGGCTGGCCTCGCGCGCCTTACGTGCGGCTTCGCGGGCGGCGGCAGCGTCAATCACCTTTTGGATCACGGTGCGCGCATGGGCCGGATTTTCTTCAAGCCACTCGCTCATCCGGTCGGCCATCAGGCTTTCCAGCGGCTGGCGTACTTCGGATGACACCAACTTGTCTTTGGTCTGCGACGAGAATTTTGGATCGGGCAATTTTACCGACACAATCGCGGTCAGGCCTTCGCGCATGTCATCGCCGGTCAGCGTGACCTTTTCCTTTTTCAACACGCCCGATTTTTCGGCGTAGTTGTTCAGCGTGCGCGTCAATGCCGAGCGGAATGCCGCCAAGTGGGTGCCGCCATCGCGCTGCGGGATGTTGTTGGTGAAGCACAAGACGTTTTCGTAATAGCTGTCGTTCCATTCCAGCGCGACATCAATGCCGATGCCGTCACGGTGCGACGAAATCGCAATCGGATCGACGAGCAAGGCCGTTTTGTTGCGGTCCAGATATTTAACGAACGCGCCAATGCCGCCCTCATAATACAGGTCATGTTCTTTGACCTCCGAATGGCGGTTGTCCCGCAGCAGGATGCGGACGCCGGAATTCAGAAACGCGAGTTCGCGATAACGATGCTCAAGCTTGTCAAAATCAAATTCGAGCACGTTTTTGAACGTCTCGGTCGACGCCATGAAAGTGACGCGCGTCCCCTTTTTGGGTTTGCCATCGACTACGGGCGCGTCGCCACGAACGATCAACGGCGCAACGGCGTCGCCATGTTCAAAGCGCATCCAATGCTCTTTGCCTTCGCGCCAAATGGTGAGCTCAAGATATTCAGACAGAGCGTTGACGACAGACACGCCGACGCCGTGCAAACCGCCCGATACCTTGTATGCGTTGTCGTCCGATGTGTTCTCAAACTTACCGCCGGCGTGCAGTTGGGTCATGATGACCTCAGCTGCGGAAACGCCCTCTTCCTTGTGCATGCCCGTCGGGATGCCGCGGCCATTATCTTCGACCGAGACCGATCCGTCGGCGTTCAATTCGATCAGCACCAGATCGCAATGTCCGGCGAGCGCTTCGTCGATCGCGTTGTCCGATACTTCGAACACCATGTGGTGCAGGCCGCTGCCGTCATCCGTATCGCCGATATACATTCCCGGCCGCTTGCGAACCGCGTCGAGACCCTTGAGAACCTTGATGCTGTCGGCACCATATTCGTTCTGATTTGGGTTGGCTGCGCTGTCCGCAGACGGGTTATTTTCGGAGTTTTCCGGTGTTTGTTCTGTCATCTGCGGACTATAGGCCCCAAGGCCGAAATACCCAAGGGAAAGCGGCAATAAGGGGCTATTTTTCCACAATCTTTTACACCTATGGCCCGTTGTGCTTTTGGGTGGCGGCCAACGGCAAAAATTAAGCGGTGAAAATTTTCGATATCCCGCTAAATCATCAGATGCGCATCTAAGGGATAGGCACAAAACGTGATGAATATCGAAACTGAACTGGAAAAGAGCTTTGGGGATTTTGGCGCACTTATCGGTGCGTGGGGTTTAGAAAAACCCGACGCGCCCGCGCTCGCTGACAAGTTCACTACGGTTTCGTGGAGCCAAGTTTCGCAGTTGACGTCACGCATTGCCGCCCAGCTTCAGCGCGATGGTCTTCAGCATGGTCAGGCGGTTGCCATTTTGGGCATGAGCAACATCAATTACGCATTGGTCTATTTGGCCGCAGTGCGTGCCGGCGGCTGCGCTGCGCCGCTGACGACATCGGCTACGCCCGCGCAATTGTCCGCGATGTTGCGCGACTCAGGGGCGATGCATCTCTTCGTCGATGCGGCAAAGCTGGCTGAGCTCGGCGGTATAGACTTGGGCGATGTACGCCTTGTCATATTGGATAATGGCGACGCACCGCACCCAAGCCTTGACGCTTGGATGGCCGAAGAGGGCGCGACATTTGCAGCAGCCGAACCTGCACCAACTGACCCTTTCAACATCATTTATTCGAGCGGAACGACAGGTACGCCAAAGGGCATCATCCATTCGCACGCCATGCGCTGGCACCAGATGGCAGGTGGTTTCAAATCCATTTACAGCCGTGACACCCGTTCCTTGGTCTCCACGCCCTTATATTCAAACACGACGCTCGCTGTGTTCTTGCCGACCATGTGCCATGGTGGATTTGCCCGGATCATGGATAAATTTGATGTCACCGGCTATCTTGACCATGCGCAGGCGGACCGGACGACGCATACCATGCTGGTGCCCGTCCAATATCAGCGGATCATGGCGCATGATGGTTTTGCACATTATGATCTTTCGCATTTCATCATCAAATTTTGCACCAGCGCGCCATTCCCGGCGGAGTTAAAGGCCGATGTCGTCAAACGCTGGCCCGGCGGGCTCGTTGAAATTTATGGCATGACCGAGGGCGGCGTGGTCTGCATGTTGCAGGCGCATAATTTCCCCGACAAGCTGCACACCGTGGGACAGCCCGTGACGGGCCATGAACTGATCGTCCTTGATGACGACGACAATCGCCTGCCTGCTGGATCAAAAGGCGTTTTGACCGGCCGGTCACCCACCATGATGTCCGGCTATAAGAACCAGCCTGAAAAAACGCGCGAGATGGAATGGCGCGATGAGGAAGGCAATATCTGGCTGAAAACCGGCGACATCGGGATCGTCGATGAGGACGGCTTTGTCTCCATCGTCGGGCGCGCGAAGGATATGATCATCTCGGGCGGGTTCAACATTTACCCGAAAGACCTGGAGGAGCTTCTGGAGGCGCAAGCCGAGGTGGCTGAGGCTGCTGTAGTGGGCATGCCGTCCGATGCGTGGGGCGAAACCCCGGTTGGCTTTGTGCGGTTGCATCCCGACGCCAGCAGCACGCCCGACGCTATCTTGGAACGGGTGAATGGGCAGCTTGGTAAAACCCAACGCATTTCGGTGCTATATCCCATCGACGAAATGCCGCGCAGCCATATCGGCAAGTTACTGAAAACCGATTTGCGGACATTGGCGGCGGAATTGCAACATGGACGGTAAATTTGGCCCAGATCTGGCGGCGGTCATTTCCGTTCTGCAGACGGCACTGACCCCGGCCTTTTTGTTGGTTGCGGTGGGCAGCCTGCTCAATGTCCTCACGGGCCGACTGTCGCGCATTGTGGACCGGTCACGCGACCTGCAGCGGCAATATGCGGAGACCGACGGGAAAGCGCATCAACGGGTCGTCACCGAACTGCGCATCATTGAAAAGCGCATGCGTGTGGTGGGACGATCGATCTTGTGCGCGGTGTTATCCGCGATTTCGGTGTGCATCATGATCGTTGTTTTGTTCGTCATGGGCCTCACCAATATTTCCGCAGCATGGATCGCTGTGGCTGTATTCATGCTGGCATTGGCGCTGTTGTCGGCTTGCCTGTTTCAATTCGTGCACGAGATCCGCTTGGCAACTTATGCGATATATGTGCCGGAGGAATATCTTGAGCTGCCGGCGCCTAAGGAACGCAAGCGGCGTAAGGCGATGTAACGCGCAGGCGCTTAGTTAGCTTGCCTTCCCGCCCAATAATTGAACGCGCGCGACAACTTCGTCGCGGATCGTAGGCGTCACAAACTTGCCAATTTCGCCACCATAAATGGCGATTTCCTTCACCAATCGTGACGCGATGGGCTGAAGCGCGACATCGGCCATCAGGAATAGCGTTTCTACGCGATCATTCAGCTGGCGGTTCATGCCCGTGAGTTGATATTCATATTCGAAATCGGTGACGCCGCGAATACCGCGAATGACCGTGCTTGCGCCATGTGCTTCGGCAAAGTCCATCAGCAGTGAATTGAACCCGACGACGCGGATATGATCTGCGCCGATTGTCGCAACTTCGCGCTCGACCATCGCGATACGCTCTTCATCCGCGAACATCGGCGATTTTGATGCGTTGGTGGTCACGCCAATGATGAGTTCGTCGACAAGCTTTGCGCCGCGCCGGATGATGTCCATATGGCCCAGGGTGATGGGGTCAAAAGTTCCGGGATATACGCCAATCCGGTGGGTCATTAGCGATCTCTTTCCGTGATATAATTTGCAATAGCGCGCAACAAATCCGCCTCTGCGCCATAGCTCGATAGATAATCATTGGCTTGCTGGACCAACATTTCCGCCTGTTGCTTGGCGCGATCAAGCCCCATCAGCGACACAAATGTGCCTTTGCCTGCATCGGCGTCTTTCTGAAGTGCCTTGCCGGCCAGTTCGGGGTCGCCCTCGACATCCAAAATGTCATCGGCAATTTGAAAGGCAAGGCCAATGTCGCGGGCATAGCCCCGCAAATGCGTGCGGCCTTCGGGTGGGATATGGCCCAAAATGGCGCCCATTTCTACGCTTGCTGCAATAAGCGCGCCGGTTTTCAACGCCTGCAGGCGCATCACTGTTTGCAAATCGAACGATGCGTTCTCCGCCTCAATGTCCATCATCTGGCCACCAGCCATGCCTTCAGGGCCACTGGCCAGCGCCAGCGTCGACACCAGCTCGCCGCGCACAAATGGGTCGCTATGGGTATTTGGATTGGCCAAGATTTCAAAAGCGAGCGCATGCAGCGAGTCACCCGCCAAAACCGCTGTTGCTTCGTCAAACGCCCGATGCACGGTGGGCTTGCCACGGCGCAAATCATCATCGTCCATGCAGGGCAGGTCGTCATGCACCAGCGAATAAACGTGAATGGCCTCAACCGCCGTACCCACGCGCAAAGCCGTTTTGCGATCGACATTGAACAAGGCTGCGGTGGCCGTTACCAGCAACGGGCGAAGGCGCTTGCCGCCGCCAATCGTGGCGTGCCGCATGGCGGCATATAAACGGTCGCGTGCGTCCCCGGGTAATGTCAGCAGCGTGTCGAATTCTTGGTCAACATCTGTCGCAATATTGCTCAGCGCATCTTGAAGCAGCGAAGATGTCGATAGCTTCGACATCACATTCATCCAGCGTCGAACGATGTGGTGCCCGTTGGCGCACCGTCAGGGCCAAGCGTAATCGCTTCAATCCGGGCCTTCGCCATATCAAGCCGTTGCTGGCACAACGCCCGCAGCGTGTTGCCGCGTTCATAAAGTGCAATGGATTCATCAAGCGGCGCTTCACCGCTTTCCAGCTTGTGGACGATATCCTCAAGCGCGCGCAGCGCCTGTTCGAAATTCAGTTCAGCAACGTCGTCAGTCATCTCACTGCAATGACGGCGAGCGGGCGACGGGTCAAGTGTTCGCGCTATTGATTTTATACGCCGGCCTTTAACAACCAGTCGTGGAAAATCTTGACGGCGCGCTGCTTCAGCGCGCGCGGGCGACACACGAACCAGTAGCTGTAGGGGCTTTCAACCTCTGTATCGAAAAGACGCGTTAGGCGTGGATCGCGCGCATCCGAAAAATGGCTGCCGTGCATGATCGCGACGCCCAGTCCATTGGCGGCGGCTTCAAGCATCAGCGGGCCGCTGTCTAGGCTATCGATTGCTGCCGGCTTTAAACGGGGCACGCCCATCGCCTGACGCCAGGCATCGAATATCATGGGCATATCGCTGTGGACCATGACCGTATGGTTGGCCAGATCTTCCGGCTTTTGCACATTATACTCCTTGGCCCACTGTTCCGAAGCGATCGCATAGACAAGGTTGCGGTCGAGACGGACGCTGTAGAGTTTTGGGTCAACCTCGGCAGCGATAATAATCGCGGCATCAATCACGTCGCCCAACAGATTTTCTGCATGGCCAGAGGTATCAACGTCGATATGCAATTTCGGAAAAGCTTTCCGCAATTCGGGGAGGCGCGGGATAAGGCGCTGTGAACCGAAAAGCGGAAGCAAGCCGAGGCGCAGGCGATATTCGCCGCCACGTCCAGCAAGCTCTTCAACCGCTTCGGCCATCGCATCCATCGCCGGTTCGACAGCCGCCAGCAATGTTTCGCCATCGGCGTTAATGACCATGGCTTGAGCGCGGCGGTCGAACAGTGATTTGCCGATAAAGTCTTCCAGCGCTTTAATGCGGCGGCTTAAGGCGGGAGGTGACAGCGCCAGTTCACTGGCCGCGGCTTTGGCCGAACCCAATTTGGCGACGCGCAAAAAAGCTTCCAATGACCGTAATGGGGGCAATCTGCGCATATCATCTCCTTTTTTGCCGCACCGCAACAAAAATGATTTGATTCTGCGATCGTACGAATGTCGCAGAATTCAGGTTAATCCTATAAATAGCAGTTGCAGGATATGCAACTGCTATTGCACTGTTCGCACTTGCACAAAAAATATAATATCGCGATAGCGAACAAGCCTTATAGGCATCCTCTCCTAAAGACTTTTTCAGGGTCGACTCCGGTCGGCCCTTTTTTTTGCGTAAAACCTGTGTCCGTTCGCCGCAATTTTCGAAACGACATTTAACGCGGTGACTTAATGATGGTGCGGCATGCGCGCTATGCTTCGTCGGGAACAATCAATGCCCGCCTGCCCCAAATGATCAGAAAGACCAATGAGGCAGAGACGAGAATGAATGTTGCTGGCTCCCACCAGTTCAACAGGGCGACGCCGATTGCGGGTGCGAAAATATAGGCGGCGCCATTTATCGATGCGATTTTACCGGCGACATCGCCTTGCTCGTGCCGCCTGACAGCCAATGAGGCACCTGCGGTAAATCCCGGCCGGAACAACCCAAAGCCCAAAGACGCAATCGCAAACCCTGTGCTGATGCCGTAAAAATCGTGGCTAACGCCGGTTAATATGGTGCCAATCAGCGCCAGTATCGAACCCCAAAGCACTGAACTGCGCGCGGCGAGGGACAGGATCGGGATGAGGCCCCATTGCGCCAATAACGTCGCCATTGCACCAATGAGCATGACTGAGCCACTCGCCTGCACCGCTTCCCAAGGGCGATCGTGCAGCCCAAGGCGATCGCGGACGAGGAAGCCGACGACGCCAAGGATGATTGCCTGTGCGTGCCCGCCAATGAGGCCAGCAATAAGCCACGACGCCATTCTTTCATCGCGCCATGGCAAGCGAACTTCTTCATCGGGCAAGGAGCCCAGTGCTTCGCCATCGACGTCTTCAGTATCAAGTGCGTTCATCGACGCAGCGTTGGGGTAGGCTGCAACCGAGCCACGCGCGGCAAAGCGTGGCGTGTCGTTCGGCAACTGCATATGCAAAGCGATCAGGACAGCGACGCCAAATATCGCAAACATGATCAACGGTCCGGCAAGGCCAAAGGGCGGGAACAACAAATAATGCGCGGTCGCCGGGCCTATGACGGTGCCAACGCCGAACGATGACGCAAGCATCGACAATGCCTTCGTCCGCTCGGCGCGTTCGGTTCGTGCGGCGACATAGGCTTGAACGGCGGGCGGGGCCGCAGAACCAAAGCCGCCATACAGGCTGCGGAAGATCGCAAAGAGTATGAATGTAACGATTGGGCCGATCAGGCCGGCAAGCCCAAGCCACAAGACCAATCCGCAAAGGCCCATCGATGAGATAAAGCCAATGATGCCGATACTCATCAATTGCTTGCGGCCCCGACGGTCGGACAAGCGCGCCCATTTGGGCGCGGTGATGACCCATAAAAGTGCAGACCAGCTAAACGCGAGGCTGACCAACACGTCGGGCATATCCAGCTCGCTTGCGATGGCAGGCAATGCCGACTGCATCGCCGTATTGCCTGCGGCGGCCACGAGCATGACGAGGAAAAGCACGACGACGCGGCTGTTGGGTATCGCCTGAACTGCACTCATGGTTTTTCCCAATCATAGCTGCGCGTGACTTCTGCGACATGCAGGCTGTAATCGCTGTACCAAAGATCGCGTCCCGCATCACGCACAGCCATGTGTTCGGGGTGGTCGCGCCATGCTTTTGCGCTGGCTTCATCAGTCCAATAGCTGACGGTTATGCCAAGCCCGTCTGACCCCCGCACTGAATCCATGGCGATATACCCCTTTTGTTGCGCAGCCAGCGTCTCCATCATCGCGGCCGCGTCTGCATAGCCCACAGCGTCAGCATCGGTCCGCTGCGCCACGAAAATCACTGAGATTGTTCCTATGGGAAGCTTTGCCATGAACACGGCAATAGGACCGATATGTCCGACAATGCAAGCGCGGCGGAACAGATTATCGATGAATGGGCTTGCATAAGCGGAGCCCAATTCTGGGGCCGGAAAGAATGTTTACCGGTTGCGCAGCAAGCCGAACTTGATCCGCCGCCCAATGCTATAGTCCACCGAATTCACCAGAAAATATGCAATTGCAGCCTTGAACCGGCTCCATAGATTGTCGCGCGCTTTTAACAAGACAGGCGTTTGCTCTTCAGATTGGGCAACCAGCCCATCGATCAACGTGCGCATATATAGCGCCAGCGCCTCATCCTTGATCCGGACCATGATCTCAAGATTGATGAACATGCTGCGGACGTCGAGATTGGCTGAGCCAATGTACACCGCATCATCAATGACCATCAGCTTCATGTGCAGGCGGCGCGGCTGGAATTCGTAAATCTTCGTGCGACGCCGCAGCAGGTAACGGTAGAGCAAACGTGCCGCCGGGATGGTGGCCCCATTGTCAGTTTTACCCGCCATGACAAGGCGCGACCCCTTGTTCCGTTTCGATACCTTCGCCAATCGGCGCAATATCGTTTGCGACGGGGAAAAATAGGCCGACACAATGTCAAACCTTTTTCCGACCTGCAAAGACCGTTTGAACGTGAGCGCCCATGGCGAGATCCGGTTTGTCGGTCCGCCCAACAGCCATTGGATTTCGCCGATGCCCGGTCGCCATTGCCGGATAATCGAACGGATTTTACGATAACGCACCTTTCCGCCCACCGATGCACCGGCCATTTCGTCGAAATAGCGCGCCAGCCGCGGCACTTCCGGACCGGTTATAATGATGCCCAAATCTTCCCAATCCGCATCGCCGGATCGCCCGAAATATTGATCGGTGATGTTAAATCCGCCCACCAAGGCGTGCGTGCCATCGGCGATGAGGATTTTCTGATGGTTGCGGATGATATAGCCCAAGCCCTTGCGGGTGCTAAAACAATGATATCGTCCGCCCGCATCGGTCATTTCGTCAAAGAAACGGTCGCTAATCGCGGCAGAGCCAAAGCTATCGATGATCAGCTGTACCTGCACACCGCGCTTTGCCGCCTCGACCAACGCCGTCCGCACATCGCGTCCAACCGAATCGTCGGCGAACATATAGAAAAACATCTGGATGGAGCGTTCCGCCACCGCGATCAGGCGCAACACCGCTTCAAGCCTGTCGTTCGGGGCATGCACCAGATGGAGCTGATGGCCAGCAACTTGAAACTGCTTTCCGGGAAACCCCGGGGTGCCTGATTGCGTTGCCATAGCCCAGTTTACCGCTTTGCGTACGCTACGGCAAGCTGCCTGCCCTTTTCATTGACATTTTGGCTGGTTGTCTTTAGGCGCGTGCAACTTCCCGAAATTCCGAAGAATCAGGAGCCAAGATGGCACGCGTTACTGTTGAAGATTGCATCGACAAGGTCACCAACCGGTTTGACCTCGTATTACTCGCCGCAGAACGCGCGCGTGAAATCTCTGGTGGTGCTGAACTGACTGTCGATCGCGATCGCGATAAAAACCCCGTTGTGGCTTTGCGCGAAATCGCTGAAGAAACGATTCGTCCAGACCAGCTGAAAGAAGGCCTCGTGCAATCGTTGCAGAAGGTTCAAGTGGATGAAGATGAAGAAGCCGATGCCGTCGGTTCGATCAGCCTTTCGGCAGAAGCACTTCGCCTCACGGCCGCTGCTCCCGCACGCGGCGCAGGCATGCAGCGCGATTACGACCGCTAATATTGCGCACATATATTGAAGAAAGAGGCCCGGCTTGTCCGGGCCTTTTCTTTTGGCATTCCCGCACGGATGAAGCTTCGTGATGAAAATGGTCGTGCCTAGGTTCAACCTAGCACGGAAAACG
>JBEEIJ010000107.1:0-3534 GCA_041169905.1 Pseudomonadota bacterium | reverse complement strand
GCTATGACCCGGGCGCTTATCGCATTGCTCTCTGGCCTGCTGTTCGGGGCGGGGCTTGCTTATTCGGGGATGTCAGATCCTACGCGTGTTCAGGCGTTTCTGGATCTATTTGGTCAATGGGACCCGACGCTTGCTTTCGTCATGGGTGGCGCCATGCTGCCAATGGCAGTGGCTTGGGTCATTAAATCGCGACTGTCGGCGCCGCTTGCCGCGCCAGCCTTTGATTTGCCCGGCACGGCCACGCTGGATCGCCCGCTCGCTTTTGGGGCCATATTGTTTGGAATGGGCTGGGGCATTGCCGGCCTTTGCCCCGGTCCTGCGCTTGCTGACGTGGCGATTGCGCCGGGCGATGTTGCGCCATTTGTCGTTGCGATGTTTGTCGGCATGGCCGTGCAACGCTTCGTACCTTTTTCATCTAAAAAAACAAAACAGGCGGGGGCCTAAATGACGTTCAAATCCATCACGCCAAACTTTTCTGTCTCAGCGCAATTGACGGCAGAAGATGTGCATCACGCCGCCGCGCAGGGTTTTAAATCGGTCATCTGCAACCGGCCAGATGGCGAAGAGGCGGGGCAACCATCCGCCGCCGCTATCCAGAAAGAAGCAGAAGCGCTTGGCCTGTCATTCACATATGTTCCAGCCGTGTCAGGCGCAGTTACGGACGATGATGCCGCCAAGATGAAAGTGGCCCTTTCCCAAATGCCATCCCCCATTCTTGCCTATTGCCGCTCCGGCGCGCGTTCCAGCAAACTTTGGGAAATGGCGACAAAAGCGCAGGATGCAACGCCAGCCTCCGCCAAAATCTATGATGTGGTTATCGTGGGCGGCGGCAGTGCCGGAATCGCCACGGCCTCCAGCCTCCTCAAACGCAATCGGAAGCTATCGATTGCCGTTATTGAGCCGTCGGAAGATCATTATTATCAACCCGGCTGGACTATGGTTGGGGCGGGCGTGTTCTCGGCTGAATTCACCAAGCGCACCGAAAAATCAGTCATGCCCAAAGCGGTTGACTGGATTAAGAAAGCCGCCTCTGGCTTTGCGCCTGAGGACAATAAAGTGCTCCTCGCCGATGGCAGTTCGGTTGCCTATCGTGTGCTGGTGGCATGCCCCGGGATTCAGCTGGATTGGGAAGCCATCGATGGCTTGACCGAAACGCTCGGTCAAAATGGCGTAACGTCAAACTATCGTTACGACCTTGCCCCTTATACCAACCGCCTTGTGAAGGATTTTAAGCAAGGTCGCGCGCTGTTCACGCAGCCGCCAATGCCGATCAAATGTGCAGGCGCACCGCAAAAATCAATGTATCTGTCGTGCAGCGCGTGGGAGCGTGCCGGGGTGTTAAAAGACATTGATGTGCAATTCCACAACAGCGGCGCAGTGCTGTTCGGGGTTGCCGCTTATGTGCCGGCATTGATGGAATATATTGAACGCTATGACGCGCATCTAAATTTTGAATCGAAGCTGGTTGCGATCGATGGCCCTGCCAAAATTGCGACATTTGAACAAAAACGCGGGGACATCGTCACGCGGGTCGAAGAAAAATTCGACATGATCCATGTCGTTCCGCCGCAAGTCGCACCGGATTTCGCGCGCAACAGTCCGCTGGCTGCCGCAAGTGGCTTTATCGAGGTCAATGAAGCGACATTGCAGCATCTGCGTTATGCAAATGTCTTCGCCTTGGGCGATGCTTGCTCAGCGTCAAACGCCAAAACAATGGCGGCGGCCCGCAAGCAAGCGCCAGTGGTCGCTGTGAACGTATTGGCTGCTCTTGAGGGCAAGCCACCTGTCGCCGATTATGACGGCTATGGCAGTTGCCCGTTAACGGTCGAGCGCGGCAAGATTGTGCTCGCCGAATTCGGCTATGGCGGAAAATTGCTGCCCAGCTTCCCGAATTGGCTGATTGACGGCACGCGTCCATCGCGCCTGTCATGGTTGTTAAAGGATACCATCCTTCCGCCGATTTACTGGCATGGCATGCTCAAAGGGCATGAATGGATGGTCAAACCCCACAAAATCGGCGCGGCGTAACCGATATGAAATTGGCGCGCTATTTGCCGATATTGGAATGGGGACGCGGCTATGGCGGCGTGACGTTGACCAATGATTTGGTCGCCGCCGCAATCGTCACAATCATGCTCATCCCGCAAAGCCTGGCTTATGCCATGTTGGCGGGCTTGCCACCGGAAATCGGGCTATACGCATCTATTATTCCCATCATTGCATATGCCCTGTTCGGGACGAGCCGCGCACTCGCCGTTGGCCCCGTAGCGGTGATTTCGCTGATGACTTTGACGGCAGCGAGCGCCGTTGCTGCACCGGGTAGCGCCGAATTTATTGCCGCCACACTTGTCCTCGCGTTGCTGTCCGGGCTGATCCTGATTGTGATGGGCGTGTTGCGTCTGGGTTTTCTCGCGAACCTGTTATCGCACCCTGTGGTGTCGGGGTTTATCACCGCGAGCGGTATCATCATTGCAACGAGCCAACTCAAGTCGCTGCTGGGCATTAAGGCGTCGGGTGAGGCATTGCCCGAGCTGGTCACAACATTGATCGAAAATGCAAAGGATACCAATCCTTACACCCTTGCGATTGGCGTGATTGCGACCGGATTTCTATTCTGGGTGCGCAAAGGTTTGAAACCCATGCTCGTCGGTTTCGGGCTGGCGGCGCGGCCCGCTGATTTGGTTGCCAAAGCCGGCCCCATCGTTGCGGTCGCACTGTCGATTTTGGTCGTCATTACCTTCGATCTTGAAGCCAAAGGGGTGAAGGTGGTCGGCGACATCCCGCAGAGCTTGCCGCCCTTCACCGTTCCTTTGTTCGATGCGGAACTATGGCAGCGACTGGCCGTTCCCGCCTTATTGCTCAGCATCATTGGGTTTGTGGAATCGGTCTCTGTCGCGCAAACGCTCGCAGCGAAAAAGCGGCAACGCATTGTTCCGGATCAGGAACTGATTGGCCTGGGCGCAGCCAATGTCGCCGCGGCTTTTTCGGGCGGCTATCCAGTCACGGGCGGATTTGCCCGCTCGGTCGTCAACTTTGATGCGGGCGCAGAGACCCCGGCCGCAGGCGCGTTTACGGCGGTTGGCATATTGCTGGCGGCCCTGTTCCTTACGCCATTACTCGCGTCGCTTCCCATCGCAACATTGGCAGGTACGATCATCGTTGCGGTTTTGAGCCTCGTCGATTTTAAAACGCCGCGTGCGATCTGGCATTATTCCAAAGCGGATTTCGCCGCGATGGCAGCGACGATAATGGTCACCCTATTAATTGGCGTTGAACCTGGCGTGATGGCCGGCGTGGGCCTCAGCCTCGCCTTGTTCCTCTGGCGCGCCTCGCGGCCACATGCCGCCATTGTGGGGCGTGTTCCCGAGACAGAGCATTTCCGAAATGTGAAACGCCACAAGGTGTTCACCGACCCGCGCATCCTGACCATTCGCATCGACGAAAGCCTGACCTATCTCAACGCCCGCTGGCTGGAGGAGTTTGTGCTGGAGGAGATTGCCGCACATCCTCAACTTCAGCATCTCATCCTGATGG
>JBEEIJ010000106.1:0-3097 GCA_041169905.1 Pseudomonadota bacterium | reverse complement strand
ATGACATCGAAATTTGACAAGGCCCATTGGCTCGCATTCCTGTTACCGGCAGCATTGCTCGGGGGTGCATATGGCTCGCAATATATTGGCGGGCTTTTCCCGTGCGAAATGTGCTGGTGGCAGCGTTATCCGCATTTCGCCGCGGTCGCGATTGCGGCCATTGCCTTTGGCGTCGGCAACCTTGCCTTTCGCAAAACATTGGTGGCGCTGGCGGCATTGGCGATTGCGACCAGCGGCGGCATCGCGGGCTTTCATGCTGGCGTCGAATATGGCTGGTGGGAAGGGCTGACCGCCTGCACCGCGACGATTTCGGGCAGCGGGGATGATTTGCTCAAATCGATCATGAACGCGCCATTGGTCCGCTGTGACGTGGCACCATGGACTTTGTTCGGCATTTCGCTTGCGGGCTATAATTTCCTCTTGTCGTTGGGCGGTGCAGTGGCCATCTTGGGTATGACATGGCGCAACCAGAAACCTTAAAAACCACACCGCAGCGTAAGGCGGCAATTGACCGGATGATTCGCGTGAATCAAGCGGGCGAATTTGGCGCGAAACGCATTTACGCAGGCCAGCTTGCGGTGATGGGCGACCGGACGCCGGCCGCGCGCAGCATTGCGCATATGGCCGAGCAGGAGGAACGCCATCTGAGCGCCTTTGACAAGATGATGGCCGAACGCGGCGTGCGTCCAACCGCTTTATACCCGATTTGGAACGCCGCCGGTTTTGCCCTTGGCGCGGTATCTGCTGCGATCAGCCCGGAGGCGGCAATGGCCTGCACCGTGGCGATCGAAACCGAAATTGACCGCCATTATAGCGAGCAGCTCGCAGAAATCGGGGACAGTGACCCCGAATTGTCGGCGATGATTGCCGATTTTCAGGCGGATGAGCTGGAACATAAAGCCACCGCGCTGGCCGAAGGCGCAGAGCGCGCACTGGCCTATCCGGTCATGAGCGCGCTGGTCCGATTGGGTTGCCGCACCGCGATTGCCGTGTCGAAACATATTTGAGCTTCATCGCGCATTCAGCCTGCGACGTTCAAGCCAGAGCATAGATTTTTGGAGAATATCCCGTGAACGCAATGGCCCATATTTCCGTCGCCGCTTTGGCACTCATGCTGTCGGTGCAAGCATCGGCACAAAATGCCCCTGCTTCGCAGCCGGGTGACGAGAAGATCAACCAGTTGATCATCTATGGCGACGACACATGTCCCGAAAGCCAAGGCGCCGAAATCGTCGTCTGCGCACGGATGGGGGAGGCGGACCGGTACCGCATTCCGTCGTCCTTGCGCGGCGACCCCAATGACCCGCGCAATCAGGCGATGTCCGAACGGATTAAATCATACGAATATGTGGGCGCCAGCGGCACGATGAGCTGCTCGGCATCGGGGGCTGGTGGCTTTACCGGATGTGGGCTGAAAGAAATTGACCGCGCCTATGCCGAAAAAGCGCAAGACCCCGGCATTGTCTTTGGCCGCCTGATCGCCGCCGAACGGGCCAAGCGCATGGCGGGCATTGATGCAGAGGCTGCCGAAGTCGAAGCACGCGTCGCCGAATTTGAAAAAGGCCGCGCCGAACGCGAGGCGAAGTTGCAGGCGGAACTGGATGCCAAGGAAGCGGCATCTGCCGACGCAGAGCCGCTCCCTGAGCCGAAATAATAGGGCTTAGCCCTTCGCTTTTTCCGCGGCGACCCAATCTTTAATCTGCTGCTCCAATACATCGAGCGGGACGGAGCCTTGGCCCAATACCGCGTCATGGAACGCCGCAAGGTTGAATTTCGGCCCAAGCTCTTTGGTCGCCATAGCCCGCAATTCACGGATTTTCAGCTCGCCCAATTTATACGCCAGTGCTTGGCCCGGCCAGCTGATGTAGCGGTTGACCTCGGCTTCGATATTGGCGGCCGACAGCGCGCTGTTGTCGGTCATGAAATCGATCGCCTGCTGCTTGCTCCAACCCTTGGCATGAATGCCGGTGTCGACGACCAAGCGGCATGCGCGCCACATTTCATAAGACAGCCGTCCCATGTCTTTGGCCGGCGTATCATATAGGCCCATTTCGATGCCCAACCGTTCGGAATAGAGGCCCCAGCCTTCGGTAAAGGCGGTGAAGAATGCGCCATATTTGCGGAAGTCCGACAAGGGCAGTTCTTGCTGCAACGCGATTTGGTGGTGATGCCCGGGGACGCCCTCATGCACCGACAAGGCCGGAATTTCCCAGAACGGGCGCTGGTTCAATTTCGACGTGTTGACGAAATAGGTTCCGGAAATGCCGATTTCGGGCGAACCCTGATTATAATAAGCCGTCGTCGTGCCTTCGGCGGTTTCTGCCGGAATTTCCTTTATGCCATAAGGCAGGCGGGGCAGGCGGCCGAACAGGCTGGGCATCTTGCCATCGATGATCTTGGTCACCCGCGCGACCTTCTCCATCAGCTCTTCGGGTGTCTTGGCGTAATATTGCGGGTCGGTCCGCAAATGTTGGATAAACGCCTCGCGGCTTGGATATCCCGCCTGTGATGCGACCTCGACCATCTCGGCGCGGATGCGGGCCACTTCGTTCAGGCCGATTTGGTGGATTTGCTCTGCGGTCAGGGACGTCGTTGTTTCTTCACGAACGCGGAACGCATAATATTTGGCACCGCCCGGCTGCGCAGACACGCCGGGTGCTGTGGCGCACGCTGGCTTGTAGCTAGCGGTATACCAAGCGAGCTGCTTGTTCAGCGCGGGGTGAATGACCGTGCGGATCGTGGTTTCCGCCGCTTTGGCCAGGCTTGCAAAGTCCGCTTCGGAAACGCCCGCGGGCCGCTTTTTCGCATAAGGTTCGTAGAAGCGCGATGTATTCACGTCGGTCGTAATCAGCCCGCTGATTGTTCCTTCAAAGCCCTTTAGGGTGACGCATGGCTGGGTATATTTGCCCTTGATCGCGACATTGGCCACCGCGATATTTTCGTCATTCACGCGCGCATATTGGGCGAGCCGCGCATTGTAGCTTTCAAAATCCGCCTTGGTGCGAAACGGTAGATTTTGCGCCATGCCCGCAAGCTGCTGATGCCAGCTGGAATAGGTCGTGAAATTGATCGCGCGTTGCCCGAAACTGTTGCCCTC
>JBEEIJ010000105.1:0-6594 GCA_041169905.1 Pseudomonadota bacterium | reverse complement strand
CGTCGGTTCATTTGGCCTGCACCAATACCCGCGGTTGCGCCATCCTTGGCATAGACAATGGCGTTCGACTTTACATGCTTGGCCACGGTCCAGGCAAAGCGGCAGTCGGCCAATTCCTGCACCGATGGTGCACGTTTGGTCACAATCTTGAAATCGCTGTCGGCAACATGGCCGTTATCCCGCGACTGCACCAGCAGACCGCCTGTGATCGGCTTAATCGTCAAGCCGCCGCGCTTTGGATCAGGCAGATCACCCGTCAACAAAAGCCGCAGATTCTTTTTCTTTGCGAACACCGCCTTTGCAGCATCATCCGCCGATGGTGCAGCAACGACCTCGGTGAAAATCTCGGTAATGGCTTCCGCTGTCGCACCATCGAGCGGGCGGTTAACCGCGACAATGCCGCCAAATGCCGATACGCTGTCGCACTCGAGCGCAGCGCGGTAGGCGTCGATTAAGGTTTCGCCCGACGCCACACCGCAGGGGTTGGCATGCTTGACGATGACGACGGTAGGCGGTCCATCGCGAAACTCGCTGACCAGTTCAAGCGCCGCATCAGCGTCATTATAATTATTATAGGATAGCTCTTTGCCCTGCACCTGTTCGGCTTGGGCAATCCCCGATCCATGCGGACCGACAGGTACATACAGCGCCGCGCGCTGATGCGGGTTTTCGCCATAACGCAATTCGGTTTCGCGATTTCCGTTCACGGCAAGCATATCGGGGAACAGCTGCTGCTGATCGGCAAAAGCGAACCATTGGCTGATCATGCTGTCATATGCTGCGGTCGCCGAATAGGCTTTGGCCGCACATTTGCGGCGGAAGTCATAGCTTGTTTTGCCGCCGCTTTCTTCCAACTCTGCGATCAGATTGTCATAATCGGATGGGTCGGTCAGGATCGTGACATACGCATGGTTCTTCGCGGCGCTGCGCACCATCGACGGCCCGCCAATGTCGATATTCTCGATGATTTCATCGCGCGAGGCACCCTTCGCCACGGTTTGCGCAAAGGGATAAAGGTTCACGACCACAAGGTCGATTGCACCAATGTCATGTTTCTTCATCGACGCTGCGTGCTCGGCATTGTCGCGAACCGCGAGCAATCCGCCATGCACTTTGGGATGCAGCGTTTTGACGCGGCCGTCCATCATTTCGGGAAAACCTGTAAGCTCGCTAATGTCCTTCACCTGAAGCCCTGCATCACGCAGTGTTTTGGCGGTACCACCGGTGGAGACCAGTTCGACATGGCGCGCGGCCAAAGCATGCCCAAGTTCAACCAGCCCCGCCTTGTCCGAAACGGACAGTAGGGCACGCTTAATGACGACGTCTTGCATAAATTTATCCTAAATGGCGGAGCTGCCAGCCGATGGTGAGGCCGCCTGTACCAGTGTCGGTGGTAATCACAAGTTGGCGGGTGGGGTGAGGACGGCCATTTTGGTCAACCCAGAGGCTGTCATCCACAGATAATTGACCGTCAGATGCCATAAATGCCCAATTGCTGCCGTTGGCCATCCGCAAAAACACCGCTTGTGGACTGTCGGAAGCGACGATTTCGATTTCTGGCCCAAGATGGAAACGGACATGCACCGGCACGCCTTCTTTTGGGTTGCCCTGAGGGAGCAAAGTGTCTTCTCCGCGCAGATCCATGCCATCGGAGCGCAGGATCAACAATCGCGTGTGACTATAGCCAAAGGTCCGGACGTAACCGTCATGGCTTGCCTCAATACGCGTCGCTTGATCAATATCGCGGCGTTCGAGCCCCACTTCGACAACACCTTTGCCCAGCTGGCCGCCGGGCAGGATGGCCGTCGAATTTGTGTCATTCACGCATAATGTCGAATGCGCCGCCGTGGTCCGAAGCCCGCGTGCCAACGCAGCGGGTATCGTTGCGCCGACAAGCGCCGCACCACCGCAGTTTACAATCACGCGCTGCCCACCGTGCGACAATTCAAACGCAAGTGTTGAGGCGCAGCCTGATGCCGACTGACGCGCGAGTGGCGGAGGACCTGCATCCAGCAGCAACACGGACTTGCCCGCAGACACCCGCTGATACCCCCAATCGAGCGCTTGCCGATGTGGTCGTGCACGCACTTCGCTGGCGGCCACCAGCGCGTCGATTTGCGCCGCACCGATATGCGCTGATCCTTGCCACGCGCCAAGCCCGCCATCGGCATGGGTCAGGCCAAGCAACGCTGGCACGGCCCGCCCGAGCGCTTCGAGCAGAAACACAGGCACCGTCTCGCTGCGCGCCGCATAGCATTGCTTGAGCAGGCTGAGCAGGCCGATCAATTCCATAAGCTGAACAGGTGAGCGCGACACCACGCCGCCGTCGGGGAAAATGGTCACCCGCAGCGATTCAGCCAAGCCGCTCTCGCCAACGGCGCGGCGCACCTTGCCCTCTGGCAACAAAAGCGATGCCGCGACGACGCCTGCCCAGCCCACAGTCTTGCCGAAATGACTTTGTGCACGCGGGGCTGTTTGATCGAGATGGCGCGCAACCCGGGCGAAATGATTGATGACGCGCGCACGGTAAATGGGGTCCGCACTGCTGAGCAGGAACGGCGATCCCGCTGCCATGTTCATCAAGCGCCATGCACAATTGTCGACGCGCCATGCCGGCTCACGCGTTTTCATGCCATTGGCCAGCAACCATGCATCGGCAATTTGCGCTGCGACCGGTGCACCTTCGCCGCGATTGGTCGCCGCGGACAAATCACGCAGCCAATCAAATCTGTGAATATAGTCGGTCAGCGACGGCTGAAGCGCGAGCTTGTCATAATCCAACCCGTCGAACGCCTGTTCAAAACCCTGATAATGGAATTTGCCCATGCGCAGCGCCTGCCCGCGCCCGGCATCGCCTTTTAGGGGATCGTTCGGCACCGCGAGCAAGCGCATGGGGACCTTGCCCGTGAGCCTGCCGCTATGCAGCGGCGTGCGCCATGTTAACTTGTAAAATTCGAGAGAAAGCCGCTCGAGAAGAGTTTGGCCCGCGCCTTGGGGCCTGACGATCAACGCCGTTTGCCGTTGCCCTTTGTCGTCTTCATCGCCGTCGGTCATTCACCCCTCAGCGCCAGAATGTTGGCCGCATATTGGCCCGCGCCACCCTTGAAGGTCGCGGTTCCAGCCACCAACGTGTCGGCCCCGGCCGAAATCGCCAGTGGCGCCGTTTGCGTTGTGATACCGCCATCCACTTCCAACCGGATATCGCGGCCTGTTTTGTCGATCATCTTGCGAATGGCTTCAATTTTGCGCAGCTGGCTTGAAATAAAGCTTTGTCCGCCAAAACCGGGGTTCACGCTCATCACCAGCACAAGGTCGACCTCGTCGATAAGATAATCCAGCATTTTGGCCGGCGTGTGCGGATTAAGCACGATACCCGCCATTTTACCCAGCGACTTGATCAGCTGCACAGTGCGATGGGGGTGCGGCCCGGCTTCGGGATGGAATGAAATGATATCCGCGCCGGCCTCTGCAAAATCCTGCACATATTGGTCGACGGGCGAAATCATCAAATGCACATCGAACGGCTTTGCACTGTGTGGGCGAAGTGCCTTTACGACAGCAGGGCCGATGGTGATGTTGGGGACAAAATGTCCGTCCATGACATCGACATGAATCCAGTCACATCCAGCGGCATCAATGGCCCGCACTTCTTCTCCCAATCGGGCAAAGTCGGCGGACAAAATCGATGGCGCAATGCGTACAGGGCTGGTCATATATTGCGTTTAGACGCTGGACTGCGCATCGGCAAGCGAGCGGACAGCGTTATACACAGCTTATCGCGCGCTTTGGCGCGGCTCACGGCGGTAAACGAACAGGTCACCGATGACATCATGTGACTCGGCAAATTTGGTGAAGCCAAGCTTCGCGGCGACATTATGCGAAGCGGCGTTGCCGCGGTCGATGATGCAGCGGATTTCGCCCAAGTTCGTCGCGTCTGCCCAACCAAATATCGCGGTCATCGCCTCGGTCGCGTAACCCTTTCCCCAGGCATCAGGCGTAAACGCCCAGCCAGCTTCGGGAAAGCCGTCAAGATCGCTGATGCCGCGTTCAAGTTGCGCAAGCCCGCCATTGCCGACAAAACGCCCGCTCTCGCGTTCGACAAAGGCCCAATAGCCATAGCCAAACAGCGACCACATGCCGATACCCTGAAGCATTTTCATCCAGCTTGTATTGCGGCTGCGGGGCTCGCCGCCAATAAACGCCGTCATGCGCGGGTCAGCCCACGCCGAAGCATAATCTTCCCAATGCGCAAGCGTCATGGGTTCGATGGAAAGGCGTTCGGTCGTGAGTGTTGGCGCTGTCATTTCTTCCCCTCCGATGATAGCGTAGCCATGAGCAACATCCGCGAAGCGGGTGCGTCCGTCGAAGGGCGCTTTGCGAACGATAGCCGCCCTTCGACTTTTCGCCAGCGCTTACGCGCTGACGGCTCAGGGCTTCGGTGTTTTTTGTACCTTAACCAGCCCGCAAGAACCGCGCCACGAAAAATCCGTCAAGGCCACCCTGATCGGCAAGCATTGGGGGCATCGTGCGGACGTGGCCATGTGCATTGGCAACGACGCCCGCTGGCAATTCGTCCGCGGTCGCCATTAAGGTTGTATATTCGGGCTGACGCGCAAGAAACGCCTCTGCCTGCGCCTCGCCTTCATGCGGTTCAAGTGAACAGGTCGCAAAAACCAGCGTGCCACCGAGCTTCACCCATTGCGCCGCACGGTCAAGCATGGCGCTTTGAATCGCCGCCAGATTGTTGATCGCCTTCAGATCAATGCGCTGCAAAACATCGGGGTGGCGCCGCATCGTGCCCGTCGCACTGCATGGCGCATCCAGCAATATGGCATCAAACAACTGCGTCGGTTTCCATTCCATGACGTCGGCATTGACGCGCTCCGCATGTAATTGCGTGCGTTCCAGATTGGCCATCAGACGGTCCATGCGCCGGGCACTGTTATCCAGCGCGGTCACGGTAAAGCCAGCGGCCGAAAGCTGCATGGTCTTGCCGCCGGGGGCGGCACATAAATCGAGTGCGCTTTTGCCCTGCCCATCACCCAACAGACGCGCCGGAAGGCTGGCGGCGAGATCCTGCACCCACCATGCGCCTTCGTCATAGCCATCCAATTCTTCGATCGCGGTCCCGCGCGGCAAGCGGACATGCCCGGGCATCAGGCTTGCGCCGCCCAGCCGTTCTGCCCACGCCTGCGTGGCGGACGGATCGCGTAAGGCGAGGTCAAGCGGCGGCGGTTCTGACAATGCGGCCTGTGCACCGGCAATCATTTCGTCGCCCCATACCGGATGCCAGCGCATCATCACGGCCTCTGGCAGCGACGGCAGATCGGGCAGGGTGGCTTCGGCGCGCAAGAGTGATCCCAACACGCCATGCACCAGCCGCCGTGGCCCGCCATCAACCAGCGGCAGCGCGGTCGCAATTGCGGCATGGGCGGGTGTGCCCAGCCGCAATATTTGCGCCAGCGCCAGCCGCAATACCATGCGTGCTTTGGCATCATCCGGCAGTGGCTGTTTGGTTTTGCTGTCAATCAATTGGTCGAGATCCACCGACCAGCGCAGCGTTTCTTGCGCAATGGCGATGGCGAGCGCGCGGTCCGGCGGCGACAGCCCTTTGGTCGCATTTGCCGTCGCTTGATCCAACGGTGTGCCCATGCGCATGACGGTATCAAGCAACCGCAATGCGGCGCGGCGGGTCGGAAGTCCGGAAATTTCTTCAGTCATGCAAAGCGCACTAGGCGTCTGCGCCAAACAAGGGAAGAGCGGTTCGATGTCAGGCCATAACCAAGCTTCACCTTGCAAACGGCTGCATCTGCACCGATGTAGGGTTTCACCAAACGCGCTTTCGAAGGAGAAGCTTCATGGGCACGCGCCCTTCACATGTCAAAGCACCCGATTATTTGTCGAAAAGCCCGCCTGTGCCGGCACCGAAAGCGGTCGATCGCGAACCTGAGCCAGATGCAGAAAGACTGGACCCCGTGCGTTATGGTGATTGGGAATTGAAGGGCGTAGCGGTCGATTTTTAACCCGCCTATCGTTCCATCAATATGCCGGCATATCATGCCTCGGGCTAGCTAATGATGAACGCCCATAAACGGCGCTGACACCTCGGGCCGCACGCGCACCAATCGCCCGGTCACTTTATCAATCATCGCCCACGTCGTATTTGCCCGCACAATCACCTTGCCCGCGGCATCGACAAAATCCACCCGCCGGTCAAACTGCGCCCCCTTTGGTTCGCTCTCAATCCAAGTGTTGGCGGTAACGCTTTGCCCGGGTCCGACATTGCCGCGATAATCAATTTCGTGCCGGGTCACGACCCAGAAATAGGCGGCGATATGTTCAGGCGCGGCCACCGCCTGCCAATGCGCTGTCGCCATATCCTGAATCCACCGCACCCAAACAGCGTTGTTGACATGACCGAGCTCGTCAATGTCATCGGGTTGCGCGGTAAATATGCGCGTGAAAGGGGTCACTTTTGTGATGATGCCATCCCCATTTGCCAAATGATGAACGCCGCCTCCTCGGCATTTTCGCGCAACCGTTCAAACCGTCCAGACTTTCCGCCATGGCCAGCGCCCATGTTGGTTTTGAGCA
>JBEEIJ010000104.1:0-3010 GCA_041169905.1 Pseudomonadota bacterium | reverse complement strand
TTTTGTGATGATGCCATCCCCATTTGCCAAATGATGAACGCCGCCTCCTCGGCATTTTCGCGCAACCGTTCAAACCGTCCAGACTTTCCGCCATGGCCAGCGCCCATGTTGGTTTTGAGCAGCAAGACATTGTCGTCGGTCTTCATATCGCGCAGCTTGGCGACCATCTTAGCGGGTTCCCAATAGGTCACGCGCGGGTCATTGAGGCCAGCGGTCCAGAGCATGGGCGGGTAAGCCTTTTCCGCGACATTGTCATACGGGCTGTAGCTGCGGATATAGTCGAAGGCGGCCTTGTCGGTGATTGGGTTGCCCCATTCGGGCCATTCGCCCGGCGTCAGGGGCAGATCCTTGTCGAGCATCGTGTTGAGTACGTCGACAAAGGCCACATGGCTGACAACCGCGCCAAACAATTCAGGTGCCTGATTGACCACCGCGCCCATCAATTCACCGCCCGCCGAGCCGCCGCTTGCGGTAACCTTGCCTTTGCCGGTGAAGCCCAAATCGATCAGGCCTTTCGCCGCATCAACGAAATCGTTGAACGTGTTGGTGCGCTTGGTCAGCTTACCATCCAGATACCATTGATAACCAAGGTCGTCGCCGCCGCGAATATGCGCGATGGCATAAGCAAAGCCGCGGTCGACCATCGACAGACGATTGGCGCTAAAGCCCGGCGGCATCGCGTAACCATAGGCACCATAAGCATAGAGATGCAGCGGCTGGCTGCCGTCTTTTTTGAAACCCTTTTTGGTCAGGATCGACACCGGCACCTTGGCACCATCGCGTGCCGTGATCATCACGCGTTCGGTCACATATTGCGCAGGATCATATCCGCTGGGGATTTCTTGCACCTTCAATGTTTCCAAGCGGCCATCGGCCAGATGATAATCAAACACCGTGTAAGGCGTGACCATCGATTCATACCCCAGACGCAGCTTCGTCACATCATATTCGGGGTTATCGCCAAGGCCCGCATCATAGCTCGCCTCAGGGAATTTGATTGGCTGCACCTTGCTGGCATCCGCATAATCGCGGATTTCAACCTGATCGAGGCCATCAATCCGGCCTTCGGTGACGTAGAAATTTTTGAACAGCGACAGCCCCGTCAAATAGTGGCGGTCAGACCCGGCAATCAGCGTTTTCCAATCACCCGGTGCCTTCATGCTGGCGGTCGCGACGCGGAAGTTCACATGATCATCGTTGGTCAAAACATACAGCATGCCATCGCGCACATCGACGCTATATTGGCGTCCCGTCTTGCGCGCAGACACCATGATCGGTGTTGCAGTGGGGTCGCTGGCGGGAACCAGCCGGACTTCGCTCGTCACATTGTCGCCCGTACCAATGACGATCCAATCTTCCTGCGCGGTCAGGCCGACACCAACGCTGAAACCGATGTCCTGTTCTTTATACAGCAACTTCGCATTGGTCAGCGCGTCGCCGATACGGTGGTACCACGCATTGTCGGTGCGCCAGTTTTCATTGGCGAGGCCATAGACAACGCCTTTGCTGTCCGATGACCAGACAATGCCCGACAATGTGCCGGGGATGATGTCGCGCAATTTTTCGCCGGTTTCCAGATTGCGGAAATGCAGGTCAAAACGTTCCGACCCATTATCGTCGTACGCATATGCCAATATTTTGCCATCAGGGCTGATCTCTGCGGCACCAAGGCGAAAATAGGCCTTGCCCTTGGCGAGTTCATTTTCATCGAGGATGAGCTGATCAGCACCGCCGGCAACCGCCTTGCGATAATGCTTGCGATATTGCGCGCCTTCTTCGAATTTTGACCAATAGATATAGTCGCCATCCTTTTGCGGGACCGAGCTATCGTCTTCTTTGACGCGGCCTTTCATTTCCTGAAAAATGGTTTCCGTCAGCTGCGCTTGCGGTGCCATCTGTGCTTCGAAATAGGCGTTCTCGGCATTCAGATGCGCGAGTATCTCTTTATCATCAATCGTCGGATAACCCGAATCGCGCAGCCAATGATAATCATCGGTAATTATAACCCCGTGCCACGTGGCGCTATGCGGGCGCTTTTCAGCAACTGGGGGCTTAATTTCACCGGCGGTTTTTTCAGTCATAATGTCTTTCTGGGCAAATGCAGGCGAGGATATTGCAGCAATCGCAACAATGAGTGGGAGCAATGCTTTCATGAGAAGACTTCCTCGCTTATATGGTCTGCACAATCATATGAACGGAAGTCCAAGATGTCCACCTACGAAGCCCGCCTTACCGCCTTGCGCGTCCAACTGAAAAAAGATCAGCTCGACGGATTCGTCGTTCCGATTTGCGATGAACATATGTCCGAATATGTCGGGGACTATGCGCAGCGTCTTGGCTGGCTTACGGGCTTTGGCGGGTCTGCAGGCTCTGCTGTGGTATTGTCGGAAGAGGCGGCTATTTTCACCGACGGGCGCTACACGCTTCAGGTGCGCGAGCAGGTGGACGGCAACAACTGGCAATATGTCGGCGTGCCGCAGACGAGCATTTCTGATTGGTTGAAGGAACACACCCCCGCAGGCGCGCGGATCGGTTATGACGCATGGGTCCACACCAAGGGTTGGGTTGAAAGCGCGACCGTGGCGTTAAAAGCCAAAGGCGCGGAATTGGTCGCGGTCAAAAGCAACCCGATTGATGCCGTTTGGGCGGACCAGCCGGGTAAAAGCGACGCCAAGCTGATGGTCCATGACGACCGTTATGCCGGGCAAAGCAGCGCAGAGAAACGCGCGGCGGTTGCCGAATGGCTGACGGCCAATGCTTTGGACAGCACGGTGATTTCTGCGCTCGATTCGGTGGCATGGCTCCTGAATGTCCGCGGCTCCGATGTGGCGAATACGCCCGTGGCGCTGAGTTTCGTGCTCGCCCACGCCGATGGCACAGCAGACCTGTTTGTTGCCCCAGAGAAGGTCGGCGATGACGTCCGCGCCCATTTGGGCAATGCCGTGCGCTTGCGCACCCCGGAGGAATTTGTCCCTGCATTGAAAGCCATGAACGGCAAACGCATCGCCGT
>JBEEIJ010000103.1:0-2802 GCA_041169905.1 Pseudomonadota bacterium | reverse complement strand
GTGTCGCTTCGGACATGGACTCACGTCCGGCACTTAACCGCACCATGCTCATAGGCATAGTGATGCGGGCGACAGCAATCGTGCGGACGAATTCGATGTCGTCAATCTTCGCCAGCGGCGTGTCGGCAAGCATATCGCCCAGCACGGTGCCCTTGACTGGCACCAGTGCATTGACGGGCACACTTTCGGGGTGGGCCGGCAGGGTCGCGAGTGTGTGGATGAAACCGACGCGGTCGGCGCGTGTCTCGCCCAAGCCAACAATGCCGCCACTGCACACATTGATGCCCGCACGGCGGACCTCGGCCAGCGTGTCGAGCCGGTCGTCCATCGTCCGCGTGGTGATGATCTCGTTATACCGCTCAGGGCTGGTGTCGATATTATGGTTATAATAATCGAGCCCCGCGTCGGCCAGCATATCGGCCTGCTTGGGCGTTAGCATGCCAAGCGTCATGCAGGTTTCCATGCCCATCGCGCGCACGCCCTGAACGATCTGGACAATGGCGGGCATGTCCCGATCTTTGGGGTTGCGCCATGCCGCCCCCATGCAGAAACGGCGCGAACCGGAGTCCGCTGCCTCGGCTGCCTTTTGCAGCACGGCCTGAACGTCCATCAGCTTAGTCGCCTCGACGCCGCTATCGGCCTTTACGGATTGTGAGCAATAGCCGCAGTCTTCCGGGCAACCGCCGGTCTTGATCGATAGCAATGTGCAAAGCTGTATCTGCCCCGCCGCATGGTGTGCGCGGTGGACAGTTTGCGCCTGATAGACGAGCTCGTCGAACGGCAGGTCGAACAGTGTCGCGATCTCTGCGCGGGTCCAATCGGTGCGGACGGTCACATGGATTCTCCCAAAGGCGGCATATTGTGGCCGAGCAAAGTCAAAACATCGGCTGCGCACTCCACAACATTGCTGCCTGGGCCATAAATACCCTGAACGCCCGCTTCACGCAGATAATCATAATCCTTCGGCGGAATGACGCCACCAGCGATGACCTTGATATCGCCACGTCCCGCTTCGCGCAGACCCTTTATCAGCTCTGGGATGAGCGTTTTGTGACCTGCGGCGAGGCTTGAGGCACCCACCACATCAACATCATGCTGAAGCGCCAGAACAACGGTCTCTTCGGGTGTCTGGAACAATGGCCCACTGATGACGTCAAAGCCCATGTCGGAAAATGCAGAGGAAATGACGTTCGCACCGCGGTCGTGGCCGTCCTGACCCATTTTGGCGACGAGTAATTTGGGTTTGCGGCCCAAACGGCGGCCCACCGATGCCACGCCGTCGAGCACTTGCGCCCAGCGTTTGTCAAATTCATGCGCGCTGCCATAAATACCCTGCACAGGCACAGGCGTGGTCGCATAGCGGCCAAACACAGCCTCCATTGCGTCGGATATCTCGCCCAAAGTCGCGCGCGCGCGGGCGGCATCTACTGCAAGCGCGAGTAAGTTCGCGCCGCTCTTCGCACCCTCGGTCAGCGCATTCAACGCGGCCTGACACGCGGCTTCATCACGCGACGCGCGCATGGCGGCAAGCCGTGCAATCTGGCCCTGACGGACAAAGTCGTTATCGACCTCCAGCGTATCAAGCTGGTCTTCGGTTTCCAGGCGATATTTGTTAACGCCAACGATGACGTCTTCACCTTTGTCCACCCGTGCCTGACGCGCGGCGGCAGCTTCTTCGATCAAGCGCTTGGGCATGCCCGATGCGACAGCCTTCGTCATGCCGCCAAGTTCGTCGACCTCACCGATGATCTTCCACGCCTGATCAACCAGCTCCGCGGTCAGGGCCTCAACATAATAGCTGCCACCCAACGGATCTACGACCTTTGTGATGCCGGTTTCTTCGGTCAGGATGATTTGGGTGTTGCGGGCGATGCGCGCCGAAAATTCCGTCGGCAGCGCAATGGCTTCGTCCAACGCATTGGTGTGCAGGCTCTGCGTCCCGCCAAGGGTCGCGGCCATCGCTTCCACGGTAGTGCGGATGACGTTGTTATAGGGATCTTGCTCTTGCAACGAAACGCCCGATGTCTGGCAATGCGTGCGCAGCATTTTGGAGCGTTCGTCCTTTGCGCCGAGCTCATCCATGACGCGGTGCCACAATGTGCGCGCGGCGCGCAGCTTTGACACTTCCATGAAGAAGTTCATGCCAATGCCAAAGAAGAAGGACAGCCGCCCGGCGAACGCATCAATATCCAAGCCGGAGGCCATCGCGCGCTGCACATATTCCTTGCCGTCGGCGATGGTGAAGGCAAGTTCCTGCACCGCGGTCGCGCCGGCTTCATGCATGTGATAGCCCGAGATCGAAATGCTGTTGAATTTCGGCATGTTCGCGCTGGTGTACGCAATAATGTCCGAAACGATCCGCATCGATGGTTCGGGTGGGTAAATATAGGTGTTGCGGACCATGAACTCTTTAAGGATGTCGTTCTGAATGGTGCCGTCAAGTTGAGCCTGAGATACGCCCTGCTCCTCACCCGCGACGATGAAGAACGCAAGGATTGGTATGACCGCACCGTTCATCGTCATCGACACCGACATTTGGTCCAGCGGAATGCCGTCGAACAGGATTTTCATGTCCTCAACGCTATCGATGGCGACACCGGCCTTGCCGACATCGCCGACTACGCGCGGATGGTCGCTGTCATAGCCGCGATGGGTGGCAAGATCGAACGCAACCGATAGGCCCTTTTGCCCGGCGGCAAGGTTGCGGCGATAAAAGGCGTTGGATTCCTCGGCGGTTGAGAAACCCGCATATTGACGGATGGTCCATGGGCGGCCTGCATACATCGACGCACGCACACCGCG
>JBEEIJ010000102.1:0-3395 GCA_041169905.1 Pseudomonadota bacterium | reverse complement strand
GCACATGTCTCTGAAATAAGACGACATTTCATCTGCAAGGTCACGCGTTGCCTTGCCCGCTGCGCGTGCCGTCTGGTCCATTTTCAGGCCATGCTCATCGGTGCCAGTGACGAAGCGGACATCACGGCCCATCAACCGCTGAAACCGCGCAATCGCGTCGGTTGCAATCGCTTCATAGGCATGACCGATATGCGGCTTGCCATTTGGATAGGCTATGGCGGTGGTAATATAAAAAGGTTCAGACATGTGGACTCTTGTATTTCTTGGCGAATTAGCTTGCCTTATGCGCTTGAACCGATGCCAGCAAGCTTCCCATTTGAAAGACGACGCTCTGCTTGTCCAAACTTAACGCGATGGCGCGTGCAGCCAGACCGCTTGCAGCCTCCCACGCATCGACGCCAGAACGAACCTGACCGACGCCGAGCATCCGCGTATGTTCCGCGATCAGCGCGGGCGCGCGGCGCAGAAAGGCTTCATATCTCGGCTGCGCGGCCTTGAGCGACAGTTTTTCGGCCAAAGCGATGCGAATGGCATTATCCCGGTCGCCTGAGCGCAAAATGGACGTCATGGCGTCTTCCAATTCGTCGAGCCTTAGCCCAAGAAAATCCAGCGCTTGGCCGGGCGCGCCGTTGCCCAGGCGCACCAACGCATCGATATCGGGCTGGCTGGCCTCGGGCGCGGCGCGTTGCAAGGCCTCGGCCATATCGGCGTCACACAATGGTTCAAAGCGCAATATCTGGCAGCGGGAGCGGATGGTCGGAAGCAGTCGGTCGCTGGCATGGCTAACCAAAAAGAAATAGGTTCCGACGGGCGGTTCTTCCAAAGATTTCAACAATGCGTTGGCACCGCCGCGTTCAAGATCGTCCGCAGAATCAATGATGATGGCGCGCTTATCGCTGAGCCCCGGCCGCGATGTCAGTACCTGCTGAACGCTGCGGATCTGATCGACCGTTATGCTGCGCTTAAACTCTGTCGCATCAGTGACGTCTTCATCGTCCTTTGGTGCATCCTTCGGAAGGCGTTTCACCCACAAAATATCGGGATGAGAACCGCGCGCGATGAGATTTGCATGCATGTTCGTTGGGTCAACAAGCGCGGACGCCGCTTTCAGGGCGAATGCAGATTTGCCAAGCCCCCTCGCCCCGGCCAATATCCAGCCATGGTGCGTTTTCCCGCTGTCGCAGGCCTTGGAAAACTGGCGCCATGCCTTGTCATGGCCAACATAGTCCATCAGGCTGGTTCCGCCAATAAATCGGCTATCTGCGCCACAAGCCGCGCCGTCACGTCCGCAGAGTTTCCTGACGCGTCCACCAGACGCACTCTGGGTTCGCACTCGGCGTACCCTACAAACGCGATATCGACGTCGGAATGGAAATCCTCTGCCCGGCCCTGAATTCGGTCAGGACGGTTCTGGTCTCGGGCTGCTGCGCGTTGCGCGGCTTCCTTGGGGTCAAGCCGCAGCACCAATGTGCGATCAGGCAAAAGGCCGCGACTGCCGATGCCATGTAACGTCATGATGTCATCATCTGACAAGCCTGATCCTGCACCTTGATAGGCACGGCTGCTGTCGATGAAACGATCAGCAATGACCCATTTGCCGCTCGCCAATGCGGGTTCGATTAAACGTTCGACATGGTCGCTGCGTGCGGCGGCAAATAGCAGTGCTTCGGCGCGTGGGGCCCAGCGTTCTGCGCTTCCGCCCAGCAACAGTTGCCGGATGACTTCGGCACCCTCTGTTCCGCCGGGTTCGCGCGTCAAAATGACGTCATGTCCATGGCTTCGGATCACGTCTGCAAGCGCGTTAATCTGCGTAGACTTGCCGACGCCCTCCCCGCCTTCAATCGACAAAAAACGGCCGCGTGCGGTCATGCTGCCACCAATGGCGCCAAGCCATTAAGGGCGCGCGTGAAAAAGCCTGCTGGGGCTACCGATTCGTCAGCCAATAAGGGCATGATTTGCTCTGTTCCGTCCTCATGTTTCGCGGCAAGCCGGGCTACTTGCATGGCCCGCTTAATAGGTGCCTTTAACGGCCCCGTATAGCGTGCGCACCTATCGAACGATAGCTGGCTTAATTCCGAACCGCATCAGCCAATAATCCCACCGATAGTGCGTAAAAATTTGAACAATTATAGTCCAATATCACGCGGTAGTTTCCGCCCAATAGATATGCGGTTCGGCCGACGCCATCAGGCTCAATCAAGGTCGCCATCATGCTGTCTTTCGGCCAAAATCCGCGTTCTGGTGTAATGCCCAGCGCGCGCCATTCCTCGATTGTTTTCCACTGGCTATGCCGTCCAAAAACGCGGGGGCAACGCGGCGATGCCATGCGCGAATTCAACGCGGCGCGGTTGAACGACGCGGGCACATTGACGGCAAAGCCCCACTCCTCGCCGCGCCGCCAGCCTGTGTTGACGAAATAGTTGGCGATCGACGTCATGGCGTCAACCTCGCTACGCCAGATATCCGCATAACCGTCGCCGTCCCCATCGCGCGCCAGACGCAAATATACCGACGGCAAAAACTGCGGCTTTCCAAGTGCGCCTGCCCAGCTGCCTGTAATGGCATATTGCGGAACGCCCTTGTCGATCATCTTGAGCACCGCAATCAATTCGGCCTCAAACAAAGAGCGACGGCGGCCTTCATATGCGAGTGACGCCAAGGCTTCGGGCGCGTTGAAATTACCCATGACCGATCCATAATTGGTTTCGTGGCCATAAATGGCGATCATGATTTCTTCCGGCACGCCGGTTTCATTTTCGATCCGCTGCAGCAAGGGGCGCAATTCCGTATATTTCGCGCGACCCCGGCTAATCCGCGATGCATCGACATGGCGGGCTTTATAGGGCGCAAAATTGGGAACCGGCGCATTCGAAGCGCCCTCTGGTTGTTGCCGGTCAAGCCGGACAACGCGCGCGTTAAAGCGTATCGACGGCAACACACGGTCGAGCGTGGCCGCCGAGACGCCTTCTGTCAGGGCCTTTTGGCGTACGTGACCAAGATACACGCGAAATCCGGCTTCATGCGCATCATTCGCGCTTTCAGTGGTCGGCGCGGTACTATTCTGTGCGGTGCTGGCGGGCCCGCACACGCACGCGATGGTGCAGATAGCTGCTGATAGCCAAAACTTCCGGTTAATGCGCACGCGGCCCCCATTTCGGTTGAAGGACATATATTGGCACATTGTACCCATAGTGTGAAATGCTTTGGTCCCGGCTAGCCCACATTCGGTCGCGCGAAGAAGCCACAGTTAGTCCGCATCTGCCCTTGCCATCGCTTTGCGGGATGGCTAGGGGCACTTCCTAAGCGGACAGGTGGCCGAGTGGTTTAAGGCAACGGTCTTGAAAACCGTCGTGGGTGGAAGCTCACCGTGGGTTCGAATCCCACCCTGTCCGCCA
>JBEEIJ010000101.1:0-5508 GCA_041169905.1 Pseudomonadota bacterium | reverse complement strand
AGCTCCGCCTGTTCCGCCCGAATTTCGCGATCAAGATGCTCAAGCGCCTCTGACAGGGTCAAACCCGACAATCGGGCCGAGATATAATTGGACGCCTCAACCAACACCGAATCGGAAACAGCAGGGTCAATCGCAACCAACCGGTTTTCAACGCTGTTGTCCGACCCGACCATGATCGCCAAAACTTGCGTCGGCGACAGGCGCGCAAAGTTGAATGCCTTCAACACAGCATCGCGTTTGGGGACGAGCACGATTCCGGCACAGGCCGATAGCCCCGACAACACCGAAGTCGCCGCTGCCAACGCTTCCTCAATTGGTCCCTCGCTTATGATTTGCGATTCGATCGCACGGCGTTCTTCTATGGATGGTTCAGCCGACTGCATCATGCCGTCAACGAAAAGACGAAGACCGCTTTCGGTCGGTACACGGCCAGCGCTGGTGTGCGGCGAGGCAAGCAATCCTGCCTCTTCCAAATCCTGCATCACATTGCGAATCGATGCCGGCGACAAATTCAGGCCCGCAAATTTGGAAAGCGTTCGCGACCCCACGGGCGCGCCATTGTCCAGATAGCTTTCAACCACCATCCGAAAGATGACGCGCGTGCGGTCGTTCAGTTCATTGATTGGAATCTGGCTCACCTTTGCTGATTTAGCGCAGCGCGCTTGCAAAGCAAGCGGGGCAAGCTATTGCTGCTTTCAACCCATTATCAGGAGACTATCATGCGACCTTCAGGCCGTGCGCCAGACGAAATGCGCGCCATTTCGATTGAAACCCATTTCACCAAGCATGCAGAGGGCAGCTGCCTCATCTGCTTTGGCGACACCCGCGTGCTTGTCACCGCGAGCGTCGAAGATCGCCTTCCACCATGGCTGCGTGGCAAGGGCGAAGGTTGGGTTACGGCGGAATATTCAATGCTCCCACGCGCGACGCACACCCGCAGCCAGCGCGAAGCGGCGAAAGGCAAGCAGTCGGGTAGAACACAAGAAATTCAACGTCTTATTGGCCGTTCTTTACGCGCTGTCGTAGATATGAAAAAGCTTGGCGAGCATCAGATCACGATCGATTGTGACGTGTTGCAAGCCGACGGCGGAACGCGCACTGCGGCGATCTCTGGCGCGTGGGTCGCCTTGCGGCTTGCAGTCGATGGCCTGCTTGCTTCGGGCGCGATTAAGGAAGATCCGATCAGCGGCCGCGTCGCTGCCATCAGCTGCGGCATCGTCAACGGCACGCCCGTGCTTGACCTCGACTATATCGAAGATTCGAACGCCGATGCCGATGCGAACTTCGTCCTTATTGAAGGCGGACAAATCGCTGAAGTACAAGCGACCGCGGAAGGTGCAACCTATGACGAGGAGAGCCTGCTGCGCTTGCTCCGTCTCGCACGCATGGGCACAGACCGGATATTCGCGGTGCAAGCGGAAGCCGTGAAGTAACCGCGTTTGGCAGTTTAAACGTCCATGTCATTCCCGCGAAAGCGGAGGCGGCAATATGGTTCAAGGCAAGAATATATGACCCATCGCAAATTGCAGCCCGGCAAGCTTGTCATCGCCAGCCACAACGCGGGCAAGGTGCGTGAAATCCGTGCCTTGCTGGCACCGTTCGGCATAGAACCGGTTTCAGCAGGCGAGCTCGGCTTGCCTGAGCCCGAAGAGACCGGGACGACCTTTGCCGAAAACGCACTGCTGAAAGCCCATGCTTCTGCCCAAGGTTCAGGCCTGCCTGCCTTGGCGGATGACAGCGGGCTTTGCGTTTCGGTCCTCGGTGGCGCACCCGGAGTGTACACCGCGGACTGGGCGGAAAAGCAGCCGTTCGAAGGCGGACCAGGCCGCGACTGGTATATGGCGATGGGTAAAGTCGAGGGTAAATTGGCCGAGCTTGGCCCAGATACCGACCGAAGCGCATATTTTATCTGCACCCTCGCGCTTGCATGGCCCGATGGTCATGAAGAAGTGTTCGAAGGCCGCGCACAGGGCAGCCTGACATGGCCGCCGCGCGGCACGTTGGGCTTTGGCTATGATCCGGTGTTCGTGCCAACCGATCGCACGCACACTTTTGCGGAACTGGACCCGGCGGAGAAGCATGCCATGAGCCATCGGGCGGACGCGTTCCGCAAATTGGTTGAGGCGGTTTTTTGACAAGCGCCAATTCTAACCAAGCCGTAGCCCAGAGCAGCAGTCACGCAGTGGCTGCGACCGTCGAAGGGCGGACATCAGTCCAGCACGGTGGTTGAACGAGACGCACCCTTCGACTTTTCGGCAGTGCTCCGCACTGTCGGCTCAGGGCTGCGGTAAACCTCAAATGTCAAATCCGCTCGCCCTCTATATCCACTGGCCCTTTTGCATTTCCAAATGCCCTTATTGTGACTTTAACAGCCATGTGCGCGAAAGCGTCGACCAAGACGCATGGAGCAAAGCCTTGCTCGCGGATATGGCCTATGAAGCGGCGTTGACGCCCGGCCGCAAGCTCAGTTCCATTTTCTTTGGCGGCGGCACGCCATCGTTAATGCCGCCGTCAACGGTCGCCGCGTTGATTGACGCCGCTGCCCAACATTGGGGCTTTGCCGACAATATCGAGATTACACTTGAGGCAAACCCGTCCTCGGTTGAGGCATCCCGCTTCGCCGACTTGGCCGAAGCTGGGGTCAACCGCGTATCGCTTGGCCTGCAATCGCTCGATGACGCCGCCTTGGCCTTTTTGGGGCGTGCGCATTCGGTTGCGGAGAGCCTCGATGCCCTCACGGTTGCGCAGCAGCATTTCGACCGCGTCAATATCGACCTGATTTACGCACGGCCCGAACAAACAGCCACACAATGGGAGGCGGAGCTTCGGCGCGCATTGTCCTTCGGCACCGATCATATGTCGCTGTATCAGTTGACGATTGAGGCAGGCACACGCTTCGAAACACTCGTTCGCACGGGACAGTTCACCCCCGCCGGCGATGACGATGCGGCGACCCTCTATGAAATGACGCAGGACATGACGCGCGCAGCGGGCATGGCAGCTTATGAGATTAGCAACCATGCGCGGGTGGGACATGAAAGCCGGCACAATTTGAGTTACTGGCGCTATGACGACTATATCGGCATTGGCCCCGGTGCACATGGACGACGTCTGAAGTTTGCGACGCAACGCCATAAAAAACCAGAGAATTTTCTGTCTTCAGTAGATCGCAACGCGCATGGTATCAGCGCCGAAGATCATCTCGACCCCGCAAGCCGGGCAACCGAAAGCTTGCTGATGGGACTGCGGTTGAGCGAAGGCATCAGCCTTGAACGACTGTCATCGCGCACCGGTATTGCGCCAGACAAGATGCTGGATTTCACTGCGGTGGACAAAATCGCGCGCCTTGGCCTCATCACCCGCGACGGGGACCGCGTGACTGTCACGCCGCAAGGCATGCCGTTGCTTGATGCGATCCTTCCGCAAATAGTAGCGGTTGAGGCGGATACTGCCGCCTGATAGCATGACGCCATAATGTCACTGCTTGCTGAATATCTCAACTTCCTGAACGACAATCGCCGGATGTCGCCGCATAGCGTCCGCGCCTATCACGCAACGGCCGACCGGCTCACCGGTTTTCTGCAATTGCACTGGGGGTCGGCAGTCGACCGCGCAACGCTGATAAAAATTTCCGCCGCGGATATGCGCGCCTTTTTGGCGGACCGGCGTGGCGATGGACTGACCAACAGGTCCACCGCGCGTGAATTGTCCGCTGCCCGTCATTTTTTGCGCTTTGCACTGGGCGACAACGTGACCCTGCCCGCCATGAAGGGCCCCCGCGTGCAACGCAGCCTGCCGCGCCCCGTAAACCCTGACGATGTTCTCGCACTCGCGGATGACGTTGCAGAAAGCGCGAACGATGGTTGGGTTGGCGCGCGTGACTGGGCCTTGCTTCTTTTGCTATACGGCAGCGGCCTGCGCGTGAGCGAAGCGACCGGGCTAAATGGTGATGTCTTACCGCTTGGCACGACGCTGCGCGTCACCGGCAAGCGTAACAAGACGCGCATTGTGCCGCTGCTCGATCAAGTCCGCACCGCTATTCAGGAATATATCGCATTGTGCCCCTATCCGATGGCCGCAGACCTGCCATTGTTTCGCGGCGCGCGCGGTGGGCCATTGGCGCCAGCACTGGTGCGCCGCGCGGTGCAAGGTGCGCGCATGCGGCTTGGCCTATCGGAACGCACAACACCGCATGCCTTGCGCCACAGCTTTGCCACGCATTTGCTTGCGGGGGGTGCAGACCTGCGCAGTCTTCAGGAACTGCTGGGCCACAGCAGCCTATCATCGACGCAAATCTATACCGCTGTCGATACCGCTATGCTTCTGGATGAATATCAGAACGCGCATCCACGGGCTTAGGCGCGGGCGTAGGGCTGGGCTTCCAGCGCGCCAGCCGCCACACATAAGACCCCAAAATGCCGGCCATGATGACCGTCGACAAAGGCCCAAGCCACTTTTCAATATCGTCAAATTGCGACCCCAAGAAATAGCCACCGGAGGCGAGCGCTGCGCTCCACCCCGCCGTTCCAATCGTGGAGAAAACAAGAAAACGGCGCAGCGACATCCCAAACAAACCAGCGGGAATCGAAATCAAAGAACGCAGCGTCGGCAACATGCGCGCCACGAGCACGATGATCGGCCCATGCTTGCGAAACAGCCCATGTCCGCGTTCAATCTCTGCCCAGTCAAGCGTGAGCCAGCGGCTGTAGCGGTCGATAAAAACATGCATGCGCGCTTCGCCAAACTTGATGGCCAACCAATACCACAGCCAGTTGCCAAGCATTGCGCCTGCGGTTCCGGCCGCGATCGTGCCCCAAAGGCTCATCGCCCCACGCGACGCGGACACACCCGCCACGGTCATAATAACCTCTGACGGGACGGGCGGGAAAACCGTCTCCAGCAGCATCAGCAGGGCCACACCCCAATAATGCCCCCATTCGACCAGCCTGATAATCCAGTCTTCCATTAACGTCGGCTGGCAAGCCTGCGTTCAATGGCATCCAGTATTTTGGCCCCGGTATCGGTGCCATTGAAGCGGTCAATCGCGACGATACCCGTTGGCGAGGTTACGTTGATTTCCGTAAGCCATTTTCCGCCAATGACATCAATGCCGACGAATATCAGACCAAGTTCCTTCAAACGCGGCCCCATCGCAGCGCAGATTTCCAGCTCCTCCGGAGTCAATAATGTCGCTTCGGCACTACCGCCTACCGCAAGGTTCGACCGAAACTCGCCTTCACCCGGACGGCGGTTGATGGCCCCTGTGACTTCGCCGTCGATCAGAACGATGCGCTTGTCGCCCTTCGCAACGTCGGGCAGGAATGGCTGCACCATATGCGGTTCGGGCCATGTCGAATTGAACACCTCAAACAGCGCGCCGACATTGCTGCCATCGGCTTCAATCCGGAAAATGGCCTTGCCGCCATTGCCATGGAGTGGCTTTACGACAATCGCGCCATGTTCCTTTTGAAACGCGCGCACTTCATCGAGTGAACGCGTAATCAGCGT
>JBEEIJ010000100.1:0-7337 GCA_041169905.1 Pseudomonadota bacterium | reverse complement strand
AAATAAAGTGCAGGTTGATGGCATTGATCCGGTCCTGCCGCCAAATCGGGTCTTCGAACCAGTCCATGTCCCACAGCGAACCGCGCATTTCGGGTGGCGCAGGATTGAGCGCGATGGAATGGCCTGCCTGCTTGTAGGTCAGCAAATAGCGGTCGGCATTCACCGCGCCACCAAACACCGCCAGCCCACCCGTTTTATAATCAACAGTAAAGTCGCTATCCCCATGTATCAGCATCAGCGGCGCCGTTAGCGCGGCTAGGCCCTCGGCCCCCCATGCGCTGCTCGGTGCGCCGCCAGCCGGTGCCAGTGCCACCACGGCCTTGACGCCTGGCACTTTGATAGCGTCCGCATCCGCACTGCCGCGCGCAAATTTCTTCAGCCACCCACCCGCAACCAGTTTCATGTTCGGACCGGCAGGGTCAAGCGTTGCGCCACCTGCGGTGAGCACCCCATAACCACCTTGTGAATAGCCAATCAGCGCAACATTATCCGGGGCAATCAAATCGCCCAAAGTGGCGCGGAGCTGTGCCGCCGCAAATACAATGTCATGCGGCCGGTTGAAATTCGGCGCAGCTCGCGTGGTTGGCGCAACGACATAAGGGTTTGGGTCGCGATGATGGATCGCCGCGACGACATAGCCTTTTGACGCAAGATTTTCGGTCAACCACGTCATCACCGCAGGATTATTGCTATAGCCATGGCTAATGATGACCAACGGGTGCTTGCGACCTGCGGCTGGCGCTCCCGCAACCGCGATACCCTTTTGCGTAAACGTGACCGGCGGAAGAGGTGGTTCTGCCCATAAGCTGCCGCGATACAGGACGGGTTTGGCACCCTTTTTCGCTATGGCGGGGTACCAAATGTCCACCTGTACATTGCGGTCGATGAGCCGAACATTGCTGGGGTCCGCTTGTACGTTTTCGACATCGGGCTGATCCCGATGCGTGAAGGTGACGGAACGAAAGCCAACACCATATGCACCCAAAGCTGCAAGCTCAGGCGCATCGGCGCTAGGGACACTGGGTGGGCTGGCGTAGATAGGGGTACCCAGCAAGACCAGCATGGAAGCGATAACGCGGCGCATCATGCTATCAACTCCTCGTTTTCGACCGAAGCCGACGGCCACACCAATTGCTGCGCCATCCATGGATATTCCTCGATGAGCGGCGGGAAGATTTTTTCCTGCAACACCTGCTGGCACAAGGCTGCGGTTAGGCTGGGGATATCGCCCAATTCATCGATCCGCGCGACGACCTGGACCGAGCGTGAAAACCGCCCCCTCGTCATCGGCTCGGCGCGCAATTGGGAAAGCAGTTCCGGCACCGCCGCCAGACAAACCGGCGTGGTAATCGCCCAACCAATCCCCGCCGCCACCAATTCCAATTGCTGATGCGACGATTCGACTTCAACCATTTGCGGGAGTTTCAGCTTCATCCGGACAATCTGGCGCTCAATCTGCTGCCCCGTTCCAGTAAGCCGCGAAAAGCGGATGAACGGCAATGACGATGGTAAGCCGACAAGATCCAGCGGCTCTCTAAAATCTTTGGGGAAAACCAAAATGAAGCTTTCCTCAAACACCGGGTGCAGCTCGACTGTGTCGCGATGCTCAAGATTGAAGCTACCGGTCACCAACATATCAATGTCGCGCGCCAGAAACTCGCCTTGATGCTCCATGGAAATACCTGAACGAATATTCCACCGGTCGGCCCGTGGACCGAGGCTTTGCAAGATCGGCGCGGTCAGTTGGTTGGCAAGGCTGAATGACATCGCGACCGTAATGCTGGATATCGGTAAGTTTGCGCCTTCGCGCACTTCGTCATAGGCCAGTCTGGCGTGGGCAATCAGCTTTTGCCCGCGCGCAAACAGGGACTTGCCGCTGGCCGTCAGGCCCAATGGCCGCATCGTGCGGTCGAACAACGACGCGCCTATGCCGGCCTCAAGCTTCGCGATGGTTTGGGAAACCGCCGACTGCGTCACCTGCAAATGGGATGCGCATTGCGACATGCCGCCAAGTTCGACGGTCATCACGAATACTTCGAGCGCGTGTAGGTCGAATTCTTGTGGCAGTTTCATGCAGCAACCCTCCCAAGCGTGCAGGCATAGCCGATGGCTAATATTACCTGTGCTAATGGCTATCCGAGACGGTCGGTAATAATGCTATGCATTTTCGACATAGGCAGATTATCCGCCAGCTGCGTTGCAGGCTTGCATCACTTTTCGGGGACGCCGGCCCAGCGGCAAAATGTCCGCTTATATGTTGCCGCTGCAGTCCGGATTGCGATGTAGCGCCAACAATCCCCTCAGCGTACCCAGACACATGCACAGCAATATCAAAGCCAGTGGCAAACCCGTGGCGATTGCAACCGCCTGAAGCGACGTGAGGCCTCCGCTGAGCAACAGCACGACGCCAATACCGCCAACCGCGACCAGCCAGATGGTCTTTTGCCGAAGCAATGTATCGGTGCGTCCGCCCGCGGTCATGGTGTCAATCACCAGCGTGCCTGAGTCCCAGCCCGTCACGAAAAAGATCAGGATCAGGCCAATGGCAACGAATGACGTGAATTGCGCCCAAGGCAAAGTGCCGAGCAGCACAAATAGCTGCGTATCCAACGACGCTTTGGCCAAGTCTGCACCATTGCCCGCGACGATTTGCGCGATGCTTGCGTCCCCAAAAATCGTCAGCCACAAGATGCCCAGCAGGCTGGGCGCGATCATGGCCCCGGCAATGAATTCACGTACCGTCCGGCCCAATGAAATGCGCGCCATAAACATGCCCACAAATGGGGCCCAGCTGATCCACCATGCCCAGTAATAGACCGACCAGTCATTGTAAAAGCCGGTGTCGGTGCGACCAACCGGATTGGATAATGCCGGGAGGAATTTGAGATAGTTGACGATATTGGTCGCAAGGTCGCCGATGAGCAGAAGCGTGGAGCCCGTGGTTAAGACAAACACCAGCAAGGCGAAGGCAACCCACATGTTGACCTCGCTCAAAATGCGGATGCCGCGGTCAATGCCGCCCCGGATCGACAGAAATGTAATGCCGGCCATCACCGCTATTAACGCCAGGATCGTGAGCGACGAATTCGCTATGCCGTACAGATAGACGATCCCCGCCATCGCTTGCTGCGCACCAAGCCCAAGCGATGTGGCCAGTCCAAAGATAGTCGCAAGGACCGCGAGCACTTCAATAACATCGCCTGTGCGGCCCCAAACCGCCTTTCCAAACAAGGGGTAGAATGCCGACCGCATCGACAGCGGCATTTTGAAATCAAAGCTGAAGAGCGCAAGCGCCAAACCAGTGACCGCAAAGATGGCCCATGGATGTAACGCCCAGTCAAAGATGGTCGCCGCCATCGCGATACTGCGTGCCGCTTGTGCATCGCCAACGGCGCCGCCCAACGGCGCCGCAGGACCTCCTGCCATTGATGACGTGAAATGGGTGACTGGCTCACCCACGCCATAAAATACCAAGCCGATGCCCATGCCTGCGCCAAACAGCATCGCAAACCACGACACTCGCGAATAATCAGGCGTAGCGCCTTTGCCGCCCAACCGGATTTTCCCCAGCGGTGAAAGTGCGACCACGACGCAAAAGATCAGCAGAAGATTGCCCGACATCATGAAGAACCAGTCGAAATGGGCAACCGCACCACTGCGCAAGCCCGCAAACAGGTCCGCCGATGCTTTCGGCGCGATCAGGCTGAATAAGATAACCGCGAACGCAATAATTGCCGTCGGGAAAAAGACGGCGGGATTGATATGCATCCCGCCCCAATGGCGATTGGATTGGCCATAGTTCCCCAGATCTATCGCTTTGTCCCAATCGGCCAATGAACTCTCCTTAAGGTCTCAAACAACCATCAATGGCTGGCAGCCGCTGTGAACGCCGTCCATAGCCATGCGGCAAAACTGCGCCACACCTCAACATGGAAACGATCTTCACCCTCGCGGATGATGATGATTTCGACTGTTTCATAAATTGTTCGCGTGGCCCGACCGACCGCAAAATTGTCGAGATCAAGCGGGCAACCTGTCATCAGTAGCTCCGCCGCGCGTGGCCCTTCAAGAACGAGGCAGATAGATCGTTCGCTGATATCCGTGATGGCAACCGGCAATCCCGCGCCGGTCGGCATCGCCGTGTCTGCCGCAGTGCGCAGGAGCCATTCGTCCGGACCAAGGCACGCAATGCCGCCTTCGGTCGCGCCGATTTTCTGTGGCACTTTTGCGTTGAGCACCGTTTCCAGAGCTTCGGCAGTGCGCGCCCGCAGCGAATAGCGCTTCAGCGGTGCAGCAAGGCTGATGCTGACACCATCGGCGACGTAAGGCGTTGAAGAAACGGGTTCGTTCCTGAAAAGGGCATCAGACATGCAGCCGCGCTCCTTCTGCATCATAAAAAACCATGCCGCTCACTTTCGCCGAATGCGTTTTGCCCGGCATCGGGATGTGCAGCGTGCCGCCCATCATGTCGTGCCCGCCTGCCACTAAGGCAAAAGCGATCGACCGGCCAAGCGTTTCGCTCCAGTACGAAGAAGTCACATGGCCGATCATCGTCATCGGGATTGGCTGGCGCGGATCGGCAACAATCTGCGCACCTTCTTCCAGTACAACATTGGGATCATCGGTCAGAAGCCCGACCAATTGTTTCCGCCCCGGCGCAACGATGTCAGGCCGCGCCATGGACCGTTTGCCGACAAAGTCCGGCTTTTTCTTACCCACCGCCCAATCAAGACCGGCATCAAACGGGGTAATTGTGCCGTCGGTATCTTGTCCGACGATGATGAAGCCCTTTTCGGCGCGCAGCACGTGCATAGCCTCCGTGCCATAGGGGGTGATGTCAAATTTCGCACCCTCTGCCATCAAATGTTCCCACACCGCGCGGCCATAAGCGGTCGGCACGTTGATTTCGAAGCCAAGTTCGCCGGTGAAGCTCACCCGGAACAGGCGCGTTGGAATGCCGCAGATTGTGCCTTCGCGAATCGCCATATGCGGGAAAGCGTCGGCGGACAGGTCAATGCCCTCCACCAGTGGCTCCAGCAATTTGCGCGCATTCGGACCTTGCAGCGCAATGACCGCATATTGCTCGGTCGTGCTGGTCAACCAGACGTCAAGGTCAGGCCATTCTGTCTGGAGATAATCCTCCATCATATTCAGAACACGCGCGGCACCGCCAGTCGTGGTGGTCAGATGAAAGCGGTCGGGTGCCAACCGCGCCGAAACACCGTCATCCGTGATGAACCCATCTTCTTTCAAAAGCAGCCCATAGCGGCAGCGCCCTGGCTCAAGCGCTTTCCACGGGTTGGTATACATGCGGTTCAAGAATTCGGCGGCATCGGGGCCAACAACTTCAATCTTGCCCAAGGTCGACGCATCAAAAATGCCGACTGACGACCGCACCGCAACGCACTCGCGGTTCACCGCCGCGTGCATGTCCTCACCAGCGCGCGGGAAATAACGCGCGCGCCGCCACTGTGCGACCAGTTCAAACACTGCGCCATTTTCGGCGGCCCAGCCGTCGATATTGGTCGTCCGTGTCGGTTGAAACAATGCGCCCTTTGCATGACCCGCGAACGCACCGAAAGTCTGCGGCGTATAGGGCGGACGAAAGCTTGTCAGACCAATATCGGTCACCGGCTTGGCTAGTGCCGTTGATGCAATCTGCAAGCCATTGAGGTTCGATGTCTTGCCCTGATCGGTCGCCATGCCGTTGGTGGTGTAGCGTTTGATATGCTCGATAGAGCGAAAGCCCTCACGCACTGCCAGCTTAATATCCTTTGCCGTGACATCATTCTGAAAATCGACAAAGGCCTTTATCCGGCTTTGGTCCTTGGGCGTTGGCAACACATCAACAATCACGCCGCTACCAAAATCCCAGCCGCCTGCACATGCCCCGACACAGCGCACATTTTCGTTCGGTTGATCGGGAACATACGCGCCAATGTCATCGCGCCATACAAGCGAACCTTTGCTGTGCGACCATAGATGCACACTCGGCGTCCAGCCGCCAGCCATCAACAGCGTGTCACAATCGATGCGCGTGCCCAGATAATCGGCATTATTGCAGATCTGGATGGATGTGACGCGGTGCCGGCCATTTACGCCAGTGACGCTATGGTTGAGGTGCACGTTGATGCCAAGCCGGTTGGCCTCGTCCAGAAGCGCAGAGGACACCTCGGTACGCACATCGATGATAGCCTGTATACGGACACCCGCTTTTGCCAAGGCGAACACATCATGCCAGCCGCTGTCATGCGCGGTCATCAATGCGACCGACGTGCCGACCGCGACGCCGTAGCGATTGGCGAAAACCTTTGCGGCGGACGACAGCATCACGCCGGGCGTGTCGTTGCCGTCAAAAACGAGCGGCCGTTCAATCGCACCTTGCGCAAGGACCACTTCACCGGCCCGCACACGCCATAATTTTTCGCGTGGGCTGTCCGAATTGTCCGGCATGTGATCGGTCAACCGCTGCACCGCGCCAATAAAATTGTCGTGATAATAGCCGAACGCCGTGGTGCGGATGAGTATCGTGACATTGGGCGCATCGATGAGCGCTTTGCGACTGCGCTCCAACCACGGCCATAGAGCCGGATCAGCAAGCGCACCGCCACCAAGTTCATCCTGTTCATCGATCAGGATGATGCGCTTGTTCGAACCCATAGCTTCCAATGCGGCGTCAATCCCGGCGGGTCCGGCACCAACGATCAACAGGTCGCAATGGGCATAAGTGGATGCATAAATGTCGGGGTCTTCTTGGGTCGGCGCATCGCCAAGTCCGGCCATCTTGCGGATCGCGGGTTCATACAGCTTTTCCCAAAAAGAACGCGGCCACATGAAGGTTTTATTGTAGAAACCCGCCGGAAAAAACATACCCAACCGGTCATTTATCGCGCCAAAATCGCGCTTTAGCGACGGCCAGCGATTTTGACTGAAGGCGTTGAGCCCCGCATGAATCTCGACAGCGGTCGCGCGCAGATTGGGCGTGAAGCGACCTGCCCCGCGATCCACCGATATGAGCGCGTTCGGCTCCTCACTGCCCGCTGCCATAATGCCGCGCGGGCGGTGATATTTAAATGACCGGCCGAACAGGCTGATACCATTGGCAAGCAAGGCTGAAGCCAAAGTGTCGCCAGCGAAACCTTGATAGGAACGACCGTCAAAGCTAAATTCCACCGGTCGGCTGCGATCAACGCGTCCGCCATTTTCGAGACGATATCCGCTCATCGCCGCGGCTCCCCAGCCTTGTAAGTCGTTTCAAATTTGTCGGTCACTGTGTCACGTACGGCGTTGAAAAAACGACCGCAGCCATGCACATGCCGCCAGCGTTCATGATGCCG
>JBEEIJ010000099.1:0-20353 GCA_041169905.1 Pseudomonadota bacterium | reverse complement strand
TCACCAACCCAAAGCTTGCGTCGGTCGTCTGATCAAGCACCAAAGATGCGTTGTTGACGATATTGCCCGTACCAAAGCTTTGCGTGTTACCAATCAGGGTGCCCCCAGAAATGGTCGTGCCACCCGTAAAGCTGTTAGCTCCAGCCAGGGTCACCGCACCAGCGCCGGTCTTGGTCAGCGAACCTGCGCCAGAGATCGCGCCGCTGATGGTAAAACCGCCACCACTGGCGTTCACATTGATGGCTTCCCAATCACGAATCGCACCAGCCACACCAGCATTCAGATTGAGTGTATCCACGAAGGAACCGGAACCACCGTCAAGCGCAGTCACGCCAGCCAGTGACGAGCCAGCCGCGATGTTGAGGGTGTCATTGCCCGCGCCCAATGAAATGCTTCCATCAACGACAGTACCACTGTTGATCGTGACAACCGCGTTGCCATCGCCGTCGACGATAGCCACACCAGAACTGGAACGGACATTGGACGTCGAACGCAAAGTAATCGCGACTGCACTACCCGCGTTTGAAATCGTCCGGATAGCTGCGCCGGTTCCACCACTAATCGCACCCGACGTTGTGACCGACAAGGCACCCGTACCATTGTTCTCGGCGTAGATGCCATGTCTGCTGCCCGACACCGATGCAGCGGAGATCGTAAGACCAGTACCATTGTTAGCGGCAAAAACACCATCACCACCTCTACCAGTAACCGTTCCGGTCGCGGTCACCAACGTTGCGCCGGTGCCACGGTTGTTTGCGTCGATACCGTATGTGGCACCCGTGACGTCACCGACAGTGATGTCCATATTCTCTCCGGTGCTATCATTCATGGTGAATATGCCGCTCATAGTGGTGCCGGTAACTGGCCCCGTTGCGGTCACCGAGAGATCGCCTGTGCCGCGGTTGCGGGCATAGATACCCATGCCGCCTGAAACTGAGGCAGCGGAGATGGTCAGGTCGGTGCCCGAATAATTGTCGGCCATTATACCGTAGTTGCCCCCAGTCACGCGGCCCGTCGATCTTACCGAAAGCGCACCTGACCCGTAGTTTATCGCAGAAATGCCAATTAACCCACCCGACGCCGATGCAGTCGAGACTGTAAGGTCGGTGCCAGAAGAGGAGTTAAGGGCAAGAACGCCATAGCTGCTTGTGCCGGTCACGTGCCCCGTCGCGGTCACCGACAATGCGCCAGCGCCGTTGTTGCGTGCGTAAATACCGTCTGTGGCGCCCGTAACGCCAGCAACATTGACGTCCAGTTTCGACCCCGCGTTTGTGGCGTATATGCCCCGACCGTTGGTACCAGTAACTGACCCCGTTGCGGCCACCGAGAGATCGCCAGTGCCGTAGTTGCGGGCATCAATGCCGTTTCTGCTGCCCGACACCGATGCAGTGGAGATCGTAAGATCGGTACCATTGTTGGCGGCAAAAACACCATCACCGCCTCTACCAGTAACCGTTCCGGCCGCGGTCACCAACATTGCGCCGGTGCCACGGTTGCTTGCGTAGATGCCGTATGTGGCACCCGTGACGTCACCGACAGTGATGCCCAGATTCTCTCCGGTGCTATCATTAATGGTGAATATGCCGCTACCGGTGGTGCCGGTAACTGGCCCCGTTGCGGTCACCGAGAGATCGCCTGTGCCGTGGTTGCGGGCATAGATACCGATGCGGCCCGACACCGATGCTGCGGAAATCGTAAGGTCGGTACCCGAATTGTGGGTAAATATACCATAATAGTCATCTCCGGTCACATCGCCCGTAGATCTAATCGAAAGTGCGCCCGACCCGTAGTTTTGTGCCGCAATGCCAACGGACCCGCCCGAAACCGCTGCGGTCGTGATCGTAAGGTCGGTGCCATAGTTGCTATCGTTGCTTGCAAATATACCTGCAAAGTAATCCCCGGTCACATCGCCCGTAGATCTAATCGAAAGTGCACCCCCGCTGTTTTGTGCAGAAATGCCAACGAACCCGCCCGAAACCGCTGCGGTCGTGATCGTAAGGCCGGTGCCACTATTGCTGGCAGATATACCATCACCGGAACCCCCGGTCACATCGCCCGTAGATGTAATCGAAAGTGCACCCCGACTGTTTTGTGCCGCAATGCCTGTTCTACCGCCTGACACCGATGCAGCGGAGATCGTAAGGTCGGTGCCTCTGTTGTTGGCATATATGCCCCGGTCGGCGGTGCTGGTAACTTGCCCCGATGCGATTACCGAAAGCGAACCACTGCCATAGTTGCGGGCATATATGCCGGTGCGATTGCCCGACACCGACGCAGCGGAGATCGTAAGGTCCGTGCCTTCGTTGCGGGCAATAATACCTGCTTCGGAATCCCCGGTCACACGGCCCGTAGATCTAATCGAAAGTGCACCCGACCCTTTGTTTTCTGCCGTAATGCCATGGGTACCACCCGACACCGCTGCGGTCGCGATCGTAAGGTCGGTGCCATAGTTGCGGGCATATATGCCCTGGCCGGCTTCGCCGGTAACTGACCCCGTTGCGGTCACCGAAGTTGCGCCGCGGCCATAGTTGCGGACAAAAATACCGTTCTCGCCACCCGAAACATCCTTGGCGGCAATGGTCAGGCCGGTGGTGCTATAGTAATTTCTTTGTTCGGCATAAATGCCATCGCCGCTTGTCCCCTTAACAGTTCCGGTCGCGGTTACCGACAATGCGCCGGTGCCAAAGCTGCGTACAAAGATACCGTCTGCGTCACCCGTCACAGCCGCAACATTGACATTCAGGTTCGACCCGTTGCCACTAGAATTATAGGCATATATGCCCCGGCTGGTTTTGCCGTTAACTTGCCCCGATGCGGTCACCGAGAGATCGCCTGTGCCGTTGTTGCGGGCAAAAATACCGTTTTCGCCACCCGAAACATCCGTGGCGACAATGGTCAGGTCATTGCTATAGTAACCCCTGTTGTAAGCATGAATGCCATTGCCGTATTTTCCGGTAACTGACCCCGTTGCGGTCACCGACAATGTGCCGGTGCCGTTGTTGAGGGCATAAATGCCGTCTGTTTGACCTGATACCAAGGCAGCGGAGATCGAAAGGTCCGTGCCTTCGTTGCGGGCATATATGCCAATATCGGAATTCCCGGTCACATCGTCCGTAGATGTAATCGACAGTGTACCCGACCCGTAGTTGCGGGCATAAATGCCTGCGCTATCGCCCGACACCGATGCAGCGGAGATAGTAAGGTCGGTGCCATGGTTGGTCGCTGAAACACCATTGCCGCCTGCAGTGCCAGTAACCGCCCCCGTCGCCTTTATTGACAATGCACCCTTGCCATTATTGGTTGCCACAATAGCGTCACTGCCACCCGTTACCGAGGAAACATCAATGTCGAGATTAGTACCGTCTTCTTCGTTTCGGGCATTAATGCCGGCGTCATTAAGGCTGGATACGGCACCGGTCGATTTGACCGACATTGCACCTGTGCCATAATTTACTGCCTGAATGCCGCCTTTGTTGCCGCCCGAGACATCATGGACGGAGATTGTTAGGGTAGTGCCATAGTTGCGGGCGAAGATGCCGTAGGTGCTTGTACCGGCAACCGCTCCAGTGGAGGTCACCGACATTGCGCCGCGCCCATGGTTTTGCGCGTAGATACCGTCTGTGCCACCCGTGACGCCAACAACTTTGATGTCCAAATGCAACCCAGCGCTCTGGTTTCTGGCTACCACGCCCCTGAAACTGCCAGTCACAGTCCCGTTGGCGGTCACCGAGAGCGAGCCAGTGCCGTCGTTGCGTGCATTGATACCAGTGCTGCCTGAAACCGAATTAGCGACGACAGTCAGGTCGGTACCAGAGTTATTAGCCCGTATGCCCAATTTCGTTCCGGTCACATGGCCCGTCGATGTAACGGAAAGTGCGCCAGTGCCGTTGTTGCGCGCATCGATGCCGTCATCGCTACCCTTTACATCATGGGTGGTTCTAACCGTCAAATCGGTACCCGGTGCATTGTTGGTGGCATTAATGCCATCCCCGTTGGTTTCCTCTACCGGGTTGATGGACTCAACCGTCAACGCACCACTATTGCCCGTCACCAGTATGCCCGTAAGCGCGTACGCGGACGGGGCCGAAGCCGCAAAGGTCAGCAGCCCACCCCCCAAAGCCAATCCCGCTGCCAAAGCAGCCAATGAAGACCCGCCGGCTAGCTTGCCGTCGATCTGACCATTTTTGCGTATCGTATGTGAGGTGAACGGTTTGGCTTCGGTAGGTTCAGGGCGCATTTTTCAACCTTCTAATACATCTAAAATGGTGGTAATTTGTCCAAATGCATAATTCAGGCTGACCTGTCTATACTAGAATTTACAAAAATTCACATTTCGTAATTGAATTATTAACCCTTTTTTTGATTTTGTTACATTTTCAATTAAATCCAATATGGCTGTATCTGTCTGCAAGTCATGCGGATACATCGCAAATTGGGGGGGATTTCTGGTCTGCTGGCATCTCACGAAAGGCCGCGACAGCGATCACGCCGCGGTCATCAACGGCGCGCGAATGACGCGATTATTTTTGGTCAAAATAGCTATGTCGGGTGAGAGGCGTATCCGACGCGCGGCGATTGCACGCCCGCACAGCTTATCGGCGCGCCGGTACGCACCGCATCGAAGTGGGTGATGAAAATATTCGGATTATCGGAGACACGACCAGCCTAGAAAATGCTGTAGGCACCATATTGACGGGACAAATCCTCGTTCACGGCTTGGCACGCAAATGGTGCACCCAACTGGATTCGAACCAGTGGCCCCCAGATTAGGAATCTGATGCTCTATCCTGCTGAGCTATGGGTGCTGCGTCCCAAGCCATAGCTGCGCGCTATCGGGCGGTCAATTTTTAGCAGAAGGCGGCACGACTGGAAAAAGCAGCGGGGCCACCTGAACGCCTTCCTCCATCAGTGCCTTGGCTTCGTCGGCGCTTGTTTCACCGTGGATGAGGCGATCTGCTTCTTCACCATAATGGATCGCGCGGGCGGTTTCGGCAAACTGGCCACCAACCCATTGCGATTGTTTCAGCATCTCGCTTTGCGCCGCAGCAAGCTTTTGAACAAATTCAACAACTGCGGGCGGCAGCGCATCGGTTTTCGCAGGCTCAGCTGCGGCCGCCGGTGCCGCTACATCCGCGATAGGAACCGTCACGCTGCGTTGATTGCCCTTTTTGGGCACATGCGGCACGGACAGCGCCTTTTGCACGGTCATGTCATCACACACGGGACAGGCCAGCAACCCGGCGGATTGCTGCTTGGAATAATCTTCGGATGACGCAAACCAGCCTTCGAAACGATGTCCGTTGCTGCAATTCAGGTCAAATGCGATCATTATGCCCCGCGTGGTCCTAGCAACGCGTCCAGCTTCCCTTGATTTTCCAATGCGCGCAAATCATCAGAGCCGCCTATTGGTGTATCATTGATCAGGATTTGCGGCACGGTCTGCGCACCGGGCACGCGCGCCAGCATTTCGTCACGCTTTGCGCCACCCATGGTGATGTCATATTCGGTATATTGGACGCCCTTGCTGTCGAGCAATTGCTTGGCACGGACGCAGTAAGGGCATGCGAATTTGGTGTAGATTTCAACATTTGCGGTCATAAAAGTGAAATGGTGTCCAGCCGCCATCAAGTCAAGCATCGAGAGCAGTTAGTTTTGCTCTGCGCTTTCTCCGCGCAGGGCGCGTGCCCAGCAGAACAGCTGAATCCATGACGCACCGCTTCGCTTGAGGACCGATATGCAACCATCGCTCGTCGCGCCCGTGGTCAGGACATCGTCGATCAGAATGATGCGGCTGCCCTTTAATCGGTCACGCCATTTCGGGTGCACGGCAAATGCCTGCGCAACAGCCTTGCGCCGGCCATTGGCATTTAGGCCACGCATGCTCGGCGTGCGCTTGTGGCGGACGAGTATGTCAGGGGCAAAAGCGATACCACTTTGCGCCGAGAGCGCGCGGCCAATCAATGCAGACTGGTTGAAACTGCGCGACCACATGCGCGTCCAATGCAACGGAACAGGTGTAATGATGATATTGCTTCGATCCTCGGGCAAATGGCGGACAAGCTGCTGTGCAATCACGCGGGCCAACCCGATCTTTCCGCTATATTTTAACCGCAGTGCGACTTTTGCAGACAGGTCGTCATATTTCACCGCGGCGCGAATGCCGTCATGTTTGGGCGGTTTGGCCAGGCATGCTGCGCAATAGCTATCCGCACCGCGATCATATTCAAACGGCGTTGCGCATCCATGGCACCATGGCGGGGCAAGAAACTGCAACTGTCGCCAGCAATCGACGCAAAATGGACCGCCCGCGGGCGTTATCGTGCCGCAACATGGGCAACGTTCGGGCAGTGCCCAATTGAGCGCAGCGCGGAAAATGTGGCGGGTGATGGCCATGAAGACTTGTCGGATAAAGCCAGTGTCTGCACAAGGCCGAAATGACCAGCGAGACCAACCCGCCTGAAATCTTTGACCGCCAGCGCCGCCGCGCGCTGCGTGAACGTGCATCACTGCGTCAGGGCGATCAATTTCTGTGGACCCATATTGCGCAGGATCTTGGCGAACGCCTGACTTTCGTGACGCGCGCGTTCGAACATGCGTTGATCATTGGACCGATTGCAGGGTGGCAAAGGGACATTCTGCCTGCGGACATGCGTTGCACGCATATGCCGTTGATATCGTTCGGCGGCGCTGAAGACACACAACACGGGTGTGAAGAGGACCGCCTGCCCTTTCCGCCTGCGTCGTTCGATCTCGTTATCTCCGCTGGCACGTTGGACAGCGTCAACGACTTGCCCGGCGCGCTTATCCAAATCCGCCGGATACTCAAACCGGATGGATTGTTTCTGGGCCATATGTTTGGCGCAGGGACGCTGGCCACATTGAAATCGTTGTTTCTGGAATCCGACGCAGATCAGGTGCGGCCACATATGCACCCGCAAATTGACTTGCGCAGCGCGGCCGATTTGATCGTGCGCGCCGGGTTTGCCCTGCCCGTCGCGGATCAGGACGTGACGGAGGTGCGGTATAGAGACTGGCGCAGCATAGTGTCCGATATACGCGATGCCGGGATAGGCAATGCCTTGGCAGGACCGCGCGCATATCTCGGCAAAAACGCAATCCATCGGTTGGACCAGATTTTCGCCGCACGCGCAGACGCCCAAGGCAAAGTGCCCGAATATTTCACGCATCTGTTCCTGAGCGGTTGGGCGCCGTCTGAAAATCAACCCCGCCCAGCCAAGCGCGGAAGTGCGCAAGTTTCGCTTGCCGATATCTTGTCCAAAAATCCGGAAAGCTAGAGGCGCTTCAGCCGTTCAACGAGCGGATAATCAGCGGGCGGCATTGGCAGCGCAGCCATGTCCTTTGGATGCACCCATGCAATTTCAGACGCAAAATGCGGCGTGGGCGCGCCTTCCCACATCACGCATCGGTACAATAACAAAAGCAAATGCCGGTCCCCCAAAGGCTCGCTTGCAAAGGTTTCGGGTATAAGGTCGTGGGGATTTACGGAGATCCCAAGCTCTTCAAATAGCTCCCGTGCAAGCGCAGCTTCAGGCGTTTCGCCCGCTTCGACCTTGCCACCCGGAAACTCCCACAATCCACCCATAGAGGCATCGTCCGGACGCTTTTGCAGCAGGATTGCGCCACTCTCATTGGTTAATGCCGCGGCAACCACGCATAATGTTTTCGGATTTTTTTCCATAGTCTCATCATGTTGCAAGCATTTATTAACGCTTGTGTGAGATTTTCAGGGTGCTCGCAACCAAGGATCGAAGGGGGACCAATAAAATGTTGGAACGCATTCGACGCATTCACAAATGCGACCGAGGTGCGACGGCAGTGGAATATGGTTTGATAGTATCGCTAATCGTTGTCGCGACCCTTGCTTCGCTCGGGAACGTTTCAAACGGAATACAGGGTGTTTTGAATAAAGTATCCAACGAATTATCGGCGAACCAAATTTGATATGCACATTAACGAATTAGTAAATATTTTTGATGTATCACTCTGATTACGGTTAATATTTATAAAACCGCCCGGGTGAATAAATGAATAAAAGGAGAATTATGATGAAAATTATCAAGAAAATATTCAAAAATGAAAACGGCGCGACTGCAATTGAATATGGCTTGATCGCTGCTTTGGTTGCGGTTGCTGCAATTACTGGAATGTCCGCCCTTGGTACCTCCTTGAACACCCAGTTCACCAACGTCTCCAAAAAGCTGAATGTCTCCTAATATTCAGGCACCAAGCTCGAACAATTATAGAAGGGCGGGAACTTCGCGGTTCCCGCCCTTTTTATTTAATATGTGACGATCTTAACCTTCTGCCCCGGACGCAACGCTGCATTGAAGGTCAGCCCATTCAGCGCAAGAAATCGTTCGGTCTGCAGCGACGGGTACGCCATGCGCGTTGCCAGCGACGCCACAGTGTCTGTGCGGCCCACCGTCACCACGCGTAATGTGCGCGGCTTCACTTCTGCTGCTTGCGCATTGCTCAAGCGAGACATGCTTTCAAACATGCCGTCAAACGGACGCGCATTGGCGGCGGTAATGGTCACAAAATGAAGTGCCATTCCCGGCGACCATTCATAGGCAAAGACAGACACGGCGCGCCGCCCCTGCTGCGCATTGACGACGCTGCGGGCGTAAAATGCCGGAATGCCATTAACCGTTGTGCTGCGGATTTCGCGGACTGGAATGGACATGTTTTTGCCGGCAACAGATTTAAACGCATTGCGGATATACACATCACGATTGCCGTCAAACGCCGCTGCGGTGAATATCGCCTTGCCCGTGTTGCCGTTGATGGAGACGGACTCATTTCCATTTTGCATGCCAAAACCGGTGGGCGCGGTGAACCGCATTTTTAATTGCGGATGGATAAATGCCTGCCCGTCAATGACGCCCTGATCCGGATCGTCGCCATAGAGCATGCCGTCAATAGCGGCGAAGTGGGCATCGGCGTTGCGCACATTGCTGGCCGGATAGGCTTTTGAACGCGTGGCCGCACGGACAACACGCCGCGCGGGATCGGGGTGCGTACTGGCCCATTCGGGCACCGCATTGTCACCAAGGCCAGCGACCCGTGAATCAAGGCTTGTCTGCAATGCCAGCGCATTCAGCATCGATGATAATGCGCTGGGGTCATAGCCGGCGTTGCTCAGATAGCGGATGCCGAGGTCATCGGCTTCTTCTTCCTGTGTGCGTGAATATTTCAGACTGAAAATTTGCGCCAGCGGCCCCGCATATTGCTTAAGCCCAGCGCCGACAGCGCCAAGCCATCCTGCGGAATCGCCGAGCACTGAACCCAAAATCGTGCCGCCTATGCCCAATATATTGGCAAATGTGGCGTTGTTTTGGCGCTTTTCGCTGTGGCGCGCGGCGGTGTGTCCGACTTCATGGCCCAATACGCCCGCCATCTCTGCCTCGCTATTGCACAGGGCAACCAATTGGCGTGTGATGTAAACATAGCCGCCGGGAAGCGCGAAAGCGTTGTTCACGGACGAGTTCAGCAAGGTGACGTTAAAATCATCCTGCGAATTGCCAAGCCCGGATTGCGCGGCAATGTTTTTGCCAACGCGCACAACATAAGCCGTCTGCGGGCTCTGCATCGGACCGCCAAATTCTTTCAGAATTTCGGTATGATATTTAGCGCCCTCTGCCTTTTCCTTGGCGGTGAATGCACGCGGGGCGGCGGGCTGCTTCGTTTTTGCATCTGCCGGAAGACTGCTAACCATGGCCGTCAATCCAAGGATTCCCGCGCCAGTAGCCCAAACAATTTTCGAATTGCGCATCCATGTCCTCCTAAAGTCAGGAAAACTTAATTTATCACATTATCTTGTGCACCGACGTAAATTCTTGTGCCGCGGTAACCTGCGCAACAACGAAATAGGCTTAGGCACCCATCGCTAAGAATTTTGCACGGCGTTGCTGCAAAAGCTCTTTGGACGAAAAGGCAGAGAGCGCCGCAATCTCTTCATCAATCGCCTTGCCAAGCGAGGCAGCCGCAAGCGCATGGCCACGATGTGCCCCGCCCATGGGTTCTTTGACGATTCGGTCGATAATCCGAAGCGCTTTCAAATCATCGGCCGTCATTTTCATGGCCTGCGCAGCATCCGCTGCCTTGTCGCCAGTCCGCCAGAGAATTGACGCGCATCCTTCGGGCGAAATGACGGAATACACCGCATATTCAAACATCAAAACGCGGTCCGCAGCCGCAAGCGCAACCGCGCCGCCCGAACCGCCCTCACCCACGATGCACGCGATCATCGGCACGCCAAGCGCGAGGCATTTTTCTGTAGAGCGGGCGATGGCTTCGGCCTGTCCGCGCTCTTCGGCCTGAATACCCGGAAACGCACCCGATGTATCGACCAGGCTGACCACCGGAATACCGAACCGGTCGGCAAGTTCCATCAGCCGGATGGCCTTGCGATAACCTTCTGGCTTTCCCATGCCGAAATTATGGCGAATACGGCTTTGCGTGTCGTCACCCTTTTCATGGCCAATGACCATGACGCGCCGACCATTGAGTCGGGCGAGCCCGCCGATAATCGCCTGATCATCGCCAAATGCGCGGTCGCCGGCCAAGGGCATGAAATCTTCAAATATCGACGCGATGAAATCTTTGAAATGCGGCCGTTCAGGGTGGCGCGCGACCTGCGTTTTCTGCCACGCGGTCAGGTTCGCGTACGTGTCCTTCAACTGCTTGTCCGCTTTGGCGCGCAGCTTGGCAATTTCGGCGCTGACATCGACGTCGCTTTCACGCGCTGCATCCTGCAGTTCAATAATACGTGCTTCCAAAGCGGCGACAGGTTTTTCGAATTCAAGATATACCATCATGATTGTCGGTTAGAGCCTGTCGCGCCACGGGTCAACGTGCGCATTGCCAGCGGGTGCCTGCGGTTGACCAACTCCACCAGACGGCTGCTGTCCACATGCGTGTAAATTTGCGTGGTCGCGATATCGACATGGCCCAACATCGCCTGAAGCGCCCTTAGGTTCGCGCCGCCCGCCAAAAGGTGCGTCGCAAAGGCGTGCCGCAGCACATGGGGGCTGACCTTGGCTGGATCTAAACCAGCCTCAGCGGCGAGCGCCTTGATAATCTGGAACAGCCGAATGCGGCTGATATGCCCGGTGCGCGACGGAAACAAAAAGCGCGATTTTTCCGGAACGAACGCAAGCCATGTGCCAACCGCCTGCCGCGCACGATTTGAAATGGGGACCATCCGTTCCTTCGCGCCCTTGCCCTTGACGATAATGAACGGCTTGTCTGACACGATTGCACTGCGCGGCAGCGCAACCAGCTCGGTCGCACGCAAGCCGGAGCCGTAGAGCAGCTCAATCAATGCAGACAGCCGATAATCCCTGGATGCAGGCGCGGGCTGCGCAAGCTTCGCCTCGATTGCGGCGAACAATAGATCGACCTCCGCCGTATCGAGGATTTTCGGCAGCGCGCGCACTTGCGCAGGCTTGGGCAAAGCAGCGGACGGATTATCATCGCGAAAACCCTCCTCATGCAAAAACCCGAAAAAGCGCCGGAGCACCGATGATTTGCGCGCGACGGAGCTGTTGGCAAGGTCGCGCCAATGGGTGGAAAGCGTCACCAACATATTGGCATCGGCATGGGCAAGCTTGCCACCGGTCAGTCTAGACGCCGCTAGCAAGTCGCTGGCATAGGCCGCACTGGTGTTTGCAGCAACGCCCTGCTCAGCCGCCATCATTTCGATGAAGCGCGCTATCAAATCGCGGTCGGTCGCGCTCATATCCGTTGATCAGGCGCAGCTGCCTTGAATATCACGCAAGGGTGACCGCTTCGGCCGCAATCATGCGCGCTTCCGCCTCAAGACCCACCTGACGCAGTGAACGCACGATATAATATAGATGATGCGCCGGCACCAAATCCCATGATGGGGCCTGCATTCCCGCGACCGCCATCAGCGCGACCGTGCCTTGCTCACCGCGATTTGCTGCGGCCGTAATCGCTTTTGACCAAGCCGTTTGCCGCGTAATATTTACCTTCAGATCGCTACCAAAATCAGCGCGCGCGCCGGATTCAACGCGCCCCAGCCCGGCAAGTCCGGCCAGCAAAAGCGCGGACTTATGCCCGTCAACGCTGTCGTCATTGTCGTAAAATTCATCGAGATCGCCATAATCCGCCAAAGTAACGCGGCCGGGTGCGCCCAAGGTGACGAGCGCCCAACCCAGCGAACCGCCGGAAACGATGTTACTCCATCGCGCCGCCGAACGATCAAGCCCCGCCGTCAACATTGATGCAATCAACCCATCGGCCTGCCCGGCATGGTCTGAACTTGGGTCAATAAGCGCTGCCGCGCGTGCCGTCATGACAAGCGCCGCCAGATAGTCCGCGCCCGTTCGCTCTGCGCCCCAAATCGACGCCATTGCTGCAACTTTTCCGGAATCGTCCGATGCGGTATAGGCGTTACCCAGATTTTCCGCCTGCGTTTTGATAGCATCAGGTGCATCGGGATCATCAAGCACCTGCGCATAGAGATCGACCATATCGCGGTTGGAAAGCACGCCAAGCGCCGCGGCACCGGGTGCGTATTTGGCGCGTATCGCGGATGCAAACATGGGCAATTGCGCACGCCATCCATCAATCTGGCGACCGCTCTTGCTAAACAACTGTTCCGGCGGCTCAAGACCAACGGCAGCGGACAAACCAAAGCGCCATGGGTTCATCCCCTCAACGCCATCCCATTCGATTTTAACCGACCGGCGGCCATTGATGCCCGCCCCCACGGCTTTTTCGGTTAAGAGATAATCGACGCCCCGAACCCAGCCCTGATAGCGTCCCTGATTGATAAATCCCGTTGCCGCACCCTGTTCGCCAGCCAGCGAAGCACAAATAGCCCGCGACATTTTCCAACGCCCGCTGTTCACAAGGCGAACGCCGCCTTCGGCCAAAGGACATATGCCCGCCAGATCGCCATTGGCGAGATAGGTCTGCATCGCGACCTCATGAAGCCGTTTGGTATAATTGCCAGCATCGATTTGCTGAACAAGCCCACGTGCGACAACCGAGTCCCCCATACGCAACAGCAGCCACGCCCGTTCCGCCGTCCAGTCCGCGCCATTTACGCCCTGTGGCGTGTTGGTCCGGCTGGCGAGCAACCGCCGTGCCATGATCGCGCCCCAACGCGACGCAATTGGCCCTGTTGTGCGCTCGACAACCTGTTTCAGGAAAGCGCCATTGGTCGCGCCAAAGGACGCCGCCGGAAATCCACCTGATGTTTCGGAGATGATTCCAATCGCATTGAGGGAACGGCGCGCAGCAGGCGGAACGTCATACCGAACGACCATTTCCTGCGCGTCTTCTTCATCCTCTTCGGCTTCATCAGCCGCAACGTCCGCGCTGACGTCACCCGATGCCGGATTTGCCGATGACGTTGCGGTCTTGGCGGTTGAGGGTGTTGAAGACGAAGGACGCGCGGGATTATTGGGTGCTGACGGCGCGGGGTCGCCAAAGCCTTCGGGAAGAAGTGACTCCGGACCCTGCTGCCCCAACGCGGGCAAAGCAAATGCGAGGACGACAGCGGCTGCCGCCAAAAGGCCGCCTTTGGTTATTTTATCAGTCAATGACGCGAACCTGTCTCAATTTTTTGGGGCTGCACTGCAATTTCTCTTATCTGCATACGTTGTTCACCGCCTAATCATGCACAGCAGAGTAGCAAGCCAAATGCCACTGCCGCAACAATTAGAAAGCGCAAAAACCGGTTTTTATGTCCGCCACGCTTGGACCATTATGTAAAACACTGCTTTTCCACAATTTTTCGAATAAGTGGCAAATGACTTTCGGGTTAGGGATAGCCGATATATAGGCAGTGTCGCAATGCCCGGAAACAATGAACAAAAAATCGGCAACGACCGAACAGTAACTGACCCGGTCATAGACCGGCCGGTCGTTCTTGTCGGGATGATGGGCGTGGGTAAAAGCAGCATTGGAAAGCGCCTCGCTGCGCGGTTGAACGTGCCTTTTGCTGATGCTGACGATGAAATTGAACGTGCCGCGGGTCTTTCCATTTCCGAAATATTCGAAAAGTTCGGCGAAGGCTATTTTCGCGATGGAGAGCGACGGGTTATTGCGCGGCTTGTCGAGGGTGCGCCAAAGATTATCGCCACAGGCGGCGGCGCGTTCGTCAATGCGGACACGCGCGCACTGATATTGGACCGCGCGATATCGATTTGGCTGGACGCGGACGTAAAAGTACTGGCCGACCGCGTTCGTCGGCGCAGCCACCGGCCTTTGCTAAAGGATAAGGACCCTGTTGAAGTCCTGACGGAACTTGGCAAGATTCGAAACCCGCTATATGCGACGGCCAATATCCATATCCGCAGCGATACATCGCCGCATATGCGGACCGTTGAAAATATCCTGAAGGCGCTTGCCCAATGACCGTCATTTCCGTCGACCTGACCAATGCACCTTATGACATTCATGTCCGTGCGGGCTTAATGGCACAGGCACCGGAATATCTGCTGCCCTATGCGCGCGACAACCGGTTGTTGGTGGTCACAGACGAAAATGTTGCCCGCGCCGTCTGGCCCGCGCTTGCCGCAGCCTTATCCGCCGCTGGCGTGGAAGCGGCTATGTATATTTTGCCCGCAGGTGAGGCTGGCAAAAGCTGGGGGGAGCTGGAAAAGCTGACCGACTGGATGCTCGCCCAGCATGTGGAACGCAGCGACCATGTCATCGCGTTAGGCGGCGGTGTTGTCGGCGACATCACGGGTTTTGCAACGCATATCGTAAAGCGCGGATGTTCGTTCGTGCAAATCCCGACGACCTTGCTGGCACAAGTGGACAGCAGCGTCGGCGGCAAGACCGCGATCAACAGCGCAGCCGGCAAAAACCTCGTCGGTGCATTTCATCAACCTGCATTGGTGCTGATCGACCCTGAGTTGTTATCGACGCTACCGCCGCGCCAATTGGCGGCGGGTTTTGCCGAAGTGGTCAAATATGGCCTGATCGACGATCCCGATTTCTTCCTATATTGCGAAGACAATCTGGACAGCTTCTTTGCCGGTGACCCCGCCATTCGCGCGCAGGCCATCATCACATCGGTGCAATCCAAAGCGCGCATCGTCGCGGCTGACGAGACCGAACGCACGGGCACGCGGGCCCTATTGAACCTGGGCCATACCTTTGGCCATGCGTTGGAAGCCGACACAGGCTTTTCGGACCGACTGTTCCATGGCGAAGCCGTCGCCGCGGGTATGGCGCTGGCGTTTCGCTATTCGGTTCGGCTTGGCCTGTGCGCCGCAGAGGATGCCCGGCGCGTGTCGCAACTGCTGAAGGCGGCGGGCTTACCCACCACGCTTTCGGATGCTGGCGTTACCGCGAACGGCGCGTTGCTGGTGGATTATATGCGGCATGACAAAAAGATGAGCGGTGGCACTTTGCCCTTCTTGCTCGCGCGGGGCATTGGGCAAACCTTCCTGTCCAAGGACGTTGTACTGGATGACGTTGCCGCCTTCCTCGACGACGAAGCTCAATCCTGAGCGATCAGGAAATCATCCGAATCATCACCACCAAAGCTATGCCGTTTACCCGCGTGCAGATCACCGCTGGCAAACTGCGCCTTTAGCCGGCTTCGGTCGCGCCGACGGAATTCGGCGATGATTTCGTGGATAGCCTCGCGGTCGGTACCGAAGAACTTGAGCGCATCGACCGACATGCGGATCGACGATTCAAACAGCTCGCGGATGATACTGATGCCATCATCTTCCATTAACGCCAGCGCCTGCTGCCGGTCATAAGCGCGAACAAACAGCTTGGTGCGTGGAAATGTCTCACGCACCGGCATCAATGACTCTGCGGTCATGTGCCGGTCGTCGATGCAGAAGAATATCGCCTGCGCGTCCTCGCCCCCTGCCCGCTGCAACAAATCAATGCGTGTTCCATCGCCGTAAAAGACTTTGACACCAAATTCGCCGCTTATGTCGATTGTCCGCGGGTTGATATCGATGAGCGTCACCGAACGCCCTGCGGCCTGCATGATCTGCGACACTTGTTGCCCGAACCGGCCATGGCCAACGATGATGACATTGGCTTGGGAAGCCAACGCAGGATCATCAAGCTGCGCTGCGCCTTTGGGCTTCTGTGCCGCCAGCTTACCCGCAATAATCATCAGGAAAGGCGTCGACGCCATAGACAGCGTCACGACCGCGCCAAACAGGCTCGCTGCCTCCGGCTCAATCAACAACGCCTGTTGCGCCGCGGTGAACAACACAAATGCAAATTCGCCGCCCTGGCTCAACAGCATAGCCATGATGATGGACGGTTTGCTCTTCAACCCAAAGAACCGGCCAAGCGCAAAGATAATGACAATTTTGACTGCGACCAGCGCCAGCGCAAGGCCTGCCACAAACAAGGGCTGCGCAACAATAACGTCGACATCCAGCAACATGCCGACCGCAAGGAAAAACAGACCCAGCAGGATCGATCGAAACGGATCAATATCCGCCTCAAGCTCATGCCGGTACGGCGATTCGGCCAGCATCACGCCCGCAACGAACGCCCCCAATGCAGGCGATACGCCAATCGACTGCATAACCGCCGCGCTGACGCAAACCGTGAACAGCCCAGTGACGATGAACAGTTCACGTTCGGAAATCTTGCCGACAAGTCGCAACAATGGCGACAGCAAATAGCGCCCAGCGAGCACCAACCCCAATATGGCGAGGATAGCATATAGAACCAGCCGCCAGCCCGTAATGGCGCCTTCATCTGCCGGCGCACGTGACAATGCGGCGACAATCGTCAGCAATGGGACGATCGAAATGTCCTGAAACAACAGGATGGAAAAGCTTTTTTCGCCATAGTCGGTTTTCATGCGTCCACGCGATTGCAACAGCGGCAGGACCTGCGCGGTTGATGACAAGGCAAGCGGCAGGCCAAGCACCAACGCGGCTTCCCAGCTAAAGCTCGGCATGGCGAGTTGAATGATCGCAAACATGCCAAGGCCGCAGAGCGTCACCTGCAGCGGACCAAATAATAAGATATCCCTGCGCAACAGCCACAACCGGCTGGGTGATAGTTCCAGCCCGACAAGGAACAGCAGCAATATGATGCCGATTTCCGAATAGGCCAATATCGTCTCAGGCGCGCCAATCAGGCCAAGTCCGTCCGGACCGATGGCGATACCGGCAACCAGATACCCAAGCACGGCACCCAAGCCGAGGCGGCGGAAAATAAGCACCGCAATCAGCGCTGCGCCCAGCAACACAACCCCGCCGAGCATCACGTCTGCAACAAGATTATGCGGCGCGTGCTCCATCAGCTTTTATCTTTGATATTCTGCGCCGCAGCGAGAACCGCATCATAAGGCAGCAGGATCGCCGCATGCCGTGACGGATAATCGCTGGCCGCGGAAAGCAAATCGAGCTCAGGCCAAATGGCGGGCATGTCCCCCTCACGCTTTAATGCATGCGCAATGCCGTCGCGCAGTTCATTAAGCAGCGATAGGCTCAACCCATCGGCGTTCTGCCGTAAAATGGCAGCCGAGGCCTGACCCAAGGCGCAGGCATTCGCGCGCAACGCCAGCCCGAGTATATGCCCGCCTGCGTCAGTGCTGACATCCGCCTGCATCCGGCTTCCGCACACGGGGGAGCGGACCTCTGCCGACCCGTCGGGATTTTCAAGGCGGTCATGCGCGACCAATGCGGTTGCGAGGCGGAGTATGTCGCGATTGTAGAGAGCGGAATCGCTCACTCGTTTGTTCCCGCGGCTTCGTCCTCGGTCCCGCGGTTCTCCCGAACGAAATCAGACATGGCTGTCCCGCTGGCGTTCAGCAGTGGATAGGTGCGTGATCCTGTCATCCATTCGGGGCGCGCCTCATCCGCGCCGAAGAACATGCCATAACCCATGACGAACAACAGGAATATCAGGGTCGCCATCATCAGCCCCTTCAACATTCCAAAGCCAAAGCCCAAAACCCGGTCAAATGGCCCCAAAAGCGATTTGCGCGATCGCGCGCCAAGCGATTTCGCGATCCATCTGCCGAGTGCATAAATGACGATAACAATCGCGAGAAAAGCCACAATGGCCGAGCTTGTTTCCGAACCAATGGTTTCCGCCAGTGCAGACGTGGCAGGGGCATGCAGGATGCGGACGGCGGCGATCACCAATATCCATGCAATCATCGACAGCGTCTCTTGCACAAAACCGCGCAAGAAACCGAAAACGGCTCCGCTGCCGATTAGGAAAAATACAATGATATCAAATGCGGTCATGTGAAGCTGCTGCCCAATCTATAATCCGTCGCACCTCGTCCGCAGTGCGCTCATATCGCCATTCAAGCCGCTAAACCGCTTGATTTCTGTCGCATATGACATGGCCTAAAAATAGATTTAGTGACGTCCCAGCATATGGTCAACGAGATTGGCCAGCGTGCGGAACTCTTGCGTTGAAATTCCCGACTGACCCTTCACCGATGGCGGAACAAGTGCACGGCTGAAGCCAAGCTTGGCCGATTCCTTCAAGCGCAATGCGCCATGTGCGACGGGACGAATTTCGCCAGACAAGGCGACTTCCCCAAACAGAACAGCATCAGACGGTAAGGGCCGCTCGGCAAGGGCCGATACCAGCGCCGCCGCGACCGCAAGGTCCGCCGCCGGGTCCGAAATGCGATAGCCGCCAGCGATGTTCAGATATACTTCGGCAGTCGAAAAGCTAAGGCCACAGCGCGCCTCCAACACCGCCAATATCATGGCGAGCCGTCCGCTGTCCCATCCGACCACCGCCCGGCGGGGCGTCGCACCGCTGGATAGGCGCACAGTAAGCGCCTGAATTTCAACGAGCACTGGACGCGTCCCTTCCAACGCCGGAAACACCGTTGCGCCAGTCACTTGCTCTGCACGGTCGGTCAGGAACAAGGCGCTTGGGTTACCAACTTCGGTCAGCCCCTCTTCCGCCATCGCGAAAACGCCAATCTCATCGGTGCCGCCAAAGCGGTTCTTCGATGCGCGCAATATCCGATATTGATGGCTTCGCTCACCTTCAAACGCCAGCACCGTATCGACCATATGTTCAAGCACACGTGGCCCGGCAATCGTTCCGTCTTTGGTGACATGGCCAACGAGCATCAATGCCGATCCGCGCTCTTTGGCAAAACGGATCAGCTCTTGCGCCGACGCCCGCACTTGGCTGACGGTGCCCGGGGCGCCTTCAATCAAATCGCTGTGCATCGTCTGGATCGAGTCAATCACCAGCAAGGCTGGCGGCGCGCCCTTTCCCATAGTGGTCAATATGTCGCGGACCGAGGTTGCCGCTGCCAATTGCACCGGCGCATCGCCGAGCCCAAGCCGCCGTGCGCGCAGACGCACTTGGTCAACCGCCTCTTCACCCGAAATATACGCAACGCTGAGCCCGCGCCGCGCCAAATTGGCCGCCGCCTGCAACAGCAAAGTAGATTTACCGATGCCCGGATCACCGCCCAGCAAAGTCGCGGAGCCCGGCACAAGACCGCCACCCAGCGCACGGTCGAACTCAGCGATGCCGGTCGAGGCACGATCGGGTAGCTTGATGTCCGTGTTCAGCCCCGACAGTTCCACAGAACGTCCGCCCGAATGCAAATGATGCTTCAGCTCAAAGACCGTCGCGCTCGCCTCTTCTGCCAGCGTATTCCATTCGCCGCAGTCGTCACATTGCCCCTGCCAACGGTTCGCTTCTGAACCGCATGCCTGACACACATATTTGCGCTTTGCCTTTGCCATAAGCGGAAACTATCAGAACATATCAAGAACTCAAGCCGTAAAAAGCACGCATCGGTGCTTGCGCACGCCCTTTGGCGGTGTCACACCATCGGCATGCGTGAAAAAGAACTTCGGCTGGCACTCATTTGTTATGGCGGGGTAAGCCTTGCCATTTACATGCATGGCGTTACCCGCGAGATTTGGCATATGGTCCGCGCCAGCCGCGCGTTCCATGATGAAGTGCCTGCAACGGGCGGCAGCGAGTCCGTCTATCACGACCTCCTCGCCGAAATGTCACAGGTCAGCGGAACGAAGCTGCGCGTGCTGACCGACATTATCGCCGGGTCAAGTGCAGGCGGCATTAACGGCATATTTCTGTCCCAAGCTATTGTCACAGGGCAGTCGTTGGAGCCGCTGACGGATATGTGGCTTGAAATGGCCGATGTCGACATCCTGCTTGACCCCGACGCCCGCCCGCTGTCGCGCTTCTCCAAATTTTGGGCAACACCGATTGCGTGGATGGTCTTGCGGCGGCGCGGCGGCACTGTCGAACGCACGGTCGCGAAGGAAGCACAGGACGAAGTGGCAACCAAGCTGTCGCGCTTCGTCCGTGCCCGCTGGTTCGCGCCGCCCTTTGGCGGCAA
>JBEEIJ010000098.1:0-15645 GCA_041169905.1 Pseudomonadota bacterium | reverse complement strand
CGGCTTGCCTTTGGCGCTTCGGGCGGGGTCGGCGGCGCAGGGCCGAACGCAGGGGCATTTGGTCCCGCTTGGGGCAAGGCATCCGAGATCGCCTCAGGCGGCGGCGCGGCGGGGATCAAGTTCGGCTGGTTCGCCTGCGTCTGCCAGAACCAAAGCCCTGACACGACGAGCAATAATGAAGCTACACCGCCCACCAATATCCGCTGCATGACCTTCCCCTCATGATGACATCAAGGCGATAGGGCCACAAAGCTACCACCCCGTCAAGGCATGCCCAATAAGACGGAATCCGGAAACATTGCGAACCGACATCGCCAAAATGGACAAGGGACGAAGTTTTCGGCCTTTAGGCAACGCCGGAAGTGGTTGATTAAGCAACGCAATGAACTTTGATGGGAATTCAAGACGCAACGCATCGCGCGCCCATTGATGTGACAAAGAACGGACATCGCATCCCTCGCCCATCCAAGCGGCGTAAGATCCAAAGATCGCGCCCCCACGCAACGCGGCATGTGCTTCAATATCCTGAGCGGCCCACTCCCCCTCGCCCAGCAACAACTCCCATGCCGAGACCAAGTCCTCCAACGCTGACGATGAAATGACACCCCCACACTCCCCGAGGGATTGCAACAATGGTTCACCCTTTGGCCGCTGCGCCGGTTCGACGGCAAAAGCATCACGCCACCATGCCAATTTGATTTGCGCAATCATCGGCTCATGCGCTTTGCGCACGATATCGGCAAATCGCGCATCCAATTGCAGCAACAGGGTGAAAGCGGGACGAAATGCGACCGGCGTGTAGGCGACCGCTAGGTTCGCCGGAGGCGGCAGTTGTGACGGGATAGCGTTCATAACGTCGTTGGCCTCACGTCATTAAACTTTCTATGGTTAACAATTGGGTAACCCTGATCCTTCAAAGAACACTTACTACGACGCGCATAGAGGGTGTCGAGAATCCATTGTGGAAGCCAGGGGACAACCAACGTGATCAAGAATGTCGACGCCCACCAAGTGTCCGGCTTTATGTCGCGCCTGCTAAAGAATGAAGAAGGCAATATCCTTGCTCTTTTCGCTGTGGGGGTAATTCCGTTCTTCGGTCTTGTGGGCGGCGGTGTCGACATGAGCCGCATCTATCTAAGTCAAACGCGGTTGCAAGGTGCTTGTGATGCCGGCGCGCTCATCGGCCGTAAAACGATGGGACTTGGCACATGGGCTGCCAATAACAACGCCGCGAAAACGCAGGCGGAAAAGCTGTTCGACCAGAACTTCCCAAGCGGCACTTATGGCACGACCGGACTTGTCCGCACCTTCGCCGAATCCAGCGGAAACGTAACCGGGACCGCATCTGTCACCGTTCCCATGACGTTGATGCAAGTATTTGGTCAAGAATCGCAAGTTGTTGCAGTCAACTGCCAAGCAGAATTGCGTGTTCCGAATACCGACGTAATGTTCGTATTGGATACTACAGGTTCAATGGACGGGTCGATCCCGAATTCGGGATCATCCGAACGAAAGATTGATGGGCTTCGCAAGGCAGTGAAATGCTTTTACGAAGCGCTGGCAAAACAAAACATTACGGACGTCACACCGTCGGACTGCGGAGAAAAGGGTGACCCTGTTGCGTCCAACCTAGGCAATGTGCAACTGCGATTTGGTTTTGTGCCTTATGCCGTCAACGTGAACGTAGGAAGGTTATTGCCGCTCGATTATATGGCAGATCGATGGACCTACCAGTCGCGGGAAGCGACTTTCACCGCAGGTGGCAACGTCACACCGACATACCGCGGAGAAATCCAATCCGGCCCAGGAAATTCAGTAAAAACAAATATTTCAGACGGCGCTTGGGAAGACACCGGGAACAATATTACGTTGAATAACACAACATACAACTGGATTACTGTAACAAAACAGAGTGAATGTCCGGGCACAAGGTTCGTTGCGCCAGGTGATACGCCGCCCACCACCACCGTCGGGCCACGCCAGCTTGTCTCGCAGTCTCCGGCCACACCCGTTTATGGCGATACCATCGTAACACGAACTTACCAGCAGGTGACCTCCACAGCTAAGCGATCTTATAGATACAACTATGTTCCTAGTGGCATCTTGCAAGGGTGGGGCACGTGCCGGCTGCAATATCGTGACACTCAGCAAGAAAATATCACCACTACCACTATCACGACAGAGCAGATTGATTGGCCTCCGAATACCAACTTCTCAGGCTGGACCTACAAGCCTGTTACATTCAACGTAAGCGGTCTGAAAGATACCGGAGCGAATTCTTGGCGTCCCTCGTTGCAACTGCCAATCGGCACGGACGGCGTCAACACCACGGTCAACTGGAGTGGGTGCATCGAGGAGCGGCAAACCTTCCGTGGGCCCGACAGTGATCCTTCTAACGACTGGGATCCGATTCCGTCAACTGCACTGGACATGGACATTGACCTGGTGCCGACAAAATCAGACGCTGCGTCCCAATGGGGGCCGATGCTTCCAAGCGCCATATGGCAACGCTATCTTGTCAGCACAGACGGGTCGGGAAACAAAAGCCGTTCGTCCACGCGCACGACTTCAAATGTATCGGTGGGAAAAGACGACGGGGTTGCGATGCCGACCGTTGATGAGAACTGCCCCACCGCAGCCAGGAAATTTCAAACGTGGACGCCTTCCGATTTTCGCACTTATGTTAACAGCCTGACAACTGATGGCTATACATATCACGATATCGGACTGCTCTGGGGCGCGCGCATTATGTCGCCAACAGGCATTTTTGCCGCGTTAAATGCGCCGAAGAACATGACGATTGAACGCCACATGGTGTTTATGACCGATGGTGATACCAACGTCGTCAATGATGATTATTCGGCTTATGGAGTGCATTGGTATGACCGCCGACAGACGCCGACGGGAACCGCACCAATCAATAGCCAGTTGGACGCTCTAACGGACGCCCGAACAGCGGCGCTTTGTAAGGCTATCAAAAACAAAAACATCAATCTGTGGGTCGTGTCCTACGGCGACGTTAGTGGTCCAACCAACGACAGGTTGAGAACGTGCGCAACACCGGGCAAATTCTTTCAAGCCAGCAGTGTTGCGTCGTTGGTCAGCAACTTCAAAGAGATTGCTGCTAAAATTTCGGCACTGCGTCTGACGCAATGAGGATGGGGCGTCTGATGATCGCAAAATTCATATCCAATGAAGACGGCGCGTCCATCGTGGAGTTCGCACTTATTGCGCCTATTGTAACGATGATGGTGATGGGCACCATGGATATCGGGCACTCCCTTTTGGTGCGCTCGACCTTAGATGGCGCCGTGCAAGATGCCGCGAGAAGTTCGTCGTTAGAAGGTGCGACGTCCTTAGTGCAGCAAGATCTTATCGATGAGCGAGTAAAATCGACAGTCCGCGAACTCGCCCCAGGTGCTAACGTCTCGGTAAGCCGACGTTATTACAAAACCTTTTCAACGGCAGCGCTAGCGCGCGCGGAAGAAGTCATCGAACAATCTCCCGGTAATTTGAAATGCGATCGCGGTGAAAGCTTTATGGATGCAAACGGAAACGGGGTTTGGGACGCCGACGGGGGATCGGACGGACAAGGTGGCGCAAAGGATATCGTCATCATCACATTTAAGGTCAGTTACCCACGCATATTCCCGCTAGCGGCAATGCTTGGTTGGCCGGCCAATGTCGAAATGCAAACAGGCTCGATCCTCGCCAACCAGCCTTATGGCGACCAGACAGCCTATGGCAAACCTGTCCAAGCCAACTGCCCATCGGTGTAATATATGGAACACACATTTCTCAGAACGTTCCGCCAGCTAAAGCATAACGAAAGTGGCCTAGCGATGGTCGAGTTGGCGGTATCATTACCATTCTTCCTAGGCCTGGTCGTGGGCGGCGTCGAAACGGCAAACTATGCTTCGGTCGTCATGCAGATAAACCAAATCACCTTGCACACCGCCGATGCTGCAGCGCGAATTGGGACAACAACGCCATCAGCGAATAAAACGATTTCCGAAATGCAAATCAACGACGTTTTTCAAGGATCTTTGCGTGAGGGCAAACGTATCGACCTTGGTGGAAATCACAACTACACCGATCAGTCATCCGGCGCGAAGTCCACGCGCGGCAATGCCCGCATCATTTTATCCAGTGTGGAAGAGGTAGCCGCATTCAATGCCTCCGCACCACGATATCGCATCCGGTGGCAACGCTGCGCTGGCTCAGCTACCTTTTACAAATCAAACTACGGTACCACATCGACAGCGACAAGCGTCACTGGAATTGGCCCCGTTGGACGGCAAACATCCCCTCCCCCTGGAGGTGTGTTAATGTTTGTTGAGCTGCAATATTATTTCAAACCGATGATTGTAAATGGTTTTTCGAACCTGACCGATAGGACGATCAGCCAAGTCGCATCCATGGTGGTACGCGAGAACCGCGACACCGTTGGCCCCACTGGAAGCGACGGGATATACAATGATGAGAAGGTCACCGTCTCCGCCTGTTAAAGCGGGGACGGCGAGTATGCTCCTAAAGCCCTAGCGTTTTGCGTACACCAGCGACGATCTTGTCGGCATTGATGAGCGTCGCCTTCTCCAGATTCGCTGCATAAGGCATCGGAACGTCTTCGTTCGTGACGCGCAACACGGGAGCGTCGAGATCATCAAAACCCTGCTCCATACACACCGCAAGGATTTCGCTGCCGACCGAACACACCGGCCAACCTTCTTCGGCCACGACCAGGCGATTGGTTTTTGCAAGGCTCGCCAGCACGGTTTGGGTATCCAGCGGACGAATGGTGCGCAGGTCGATGACCTCGGCGCTGATACCTTCGGCGCCTAACATGTCAGCTGCCTCCAATGACAGCCCTACGCCAATCGAATAGCTCACGATAGTGACGTCCGTGCCTTCGCGCATGATGCGTGCCTTGCCAATCGGCAGCACATGGTCATCACCTGCGGTAACTTCAAAGGTGCGACCGTAAAGCAGTTCGTTTTCGAGGAAAACAACTGGGTCCTCGCAACGAATTGCAGCTTTGAGCAATCCCTTCGTATCTGCGGCGTCATAAGGTGCGATCACAATCAGACCGGGTACGCTGGCATACCATGGCGCATAGTTCTGGCTGTGCTGCGCGCCAACGCGTGCCGCGGCACCGTTTGGACCACGGAACACGATAGGACAGCGCATCTGGCCGCCCGACATGTAATTGGTTTTTGCCGCCGAATTGATAATGTGGTCAATCGCCTGCATCGCAAAGTTAAATGTCATGAATTCAATGACGGGGCGAAGCCCGCCCATCGCGGCGCCTGTTCCGATGCCTGCAAAGCCATATTCGGTAATCGGCGTATCGATAACGCGGCGAGCGCCAAATTCGTCGAGCAACCCTTGCGTCACTTTGTAAGCGCCTTGATATTCGGCGACTTCCTCACCCATGACAAACACGCGGTCATCGCGGCGCATTTCTTCCGCCATTGCGTCGCGTAAAGCTTCGCGCAACGTAACGGACTGCGTTGCAGTTCCGTCGGTTGCTGCGGGTGCCGTCTTGGCCGCAACGGGAGCGACCGCAACGACAACCTCAGGAGCGGGCGTCGGTGCAACAGCAGGTGCGGGCGTAGTTTTGGCTGGAGCCGCGGCCTCTCCGTCGCTGGAGATAAGCGCAATCACGGTACCGACCTTTACGCCGTCGGTGCCCTCAGGCACGGAAATCGACGTAATCACGCCTTCATCAACGGCTTCAAACTCCATCGTCGCTTTGTCGGTTTCGATCTCGGCCAGGATATCGCCAGATTTAACGCTATCACCTTCTTTGACCAACCATTTCGCAAGCGTGCCTTCTTCCATTGTTGGCGAAAGCGCGGGCATTTTAAGTTCGATTGCCATCAATATTGCTCCACCAACACGTCAGTATATAGTTCGGACAAATCCGGTTCAGGCGATGCTTCCGCAAAATCAGCAGATTCATTCACGATTTTCCGGATTTCCTTCTCAATAGCCTTCAACTCCTCGTCGCCCACGCCAAGGTCGGCCAGATACGCCTTGCATCCCTCAATAGGATCGCTGTTGTCACGTACCGACTGCACTTCATCCCGGCTTCTGTACTTCGCCGGATCAGACATGGAGTGACCACGATAACGGTAGGTCTTCATTTCGAGCAACACGGGCCCCTTACCGCTGCGTACCCAATCCAATGCAACCTCGGCAGCGCCACGCACGGCGAGAACGTCCATACCGTCAACCTGAATGCCCGGAATACGGAAACTTTCGCCGCGGCGGTACAATTGGTCCTCGGACGACGCGCGGTTTACGCTGGTGCCCATCGCATATTGGTTGTTTTCGATGACGAATATGATCGGAAGCTTCCACAATTCCGCCATGTTAAAGCTTTCGTAGACCTGTCCTTGGTTGGACGCACCGTCGCCGAAATAGGCGAGGCACACCCCGCCATCGTTCGAATATTTATGACCGAAAGCAAGGCCCGCACCCAGCGAGACTTGCGCGCCGACGATGCCGTGGCCCCCGTAAAATTTATGCTCAGTCGAAAACATATGCATCGACCCGCCCTTGCCCTGCGAGATACCCGCAGCACGGCCGGTCAGTTCCGCCATGATCAGATTGGGATCAATGCCATATGCCAGCATATGCCCATGGTCACGATAGCCCGTGATGACGCTGTCTTTGCCGGGCGTCAGTGCAGATTGGAGCCCGATGGCTACGGCTTCTTGGCCAATGTACAGATGGCAAAAACCACCGATTAGGCCAAGGCCATATAATTGCCCGGCTTTTTCTTCAAAACGGCGGATCAAAAGCATATCGCGATAGAACTTTAAAAGCTCTTCTTTGGTCGCTTTATATGGCTTTGGTTCGCTTGGACGCTCGCGGTTGGCGCGCGCTGCGTCTTCGCTCACGCTGGCCTTCTTCGACACAGACTTTTTCGCTGGGGAGGTTGCCAAAATTCGTTCCTTTAATGGAATTTATATATGCGAATACATTGCCGCCTAATCAATATCGACCACGGTGAAAAGCGCTTTTCCGCAACGGAATGCACTGCATAGCTATTCATTCGATGACGAATGTATCACTTTAGCGGAACAACAACCTCATCAGGCGCAACAACGTTTAATTCCTTGCGCATTAATTCGCCGGCCAAGTCAGGATCGACATTATCGCGGTCCAAAAGCAGCTGCCGATTTCGCAGAGCATCACGTTCCTTTTGTAGCTTTGCCAGTTCAATTTTGCGTTCGCTAAGCGCCGCCCGATAATCGGTCCATGCAATGATGCCGGTTGGCCCAAGAAGCGCGTATGACGCAATACCCAGCAAGGCAACGAGGGCCAACGCTGGACCAATTACCGACTTCACATATTCAGGTTTTCGGTTTGAACGCATCATGTTCCGACAGAATCATATTTTCGCAAAAATGGCAAGAAAGGAGGGGTCAGCGGAAAATACCCTGCCCTGCATATTGCGCCGATGCACCCAGCTCTTCTTCAATGCGGATGAGCTGGTTGTACTTCGCCAACCGGTCGGACCGTGCAAGGCTTCCGGTTTTAATCTGACCGCAATTTGTTGCCACTGCCAAATCGGCGATGGTTGCATCTTCCGTCTCGCCTGAACGATGTGACATGACGGCAGTGTACGAAGCACGGTGCGCCATCGACACAGCAGCCAGCGTTTCCGTCAGCGTACCAATCTGATTGACCTTCACCAACAAAGAGTTGGCAAGACCTTTGCCGATACCCATGGCAAGACGCTCTGGGTTGGTAACGAACAAATCGTCACCAACCAACTGGACCTCGTGGCCGATCTTGTCGGTAATGGCTTTCCAACCTTCAAAATCGTCTTCGCTCATGCCATCCTCAATCGAACGAATGGGATAATCCTTGCAAAGCGCAGCAAGGTAATCCGCCATTTCGTGCGGAGAAAGCGAGAGCCCCTCGCCCGAAATTTCATATTTGCCGTTGCGGAAAAATTCGGTCGCTGCGCAATCCAACGCAAGCACAACGTCTTCACCGGCTTTAAACCCAGCCTTGTCGATTGACGTCATAATGAAATCAAGCGCGTCACGCGTTGAGGCCAGATTTGGGGCAAATCCGCCTTCGTCACCGACCGACGTCGCCAGACCCTTTTCATGCAGGCCTTTCTTGAGCATGTGAAAAATTTCAGAGCCCCAGCGAACGGCTTCTGAAATTGATCCAGCGCCAACGGGCATGACCATGAATTCCTGAAAATCAATCGGGTTATCGGCATGTTCACCGCCGTTGATGATATTCATCATCGGGACCGGCAGGACATGTGCATTCACGCCACCAACATAGCGATATAAAGGCAACCCACGCGCATCCGCAGCAGCCTTTGCGACCGCCAAGCTAACGCCCAATATAGCATTGGCACCAAGGTTCGACTTGTTGTCGGTTCCATCCAAGTCGATCATCACGGCATCGACATTTTCCTGATCTTCCGCGTCCAGTTCCAGCAACGCTTCATAAATCGGACCATTAACCGCTTCGATCGCCTGCAATACGCCCTTGCCCATATATTTGGACATGTCGCCATCACGCTTTTCGACGGCTTCATATGCACCTGTGGAAGCGCCCGATGGAACAGCTGCGCGGCCAAAGCTGCCGTCTTCCAACAACACATCAACTTCGACTGTCGGGTTGCCCCGGCTATCCAAAATTTGGCGGGCATGTATGTCGAGGATCGCAGTCATGGAAAGCTCCAGTGAATTCTTGGTGGGAACAATGTCAGCGCGTCTATCGTTGTGTTGGGGATTTGGCAACGACGCTAAGACATATGGATTTTAAATGTAATTTTATGGTGCTATAGTTGACTAAGGCACCGCCCGTACAAATATAAGATATAGCGGCGCCCATTTGCGTGCCCGCACTTAACCGATAGGAGCATATTCCCATGGCCGAAACTGAAAAGCCAAAAGCGGCTGCGAAACCAGCGCCCGCGAAAAAAGCAACCGCCAAGCCTGCGGCTGCAAAGACAGCAGCAGTCAAGCCAGCCGCCACCAAGGCCGCGAAACCCGCTGCGGCGACTTCGGCACCAAAGGCCGTGGCAAAGGCGCAGCCGGCTAAAGGTAAAACCGACGGTGTTACATCAAAGGTCAAATCAGAAATGAATGATTTCAAATCCAAAGCAGCGGACAGCGCACGCGCCGCGGCTCAAAAAGGCAAGGACCGCGCGACAGAGGCCGTTGACAGCATTGGCAAACTTATCCGCGACAGCGCTGCGACCATCGAAGAAAATGTCGGCAAGCAATATGGCGATTACGCCCGCAGCGCAGCCGACATGGTTGAGGGCTTCGCTGGCAAGATGGACGCAAAGGATGTCGACGCCTTGGCCGAAGATGCCCGCCAGTTTGTCCGCAAAAGCCCGGCAGTTGCGATCGGCGCTGCAGCAGCCATTGGATTTGTACTCGCTCGCCTCATTCGCTCTGGTGGCAAAGACGCCTAATTAGACAGCATTAGCGGCTTTGCAAAAGGCCGCTTTTGACCGATAAGTGAAACCAATGATTATGGATCAGCGTCAGGACGAAATGGTGGGGGATAGCCCGAAACCGGCAGAAGCGACCGCAAGCGAACAGGTTTCGTTGGTGATCGAAGACCTGCGCGCGCTGGTAAAGGCCGAAATGCACTATTACCGTTCGCGTATTGATTACACACGACACGTTTTCCGATCGGCGTTCCTTTATGGCGCGATTGCCGCGTTCGCACTCATCGGCGCGGCAATCGCTTTTGTATTGGGGCTGGTGCTGACTTTGGCTCCGTTAATTGGCCCGCTTGGGGCCACGTTGGTTGTTACATTCACGTTTATCGTCGTTGCGGTCATTTTTGGATCGCTGGCACGAAAATGGATGAGGAAAGTTTACTTTCCGGAAATGCAAGAGAATGTCGACGATCTTACCTGAAGACCCGGTCGTCACAGACCGCGAAAGCGTCATATTGTCGAACGCAGAACGACGCAATCTTCGGCGTAAGCTGAAGGGCAGCATCGACGTTGCTCAGGATGTTCTCAACCCCCGCAACCAAGTTCGCAAGCTGGTCGCGTTGAAAAAATCGCAGGCCAAACACGCTGCGGTTGAGACCATACAAGTTGTGAAGAACAAGGCACCGCTTATCGGCATAGTCGGCGCAGCCACATTATTGGTGGCCGCCCGTCGGCCGATTTCGCGTTGGATTTCAAACCTGCGAAAGAGTAAAACAAACGCGCCCGTTGGCGATTGATATAGGAACGAAACATGAGCAAGATTGGCGACAGCATTAAAACCGCAGCTGACAGCGCGAAAAGCACAACAAGCGACGGCATTGACAAAAATCCGTTGGCGATCGTTTTGGGCGGCATGGCGATCGGTGCAATCGTCGGCGCGCTTTTGCCACGCACGGAACGTGAAACCAAAGTTTTGGGCAAGGCCGGTAAAAAGCTGAACAAAAAGGCCCGTAAAATGGCTGAAGCTGCGAAAGCCGCTGGCAAGGATCAGGTCGAAAGCCTCGGCCTGAACGGCGACGCGTTACGTTTGCAATTTAGGGAGCTTGTCAGCAAAGCCGCTGTCGCTGTAAAGGCCGCGAGTCAGGCGGCAACGGATGCTGCCAAAGAAAAATAATTGGATATCAGCGTGACCGATACAAAATTGCATCTCGTCTTTGGTGGGCGAGTGGAAAACCCCCAGACATTGAAGTTTACGGATTTAGAAAAATTGGACATTGTTGGCATGTTTCCGGACTATGCCAGCGCAGAAGAAGCATGGCGGGCCGCTGCACAGCGCACGGTTGACGATGCCGAAATGAAATATGTCGTCGTTCATTTGCACAAGTTGCTGCAACCCGAAGCGTAAATTCTGCATTAGACGTTACCCTGAACCTATCAGGGTGACGTCAAAGCCTCAGGCGTTACGATAATGCCACAGCAGCAATGGCCGCGCCAAGGCTAATCCCATCACAAAACCGCCTATGTGCGACCAGATGGCAATAGCGATGCCTAATCCCGGTCCGACAAAGCCCATTGCGAGGTTAATACCAATCCATGCCAAGGTCATATGCAGCGGACGCGCAATCGCTGCAGGAATCGGCCCCCACCGCTTTGGCTGCTTGTTCGGGAACAGCAATAGATACGCGCCGATGACACCCGATATCGCGCCGCTTGCGCCGATGGCAGGCGCCATCATATCCAGTGACATCGGTAATTGCAGGTCTGCCGCGAGGCACTCGGTAGCCGCAGCAGCATAAGCCGACACAATATACAGCGCCAAGAAGAGACCGCCGCCCAAAACGCGCTCAACCATTTTGCCAATCAGCAAAAGCATCAGCATATTCATGATGACATGCGCGATCCCGCCGTGCAAAAATGCGGCCGTAAGCGGTGTAAGCAATGCGGGCACGAGAAATATTATGTCCGCAAACGCAGAACTATCACCGCTCAAACGGGCCGGAAAAAGCCCGCCAGCAACGACGGCATATTGCCACAAGGACGGCACCAACAAAATGGCAGCAATCACCAAATTAATGATGACCAGTGCGTTGGTGACAGGTCCGCGGGGAAACTGCATGTCAAATATTACGGCGTTTCATGACGAAACGCATGTTCAGATGAACTCGATTTTCGATACGAGATAATATTTGTCACCCGATGGTACGGTCACCTCAACTTCATCGTCGACAACGCGTCCGATAAGCGCGCGGCCCAATGGCGAGTTGTACGAAATACGCCCCGCCTTTGCATCGGCTTCGGTTTCACCCACCAGCTGATAGCGCACAGGCTTGTCGTCTTCGTCCAACAAGGTCACCGTTGCACCGAAAACAATCTTGTCACCCGACAAAGTCGTCGGATCGATAATTTGTGCGCGGCCAATTTTGTCTTCGATCTCTGAAATCGCGGCTTCAACCTGACCCTGGCGTTCCTTGGCGGCGTGATATTCGGCATTTTCCGACAGATCGCCATGCGCACGCGCTTCCTCGATTGCTTCCACAATCAATGGCCGCTCATCACGAAGGCGTTTCAAGTCGGTTGTCAGCTTTTCATAGCCTTCAGCCAACATCGGATATTTCTCAAAACTCGCCATCAGGCAAAACCCTTCGTCACAAAAACATCCCGACCGGAGAAATGATAAGCATTAATCCGATATGCAGTTCAATTGTCGGGGGAAAGATACTGCTAGGGTTAATAATAGTCTTGAAGTGGCCGAACTTCAAGTTGCCGTTGCTGCAGCGCCGCAATCGCCTGTGCAACTGCAATGCTTCCTGCGGCTGTCGTATATTGCGCAACCTTGTTAACCAACGCGGAACGGCGGATTTCTTCACTGTCTTTCAGGCTCTGCCAACCTTCGGTGGTGTTGAAGATTAGGTGGATTTCGCCATCTTTAATCTTGTCGACGATATGCGGGCGCCCCTGCGCGACCTTGTTGACGCGCTCGACCTCTATCCCCTGCCCGAGCAGATAATTTGCCGTCCCGTCGGTTGCGCATACGGTAAAGCCGCACGCAATCGCTTGTTTGACTGCGGGAACGATAACCGGCTTGTCGGTGTCTTTGACCGAAACGAACAGCTTCCCGCCCATAGGTGGCGGCATCCGCGCGCCGATTTGTGATTTGGCAAATGCCGTTGCAAAGTCGCGATCGATACCCATGACTTCGCCCGTTGATTTCATTTCCGGCGACAGGACGGGGTCAACGCCGGGGAAGCGATCAAACGGGAACACCGCTTCTTTCACCGCGATATAATCGATGTCGAGGTTGATGGGCGGCAAGTCCTTAAGCTTTTCACCCGCCATGATGCGCGCGGCGATCTTGGCGATAGGTGCGCCGATGGCCTTTGCTACGAAAGGCACGGTCCGGCTGGCACGAGGATTGACCTCAATCAGGTAAACCTCGCCATCCTTGACCGCGAACTGGATGTTCATCAGGCCACGGACATGCAGGTTGACCGCAAGCAATTCGGTCTGGCGGCGGATTTCCGCAATGATTTTATCGGGCAAGCTGTAGGGCGGGATGGTGCACGCGGAATCGCCGCTGTGGACGCCAGCTTCCTCAATATGCTGCAATATGCCGGCCACAACGACTTCGTCGCCATCGCACAAGGCATCAACGTCCACCTCAATGGCGTCGCGCAAATAGCTGTCGATCAACACGGGCGAGTCGCCCGAGACGATCACGGCCGTCTGGATGTAATTTTCCAGCTGCGCCTGCGTATCGACGATTTCCATCGCGCGTCCGCCAAGGACGTAGGAGGGCCGCATCAGCACCGGGTAGCCAATGTTCTCGGCGACCTTAATGGCTTCATCACGGCTGCGCGCAATACCGTTTTCGGGCTGCTTGAGCTTCAGCTTGTTGATAAGCGCGGCAAAGCGTTCCCGGTCTTCGGCCAGATCGATGGCGTCAGGTGACGTGCCCAAAATCGGGATACCAGCTGCCTCAAGTGCCTTCGCAAGGTTCAGCGGGGTCTGCCCACCGAACTGGACGATGACGCCCTTTAACGTGCCGTTCTGCTGTTCAACATGTAGGATTTCCAGCACGTCTTCTGCTGTCAGTGGTTCGAAATACAAACGGTCGCTGGTGTCATAATCGGTCGACACGGTTTCCGGATTGCAGTTGACCATGATGGTTTCATAGCCCGCATCCGCCAATGCGAAGCACGCGTGAACACAGCAATAATCGAACTCAATCCCCTGCCCGATCCGGTTCGGACCACCGCCTAGGATAACAACCTTCTCACGACCCGTGGGCTGGCTTTCGCATTCGGGCGTGCCAAAGCTTGGGGCTTCATAAGTCGAATACATATACGGCGTTTTGGCTTCGAACTCGGCTGCGCAGGTGTCGATGCGTTTGAACACGGGGCGCACGCCCAATTTGTGGCGTAGCGCACGCACTTCATCTTCGGTCACCGCGCCAGCAATCGCGCGCGCGGCCTGCATCGCAATGCCCGAACCACGGCGGACAGCCGTTTCCATACCTGGGCGGATATTGACCGATTCCAGCGCCAAATAGGCAAGCCGCTTGTCCGAAAAGCCCATGGCTTTCAGACGGCGAAGCGCCTCGGCACTATTGGGCAAACCATTCGTCTTGACGTCATTTTCGGCCGCAATAATTTCTTCTAGCCGTTCAAGGAACCACGGATCGAACTTCGCAATCGCGTGAATTTCGGCAACGCTCATGCCCTCACGCAGCGCTTGTGCCGCGACCAACAGCCGGTCGGGCGTTGCACGGCTCAATTCGGCAGAAAGCTGATCTTTCGATGCACCCTTCAGCGCGTCGACATAATTGAAGCCCGACAGTCCGGTTTCCAATCCACGAAGCGCCTTTTGCAGGCTTTCGTGGATGTTGCGGCCAATCGCCATCACTTCGCCCACAGACTTCATCGCCGTGTGCAACAATGGCTCAGCGCCCTTGAACTTTTCAAAGGCAAAGCGCGGGATTTTGGTGACGACATAATCGATCGTCGGTTCAAACGACGCTGGCGTTGCACCGGTAATGTCGTTGGTGATTTCGTCGAGCGTAAAACCAACCGCCAGCTTCGCCGCGACCTTCGCAATCGGGAAGCCAGTGGCTTTCGATGCCAGCGCCGACGAACGCGACACACGCGGGTTCATTTCAATAACGATCAGGCGGCCATCCTTCGGATTGACTGCGAACTGTACGTTCGAACCACCTGTTTCTACGCCGATTTCACGCAAGCACGCGATGCTCGCGTTGCGCATGATCTGATATTCTTTGTCGGTCAGCGTCAGCGCTGGCGCAACCGTGATGGAGTCTCCGGTATGCACGCCCATCGGGTCGATATTTTCAATCGAGCAAATGATGATGGCATTGTCCGCGCGGTCGCGCACGACTTCCATCTCATATTCTTTCCAACCGAGCAGCGATTCTTCAATCAGCACCTCGGTCGTCGGCGATGCATCCAAACCGCCGGTGACAATCTTGATAAATTCGTCGCGATTATACGCAATCCCGCCGCCGGTACCGCCCATGGTGAAGCTGGGTCGAACGATTGATGGCAGGCCCGTGCGTTCAAGCACCTCCAGCGCTTCTTCCAGTGAATGTGCAATGCCCGAACGCGCGGATTCCAGACCGATTTTGGTCATCGCGTCGCGGAACTTGATCCGGTCTTCGGCCTTGTCGATAGCTTCGGCATCCGCGCCGATCATCTCAACGCCATATTTCGCCAGCGTGCCGTCGTTGAACAAAGCCAAAGCCACGTTCAAAGCCGTCTGCCCACCCATGGTCGGCAACACCGCGTCGGGGCGCTCTTTTTCGATAATCTTGGCAACGATTTCGGGCGTGATTGGCTCAACATAGGTCGCGTCGGCCATATCCGGATCGGTCATGATCGTCGCCGGGTTCGAATTGACGAGGATGATGCGATAGCCCTCTTCGCGCAACGCCTTACACGCCTGCGTCCCCGAATAATCAAACTCGCACGCCTGCCCGATGATGATGGGGCCAGCGCCGATGATGAGGATCGATTTTATGTCAGTACGTTTGGGCATTTAATTCATATTTCCAAAGGCCCCAGCCGCACTTTCATGAATACGACGGAGTGTAGAGGAGGTCAGTGCGCAGCACAAAGAACAGCGGGCCGGCATTAGGCTATTCACCCCATCATCCCCGCAAATTTTTCGAACAGATAATGGCTGTCCTGCGGGCCGGGTGA
>JBEEIJ010000097.1:0-4045 GCA_041169905.1 Pseudomonadota bacterium | reverse complement strand
AACCGTTGCGAAACCACCGGGCGTCCTCGCGGCGTGTACCGTAAATTCAAGCTGAACCGTATCGAACTGCGTAATCTTGCCAATAAGGGCATGATCCCGGGCGTTACGAAGTCGAGCTGGTAAGGATAAGATAGATGGCAATGACCGATCCTTTGGGTGATATGCTCACCCGTATCCGCAACGGCCAGCGGGCGAAGAAAGACTCTGTCGTCTCGCCAGCGTCCGGCCTGCGTACCCGCGTTCTCGATGTTCTGCAGCGTGAAGGCTATATTCGCGGTTACAGCGAGGAAGCTTTGGGTGCACATAAGGGCATCCGCATCGAGCTGAAATATTTCGAAGGCGCTCCTGCTATTCAGCATGTCGCCCGCGTTTCGAAGCCTGGTCGCCGCGTATATTCAGGAAGCCAAGAGCTTCCGATTATCCGCAACGGCCTTGGCATCACCATCGTTTCGACGCCAAAGGGCGTTCTGTCTGACGCCGAAGCGCGCGCACAGAATGTCGGCGGCGAAATCCTGGCGGAGGTATTCTAATGAGCCGCATTGGTAAGAAACCTGTTCCTATTCCTGCCGGCGTAACCGCCAGCATGGAAGCGGGCACGCTTTCGGTCAAAGGACCGAAGGGCGAACTGAAAATGCCTATGAGCGACCTTATCTCGTACGAGATGCAGGACGACGGTCTTTCGGTAAAGCCTGCCAATGGCAGCAAGGCAGCCCGCGCATTTTGGGGTATGCAGCGTACGTTGGTACAGAACCTCGTTACGGGTGTGACCGAAGGCTTTACGAAAGTCCTCGAAATCACTGGCGTTGGTTACCGTGCAAACAGCCAAGGCAAGATGTTGAAGCTGCAACTTGGCTACAGCCATGATGTCGACTTCGCGATCCCAGAGGGCATTGAAATCAAGACACCTGATAACACCACGGTGGAAATTTCAGGTATCGACAAGCAGAAGGTTGGGCAGGTTGCTGCTGAAATCCGTCGCTGGAGGAAGCCAGAGCCATATAAGGGCAAGGGCATCAAGTACCGCGGCGAATATATCTTCCGCAAGGAAGGGAAGAAGAAATAATGGCAAAACTGTCTCTCTTTGCAAGGCGCCGTCAACGCGTTCGTTCGAAATTGCGGGCGCAGGTTGCTGGACGTCCTCGTCTTTCCGTGCACCGCACTGGTCGCCACATCTATGCACAAGTCATTGACGATTCGAAGGGCGCGACCATCGCGTCTGCTTCGACCCTCGACAAGGACGTGAAGGCTAAGAACGGCTCGACAACTGAAGCTGCGGCTGATGTTGGCAAGCGGGTAGCCGAAGCAGCTAAGAAAGCTGGCATTTCCAGCGTGGTTTTTGATCGTGGCGGGTTCCTGTTTCACGGTCGCGTCAAAGCGCTTGCTGATGCAGCGCGCGAAGGCGGATTGGAGTTCTGATGATGGCTGAAAACACTGAAAGCACCGTATCTGTGACTGACGGCGCAGCGCCTGACGCAGCCGAAGGTCAACGTCGCGGTCGCGGCGGTCGTGGCGGCGGCGGTGATAACCGTGGTGGCGGTGGCCGTGGTCGTAGCAACGATCGTCGTCCTGCACAGGAAGAAGATGATGGCACGATCGAAAAGCTCGTTCACATCAACCGCGTTTCGAAAACTGTTAAGGGCGGTAAGCGCTTCGGTTTTGCTGCACTCGTCGTTGTTGGTGACGGTCAAGGTCGCGTAGGCTTTGGTCATGGTAAAGCACGCGAAGTGCCAGAAGCGATCAACAAAGCGACTGCAGCTGCCAAGAAATCGATGATCCGCGTCGCCCTGAAAGATGGTCGTACGTTGCATCACGACGGCAAGGGCCATTTCGGCGCTGGCAAGGTGACGTTGCGTTCGGCACCAGCCGGTACCGGCATCATCGCAGGTGGCCCAATGCGCGCTGTCTTCGAAAGCCTGGGCGTTGCGGACGTTGTGACCAAGTCGGTCGGTACGTCGAACCCTTACAACATGATCCGTGCTACTTTCGCGGCGCTGTCTGAACAGACCAGCCCCAAGTCGGTAGCGCAGCGTCGCGGCAAGAAAATCGCGGACCTTCTTGGTCGCGGTGGCAGCAAAACTGCTGAAGCCGACGCAGAAGCTATTGCGGAGTAATCGATATGGCGAAGATTAAACTGAAGCAGACCGGTTCGCCGATCCGTCGTCCAGCCTCACAGCGCGCAACTTTGAAGGGTCTCGGCCTTGACAAGATGAACCGCGTTGTCGAAATCGAAGACACGGCCGAAGTGCGCGGGATGATCCGCACAGTTCGTCACATGGTCCAAATTCAGGACTGATAACATCAGCGCGAATTAAAGCGAAAGCGAGTGCACGACATGAAATTGAATGACATTAAAGACAATGAAGGCGCCCGCCATCGCCGTATGCGCGTTGGCCGTGGTATTGGTTCGGGCAAGGGCAAGACCTCGGGTCGCGGCCAAAAGGGTCAGACCAGCCGTTCGGGTGTTTCGATCAACGGATTTGAAGGCGGCCAGATGCCACTTCACATGCGTATTCCAAAGCGCGGCTTCAACAATATCTTCGCCAAGGACCATGCAGAAGTAAATCTGGGCATGATCCAGAAGTTTATCGATGCCAAGAAAATCGACATCAAAGCTGTTGTTGACCATGCGGCGTTGAAGGCTGCTGGCCTTGCACGTGGTGGCAAGGACGGCGTCCGTTTGTTGGCGAAGGGTGAACTCACCTCCAAGGTGAACTTCTCTGTCGCTGGCGCTTCGAAGGCAGCCGTTGAGGCCGTTGAAAAGGCCGGTGGTAAGGTTGAAGTGCTGGTAAAGGTTTCTGCATCGGAAAAAGCCGCTGCGAAGAAATCTTCCGTCAAGAACGCTTCCAAAGAAGCTGCGGCCAAGAAATAAGACGGGGGCGACGACTTCGCTCTTGTCATGCCAGCCCCGCTTCCCGATATGGGCTGGCGGGGTTTGACATTTCTGGGGTTCGTCCAGATACAGTCAGGCGAAATTTTTGGGGTGAAGCCGTTGCGCGATTATTGTGCATTCACGGTTAATCCGGAACCAAGGAACGTATATCATGGCATCTAGGGCCGACCAAATGGCATCGAACCTCAATTTATCGAAGTTCGGGCAGGCAACAGAGCTTAAGAACCGTATTTGGTTCACTATTGGCGCGCTCATCATATTCCGTCTGTTGAGCTTCGTGCCGCTGCCGGGCGTTGATCCCATCGCGCAAGCAGCCCTTTATGCGAACAACGCCGCTGGCGGTGTGCTTGATATCTTCAACACTTTCTCGGGCGGTAGCCTTGAGCGCATGAGCCTCATCGCGCTTGGCGTCATGCCCTATATTACCGCGTCGATCGTGGTGCAGCTCGCATCATCGCTTTCGCCTACGCTTGCTGCCATCAAGAAAGAGGGCGAGAGCGGACGCAAGAAACTCAATCAATATACCCGCTACGGCACGGTTTTCCTGACTGCGGTGCAGGGATATTTCCTTGCCGCAGGGCTCGAAAGCCTCGCTGCGGCCAATGGCATTAGCGCGGTTGTTGAGCCGGGCATGATGTTCCGCATTGTTGCAACCATCAGCCTTATCGGCGGCACCATGTTCCTGATGTGGCTGGGCGAGCAGATTACGTCGCGCGGTATCGGCAATGGTATCTCCTTGATCATCATGGCGGGTATCGTCGCCCAAATGCCACGGCTGTTCGCACAGCTTCTCGAAGGTGGACGGACCGGATCGATTAGCGGTTTTCTGATCGTCGGCTTCCTTTTGATGTTCGTCAGCCTGACTTTGCTGATCTGCTTCATGGAGCGTGGCCAGCGCCGCGTGCTTATTCAATATCCAAAGCGCGCGACGCAGCGTGGCATGATGCAGGCGGATCGCAGCCATCTTCCATTGAAGATCAACACTGCTGGCGTCATCCCGCCGATTTTTGCATCGTCATTATTGCTTTTGCCGATCACCATCACGCAGCTTGGTGGAAACAATGTTGCGGGTGAAAGCGCAATGGGTGACTTCGTCATCACGTTGAACCAATATCTGGCCCATGGGCAGCCGGTGTATCTGGCGCTCTATGGCCT
>JBEEIJ010000096.1:0-8165 GCA_041169905.1 Pseudomonadota bacterium | reverse complement strand
CGACTTCGGTACGCACGCCATTTTCGATGGCGATTGCGCCATGTTCGCCGCGTGTGCAGACTAACAATGGAACCTTCGTCGCGATGGCCGAGACCGATGCTTCAAAATCATCGCTGTTGTTAAGCGCGCAAATTTCGACTTCATTTGCAAACAATATGTCGATGCGACCGGCATCCATTTCGGTCAAAAAGTCGGGCCCATGGCGCGAAATGACGAACGCGTCGGACAATGTCAGCGCAACCTTGCGACCGGCGGCACGCGCGATATCGATGGCGGTGCGCATCGCGGCACGTGGCTCCTCAGGATCCCACAAATAGCCTTCAAGATACAATATGGCCGCGCTTTCGATCAGCGACGTGTCGATCAGCGTGGCAGGCAGATATTGCGACGCGCCCAAAAAGGTGTTCATCGTCCGCTGCGCATCTGGCGTAACGAGAATGTAGCAACGTGCGGTCGAAGGCGCGCCATCACGTGCAGGAATATCGAAATGGATACCGCCTGCACGAATGTCATGAGCGAACACTTGGCCAAGCTGGTCATTTGCGACTTGCCCGATAAATGCTGTTTTATGTCCAAGCCGTGCAAGGCCGGCCAAGGTATTTGCAGCCGAACCACCGCTGATTTCACGGGCCGGACCCATGTGGGCATATAATGCTTGCGCACGTTCCTCATCAATGAGCTGCATGCTGCCTTTGGTCAGGCCTTCGCTGTCGATAAAAGCATCGTCGGTGTTGGCAATGATATCAACAATTGCGTTGCCAATAGCGAGGACGTCGAAGCGGCTTTCGGTCATGAATTTTCCTATATGTAAGCTCGCCGCGCCCTACTGGGGTTGGACATTTCGGGCAAGCGCTTTAGAAGCGCGACATGATACAAGCGCTCCAGCTTTCGTTCCAAAGCCTTTCGGACAGGCGCGTGGCAATGCTGCTCATCAAAGTGGTGTTGTGCACCTTTGCCAGCTTCCTTTTATTGGGCGTTGGCATGTGGTTTGCGCTCAATTGGCTTTTTGCATGGCTCAACATTCAAAACGGCGCATATCTGTCGGCCTTCCTGTCGCTGGCTATCATCCCGATTTCGGCGTTTCTGCTTTTCCGGGTGGTCGCCGTCGCAATCACATGGATCTTTGCCGACGATATTATCGATGCGGTTGAAGACCGATATTATCCCCAGAAAGCTGCGTTTGGAAAGCGTCCGGGCGTCGGCGCTGGCGTGCATATGGCATTACGATCAATCGCGCGGGTGGTTGGTTACAACCTCCTCGCCTTGCCGCTATATATCGTCTTGCTGGTCACGGGCGTTGGCACGGCGATCGCCTTCATGCTCCTCAACGCTGTCCTTTTGGGCAAGGATTTGGAAGATATGCTGATTGCCCGCCATGGCGCATCGCAAGGCAGCATCCAGAAACTGCCGCGCCTCTTGCTGGGTTTTGTTGGCACCGTTGGCATGTTAATCCCGTTTTTCAACTTGCTGGTGCCCGTGCTTGCGACCGCAATGGCGGTGCACGTCGTCCATTCCGGAAACAGAGCCATATGAAACACGCCATAAACGCATGCGCGATCGCGTTGATTTTGGCGGGCTATGTATCTGCGCCGCCTGCACGCGCGCAAACACGCCAGCCAGCCCCCGTACAGCGCACCGCGCCGCCCATTCCCGTGCGCCCTGCCACGGGACCAAGGGGCTTAGAGGCCGTCATGGGCAAAGATATCGCCACGTTGAAACGCCTTTTTGGCGAACCGCGGCTTGACGTCATTGAGGTTCATGGCCGCAAGCTGCAATTTGTCGGAAAAGCCTGCGTCCTTGATATGTTTCTCTATCCCGACGGCAAGGGCCGGACCGAAATCGTGACTTATGTCGACGCGCGCCGCAGTGATGGCGCTGCGGTTGATCGCGCATCCTGCATTGATGCCTTGCAACGCCGCTGATTAACTCAGCATCCATTCCGCACGAACCGACGGGTCCAGTTCGTCCGCCAACCGCGCCTGCTTTTCACGCGCAAATATCTCGGGCGACAGGCGCGACATCGCCCAGATCGCGGCACCACGGACGACGGGTGAGGTGTCATCCATGCGCATCTCAACCAAGGGTAGCACGCCGAGGTCACGGCCATTGCCAGCCGCGATCAACACATTGCGCACAAAGCGGTCGCGGCCAATGCGCTTGATGGGTGAGCCCGAAAACAGCTGACGAAACTGCGCATCATCCAAAGCCAAAAGGTCGGCAATGCGCGGCGCGACCAACGCTTCGCGGGGCAAAAATGCCTTATGTGCCGCGGCAGTCTCGGCAAATTTGTTCCATGGGCACACGGCCAGGCAATCATCGCAGCCGTAAATGTGATTGCCCATCAAGGGACGCAGTTCGCGGTCGATGGGGCCCTTATGCTCAATAGTGAGATAGGAAATGCATCGGCGGGCATCAAGCTGGTACGGCGCCGGAAAGGCATGGGTTGGGCAGATGTCCTGACATGCGCGGCACGACCCGCATGTGTCGGTCGCAGGAACCGATGAAGCGAGCTCTGCCGTCGTATAAATCGCGCCAAGGAACAGCCAGCTGCCATGGTCTTTGCTGACGATGTTGCTGTGCTTGCCTTGCCAGCCAAGTCCCGCCACCTCAGCCAGCGCCTTTTCCATCACCGGTGCGGTATCGACGAACACTTTGACGCCGACCTCTGCAGAATGGGCCAGCCAACTGGCGAGCCGCTTGAGCGCGCCTTTGACGACATCATGATAGTCGCGTCCTTGCGCATAGACCGATATGCGCGCCTTTGTGTCATCGTCGGCAAGCGCCATTGGGTCATGCGGCGGTGCGTAGCTCATCCCCAGCATGATCACTGATTTTACGTCGGGCCATAAAATATCGGGATTGGCACGCTCATCGACGCGGCTTTCCATCCACAACATGTCGCCATGGCGGCCTTCGTCGATCCATTGGCGCAGCCGCTGCCCCGCGCGCGGTGCAAGGTGCCCCGGCGCAATGCCAAAGGCGACAAAGCCCTCACTCTGCGCCTTGGCCTGCAACGCGTTAACTATATTTGTGTTGTTTCTTTTCACGCACCAACCTTATTCAGCACCGAATATCTCTCCGGGGCAATTTCATATGTACGCAATAGAGGCAAAGGGACTGGTAAAGCAATTCGATGGCTTTCGTGCCGTCGATGGGGTCGACCTGAAAATTCCGGAAGGCAGCATTTTTGGCATTCTGGGTCCAAATGGCGCCGGCAAGACGACGATGTTGCGCACTTTGCTTGGCATCATTGAGCCGGATGCCGGAACCCGCAGCCTGCTGGGTTCGGACCGGCCGATAACACAGTCCCGCAATGTCGGATATTTGCCCGAAGAACGCGGCCTGTATCAATCAATGCGCGCGGTCGACACAATTGCCTTCATGGGCGCGCTGCGCGGACTATCGTTGAAAGAGGGCGCGAGAAAAGGGCGGGCTTTGCTCGAAGAAGCTGGCCTTGGATATGCCGCAGACCGCCAGATTAGGCAGCTTTCCAAGGGGATGGCCCAGACGGTGCAACTGATGGGGACAATCGTCCACGATCCAAAACTGATTGTATTGGACGAACCTTTTTCGGGGTTGGACGCGCTCAATCAGGCCAAGCTTGAAAAGATGATCCGCGCGCAAGCCGCCAAGGGTGTGACGGTGATTTTTTCCACCCATGTCATCGCGCATGCCGAACGGTTGTGCGAACGCATCGCCATTATCGCCAAGGGCAAAATCAGTTTTGATGGGCTCGTATCCGAAGCACGTGACCGCTTGCGGCCGCAGGTGCATCTGGAAACCGAAACGTTGGACGGACCATGGCGATCGGCGCTGCCCCTTGAAACCAAATCAGAAGGCCATTGGTGGCATTTCACCTTGCCCGAAACCGGGGTGGAGCCGCTGCTGACGGCGCTGGTCGAGGGCAAGGCGGGCGTCAAATCGCTGTCGATCGAAAGGCCCGGGCTCCACGATGCGTTCGTCGCCATCGCGGGTGAAGCCGTCGCCGCCGAGATGGATGACGCTGATGTGGGAGAAGCAAAATGAAGGAAATCATCCGCGCCGCCTTCGTCATTGCCCGCCGTGATTTTACGGCGATCATCTATTCCAAGGCCTTTATCTTCTTCTTACTTGGCCCTTTCTTCCCTGTGCTTGTCGGATTTGCGGCGGGTAATTTGGGTGAGCAAATCGCCAAAGACGTGTCACAACCCGTTGTCGGCATTGCCTTGGCCAAAGAAGACGCCGGGAAAATCCTGTCGGCCCGCGAGTCGCTATCGAAGACATTAGGAGACCGCTATTTCGCCCGCATGGTCGTCGTCGGCGATCCTGCTGCGGATCAAAATGCGCCGCAAAGTTACCTTGCAAAAAAGAGTGACAATCTCAGCGTTGTCGTCACCGGCACGCTGGCGAAACCCGTGATAACCGGCACAGCCAACGCCATCAAACGCGAACGCGCCGACATTGAACTATTGGCAGGCTATGCCAAAAGCGGCGGCACGATGACGCTGCCGCGTTCGACACCCGATATTGTTGTCGAGTCCGCTAACAACGACAAGACGCTGCGCACGGTCACTGCGCAGGGTGGGCAGTTTTTCATTTTCTTCCTGACCATTTTGCTTGCGGGCATGGTGCTGTCCAATCTGGTGGAGGAGAAATCGAACAAGATTATCGAAATTCTCGCCGCCTCGATTCCCATGGAATCAGTATTTTTGGGCAAATTGTTTGCGATGCTCGGCATGGCCTTGCTCGGCATATCCGTCTGGACAACCGTTGGACTGATTGGTTTCGCCGCGATTGGGCCGGATTTGCCAAATTTCCCCATGCCGGCGGTTGGCTGGCCCATTTTCATTGGCCTGTGCTTCACCTATTTCATCATGACCTATTTGATGCTCGGCGCGCTTTTCCTCGGGATAGGGGCAATGGCGGCCACGGTGCGGGAGGTGCAGACCATTTCCATGCCCGTCACCATGGCGCAGCTGATTAATTTCTTCTTCGCATCTTATACCCTGACCAAAACAGGCGAACCGATAGAGCAATTTGCCGCCATTTTCCCATTCAGTTCGCCCTTTGCGATGATTGGGCGGGCCGCGCTTGAACCGGCTTTATGGCATCATGCCATCGCGATTATCGGCCAGGCCTTGTTTGCGATATTGTTGCTGCGCCTGGGTGTGTATCTTTTCAAAAAGAACGTCATGAAATCAGGAAGCGCTGGCCGCGCCAAAGATGACGGTGCGCGCCGGTTGTTCGGCTTCATCAAAATGCCGGGATGAACGCGCCGTCACCTTTAATAGGTTGCGGTTCGAAACTGGATTGACATTTCTGTCAGTAGTGGCAGTTTCGGTGCTGAGAGGAGTCGACAATAATGGCAACTGCCCCCCTAATCGAAAGCGATTCGCTGCCTTGGGAAGTGAACAAGGCACCACATCATTGGGACGTCACCAAGCCCAATATTTATGCGGAGGATCGCTGGCATCCCATCTTTAAAGAGATGCGCGAAAAAGCGCCGATCAACAAGATTGAGGGCTCCGATTTCGGCAGTTACTGGAATGTTACAACGCTCAAAGCCATTCAACATGTCGAAGCCCTGCCCGACATTTATTCATCGTCATTTGAACATGGTGGTATCACCTTAATCGACGACAATGCGCTCGCAGAGCCAATCCCCGAAGACCAAAGAATCATCATGCCGATGTTCATTGCGATGGACCGGCCCAAGCACACCGAAGAACGCCGCGTCATCGCACCGGCGTTCACACCGGGCGAAATGGACCGCATGTCGGGCGATATCCGCCGCCGCACGGGCGAGCTTTTGGACTCGCTTCCGGTTGGCAAAGCGTTTGATTGGGTCGACTTGGTATCCATCGAACTGACCACACAGATGTTGGCGCTGCTTTTCGATTTCCCATGGGAAGACCGCCGCAAGTTGACCGAATGGTCCGATTGGGCGGGCGACATCGAACTCGTCCGTTCCGAAGACACACGTCAGGCGCGACTTGCCAAAATGTTTGAAATGGGGGCCTATTTCCAGAATCTGTGGGAAGAACGCAAAAATCGCGGTGAAGCACCCGATCTTATCAGCCGCATGATCCATTCGCCGATGAAGGACATGAGCCAGTTTGAATATATGGGTAACCTCATTCTGCTTATCGTGGGCGGAAACGACACGACCCGCAATTCGATGTCGGGTTATGCCTATGGACTGAACAGCTTCCCCGACGAGCGCGAAAAGCTGGAGAAAAATCCTCAGTTCATCACCAACGCGGTGAGCGAAATCATTCGTTGGCAGACGCCTTTGGCGCATATGCGGCGCACCGCCCTGCAGGACCATGATTTGTTCGGTGCCCCCATTAAGGCCGGCGACAAGATTGGCATGTGGTATCTGTCGGCCAACCGTGATGAGACGGTGTTCGATAATCCTGACAAGTTGATTGTCGATCGTGAGAACGCCCGTCGCCATTTGGCCTTCGGATATGGCATCCACCGTTGCGTCGGCGCGCGATTGGCGGAATTGCAAATCCGTATCTTGCTGGAAGAAATGGCAGTGCGCCGCCTGCGACCAAATGTGGTGGCCGAGCCCGAGCGCGTCGCTGGCTGCTTCGTCCATGGCTATCGCAAGATGGATGTCGAACTGTCGCGCTATTGATATGAAAGCTTTGGGGCGTTTCCTGTATATGCATAGCCGGAGCGCCCAAAGGAACATGTCATGCAGTTGAGCAAACGCACATTTCTGTCACTCGCAAGTGCAGGGGCCGCAGTGTTTGTCTTTGGCTGCGGCAAAAGTGCGACCGCGAAAACGCGCTATGCGGTGACATATAGCGACGCTGAATGGAAAAAGCGCTTGTCGCCTGCTGCCTACCGCGTGTTACGCCGCGAAGATACCGAACGGCCTTATACGAGCCCGCTTAACAGCGAAAAGCGCAAGGGCACATTTGTCTGCGCCGGCTGTAACCAGCGGCTGTTTGCCTCGGCTGCCAAGTTTGAAAGCGGAACGGGCTGGCCAAGTTTCTACGCGCCACTGGCCGGTGGCATAGGCACCAAAACCGACTATAAAATCGGCGTTCCACGCACCGAAGTGCATTGCGCGCGCTGCGGCGGGCACCTTGGCCATGTATTTAACGATGGCCCAAAGCCAACGGGCAAACGCTATTGCATGAATGGCGTCGCGATGAAATTTATCCCCGGATAATCCGTCCAGCGCGCGGCGCGCCAACGGGCCTTATTTCGGTTCAGCTATGCCCGAAAAGTCCAGCTCGACGGGTTTCTTCGCGGCATCGGTTTTGCCGTTATTTTCGATGATCGCGACAATGGCATTCGCCCGTCCGTCCTGAAGCGCATAATCGCGCGCGGAATATCCCGCCCGGCTATCCTTCTTGTCCGGATTTGCACCAGCCTTCAAAAGCATGCGCACCGCTTCAGCATTGCGCAATTGCACCGCCAGAATCAGCGCGGTTTCTCCAGCCCGATTGGTCTGGTCAATCTGTGCCTTTTTACGCGAAAGCCAATCAATGCCATCAATGAAGCCCAATTGCGTGGCGAGCATCAAAGGCGTCGTACCCTTTTTATCTGCCAAATTGGGGTTTGCACCTTTTTGCAAAAGATACCCAAGCCAAGAGGAATCACGGCGTTGAATGACAATGTGCAGCGCGGTTTCGCCGGTTGAATTGTCGCGCGTGTTGATAATCACTGTGCCTGGCGCGGCCAGAAATTTTTCCGCCTCATCGCCCTTACGATCGCGCACGGCTTTCAAAAAATTATAGCTATCTGAAAACTGGGCCTGTGCAGCAGGCGCAACAACGCCAGCGCCTACCGGCAAAATCAGCCCTGCGGCCAAAGCGAGAAAAAACGGCTTTTTCAACAAACGATGCCCCATTTAAATGTCCAACATACTTGATAACTGGTCTTTAGCAGACCATGTCTGGCCCCGCTATGAACAAAAATCTGATTTTCGCTCTCTCCGCCGCGCTTTTGCTGTCGGCATGTGATTCACCCCCCGCACAACCCCCATTGAGCGAAGCCCCGCTGGCTGGTGCAGCCATTGGCGGTGATTTTGCGCTGACCGATCAAAATGGCAAAAAACGGACCTTCAAGGAATTCGACGGCGCATATCGCATCGTCTATTTCGGATACACCAACTGCCCCGATATCTGCACGCCCGACATGCAGAACCTGATGGCAGGGTTAAAGGC
>JBEEIJ010000095.1:0-14712 GCA_041169905.1 Pseudomonadota bacterium | reverse complement strand
CAATTGCGCCTGACGCAATTACGGGACTTTCTGAATGGCCAAAGCTGGTTCGATAACCGGCAGTACCGGATGAACCCGCCCGATGGCGCGCCGATGCATTGGTCACGGCTCATTGAGCTGCCCTTGGCTGCGATAACGTTACTGCTCACACCGATGTTCGGCCAGACTGTTGCTGAAATAGTTGCGTCGACTGCGGTGCCTCTGCTGCTGTTCGGCGCGATAATCATGCTTCTGGCCCGCACCGCCTGGCACTTAGGTGGCGAACGTGCAGCCATTGCTGCAGCGATTATCACCGCAATGTCCGTCCCGCTCAGCGTGCAATTGCGGCCAATGCGTATTGACCATCATGGTTGGCAAATCGCGATGGCCGTACTGGCGTTGGCATCATTGTTTTATGGGCATGCGCGCATGGCGGGATTGGTTTTGGGGGCAGCACTTGGGATATGGCTCCACATATCGCTTGAAGGCCTACCAATGTCCGCGGCCTTTTTCCTTTTTCTGGGTTGGCAATGGCTAACCAAACCGCACGAAGCCGCCCGTCTGTTCTGGACGATTAGCGCATTCGCTTTGTCGTCGCTGGTTCTGTTTTTTGGCACGCAGGCGCAGGGCCTCGGCGCATCGACATATTGCGATACTGTTTCGCCGCCACATGTATTGGCAATTCTCGCGGCCGCAGCGATCATGATCCCGGGCCTGTACATTGCTCCCCAATCCAAGCTGGCGCGTGTCTTGATCATGGCTACTGCAGGGGGCGCTGCTGCTGCTGTATTCGCGTTGCGCGCACCTGAATGTTTGAACGGTCCGTTCAGTACTCTTGATCCGCTCGTGCGGGACTATTGGTATGTGTATGTGAAAGAAGGGATGCCGATTTGGCATCAGGACCTGCCCACCATCGCCTTTGTGATGGCGGCACCAATTGCAGGGCTTGTCAGCTGCCTCGTTCTGACCCGAAAAATGGACAAAACGGATCGATCAAAATTGTGGGTCATCGGCTTCTTCAGCCTGTATGCGCTTGTCCTGTCGCTATTTGTTTCCCGGACGATCTCGGTCGCTGCGGCCTATGCCGTGGTGCCTGTTGCTGCGCTTATTGTAAACATCTTTGGGGTATATCGGCAAAGCGGGGTGCCCAAGCACCGCATTTTTTATGTCGCTGTCATGGTCTTTTTGATGGCACCTGGATCTTATACATATGTTGTCCTCAATTTCTTGCCACAACTGACGTCTGCCGATGACGCGCGTTCAGATGCGAAGTTGATGTCATGCGAATCCGCGCAGTCGGTCGCAACATTATCCGATCTACCGCGCGGACAATTTCTGGTTCCGTTTGATATGGCGCCAATGGTCCTAGTTCAAACCGCGCACAGCGTTTTGGCGAGCGGCCATCATCGCAATGAAAGAGCAATACACGATCATATCGAAATTTTTCGGTCGCGTCCCGATGTCGCTAGGGAGTTGATGACCGCGCGTGGTATCACTTATCTTGCGCTCTGTCCTGACGAGAGCGAGCTTGATGTTTATGCCCAGAAACATCCGGGGGGGCTGTGGGGACAAATTGCCAAGGGACATGTGCCGGACTGGCTTGAGCCACTGCCCGCAAAAGGCAAGGGGATCATGGTCTGGCGCGTGCGTTAGAGGTGCATGAAATCCCGGTCGAAACTTTTGAGATGCGCTCCGCCATCAACGAAGATGATTTGCCCGGTCACGTCTTGTGCTTTCGCCAAATAGACCACGGCATCTGCGACAGCGGATGGCGATGGCAGCGCGTCCAGTGGCATCATGTCCGCCAATCGCACCTCTTGTTCATCGGTATAGTCATCGGTTGATATGACGAGCCCGGGTGCAACGCCATTATAACGTGCGCGTCCTGCAAATGACGCAGCCATTGATCGAACCGACGCCGCCAGCGCTTGCTTGGAGAGCGTGTAGCTAATCTGGTCGCGGTGCGGATTGACGATGCGCTGGTCGAGGATATTGACGATTGCTGGCCGCATGTCAGCGCCCGCCGCATCGACAACAGCTTTGGCGAGCAACAGTGGGGCAAACAGGTTCAGCCGGAAATGCGCCTCCAGCGTTTCGAGCGACATCGTCTCCCAATCATCCTGCCCAAACATCGCGGCATTATTCACCAGCAGTTGGGGTACGCGGCCAAAATGCGTTGTTATCATTTCAACGAGATGCGCCGGGTCGCCGATGCTCAAATCAAAAGTAAACCGATGCCATTCGCACTCGTTTTTTTGCAGCGTCGCCAGAAGCTTTTCTTCGGGCTGTGAATCGAGGTGGCTAACCAGTGCCAACGCGCAACCCGCGTCCGCAAGCTTAGATGCGATTTCGGCCCCCAGCCGACGCTTGCCGCCTGTAACAATTGCAAGCGGCGCCGTCGTCACTTGCGGCTCCGCGACATTGTAATGCCAATCGATTCATTATCTTCGGCAATGGCGAGTTTCACGATTTTGACGACGAGATGACTGATGCGTGGGTCGTCAGCAAACAAATTATCCATGATATGATCGGCAACCGCTTCGATGAGTGTGAAGTGCACATCATTGGGTAACAGCGTCGCCGCCTCTTTCAACGTCATATAATTTTTCGACGCCGACAACGGCGTGTCTGGCGCATAATGTGGAGCCATGTCCAGCGTTGCGCTAATCGAAATACGCAGCGGCTGGGGCAGGTGCGTTTCCTGGCTGTAAATGCCCGTCAGCACATTGACGACAAGGTCATGTACTTCGAGAATGAGGCTATCGGTCATATCACTCCTTAACGTGACCAGCGGGCGAAAATAGCCGTAGGCAAAAGCATGCCCCGGCCCTGTTCACGTACCGCGAGTTCACCAAATCCAACCTTGCCGCCAAGGTCGGCAAAATGGGATTCCAACAACCCGCCCAGCGCCAGCGCAGACATGCGTACCGCGTAGACGGTCAGAAACAGAAATTTCGATTCCGCATCAAGCAACTTGCGGCAATTGGCGATCAGTTCGGGCAGGTCTTCCTCAAGCCGCCAGACTTCGCCGTCGGGACCGCGGCCATATTTGGGTGGGTCCAGCAATATGCCGTCATAACGCTTTTCCCGGCGCACTTCGCGTGCCACGAATTTGGCGGCGTCGTCGACGATCCAGCGAATGGGGCGGTCGGCCATGCCCGACATTTCCGCATTGGACCGTGCCTGCGCAACCGATTTCTTGGACGCGTCAACATGCACCATCTGCGCGCCGGCTGCCGACAGAGCGAGGGTGCCAACGCCGGTATAGCCAAACAGATTCATCGCAACAGGATCGGAGACCCCTGCCAACTGTCCGCGCATCCACCGCCACACCGGGTCCATATCCGGGAAAAAGCCGAGGTGGCGGAATGGCGTGCAGGATGCGGTAAAGTGCACCTCATCATTCCATGCGAGCGGCCATCCATCCATGGGAACGGGTTTGTTGTTGTACCAACGTCCGCCGCCATCATCGTCGGATCCGGGGATGAATTCGGCATCGGCGGGCCATTCGTCGAGCGCAGGCGCCCACATCGCTTGCGGTTCCGGCCGGATGAAGCGGCGGTCACCGTAGGATTCATATTTGCGCCCATTGCCTGAATCGATGAGCGTGTAATCGCTGCGCGGCTCGCTGATCAGGGTGACGAAATTCTGTTCCATATTTTAGCGAACGGCGCGCGCAAGCACATAGTCACGCACGGCGTCATATGTGCCGGGCAAGACATCAAAGCGTTCTTCGCGGTCGAACAGCTGCGAGACACGCGCGGGCAAAGCAGGGCGAACGCCGGTCGCGTTTTCTACTGCGTCCGGGAACTTGGCCGGGTGCGCGGTTGCCAATGTGACGACGGGCGTTTCCGGTTTGATACCCGACGCCCGCGCCGCGTGCAGTGCGATTGCGGTATGGGGATCGATAATCTGGTCCGCCGCGCCATAGGCCCAACGCATGGCGGCTGCCATCTGGTCCGCATCGGCGCGCGCGCTCGACAATAATGCCGATTTTTTCCGCATGTCGGGCGACAGAACCATTTTGCCCATTTGTTCGAACCATTTCATCCGCGCGGCTGTGGTCGATCCATCGCGCCCTTCAAGGTCGAACAGCAACCGTTCAAAATTGCTCGACACCTGAATATCCATCGATGGCGCTGCGGTAGGCGTTACGCCCAACACCGAATAGTCACCCTTTGACAGGGCGCGGTGCAAAATGTCGTTGATGTTGGTGGCAACAATCAGCTGTTCAATCGGCAAGCCCATTTGCGCGGCAACATAGCCGGCAAACACATCGCCAAAGTTTCCGGTCGGGACAGAAAACACAATTTTGCGCTCAGGTCCGCCCAATCGCAGCGCGGCGTAGAAATAATATACCACCTGTGCCATCAGGCGGGCCCAGTTAATCGAGTTTACGGCCGACAAAGTCAGTGGGCCATTGACGTCCTTGTCACTGAACATCCGCTTCACCATCGCCTGCGCGTCGTCGAAGCTGCCTTCAATCGCGATATTGTGGACATTGGGCGCAAGGATGGTTGTCATCTGCCGACGCTGCACGTCAGAGACGCGGTTATGCGGGTGCAGCATGAAGATTTCGATTTGTGAACGTCCGGCAACGGCATCGATGGCTGCTGATCCCGTGTCTCCGGAGGTCGCGCCGACAATGGTCAGTTTTTTATCCGTGCCCGACAGGAAGCGTTCAAACAATTGCCCAAGCAATTGAAGCGCGACGTCCTTAAATGCCAAGGTTGGCCCGTGAAACAGCTCAAGCAGCCAGTGCTGACCATCAAGCTGCACCAATGGCGTAATGGCCGAATGGGCAAAGGACCCATAAGCTGTCGAACACAGACCCTTGAGTTCCGCCTCGGTCAATACACCGGCTGTAAACGGCGCCATAACGCGCGCAGCCAGGTCGACATAAGACAGGCCGCGCATCGCTTTTATATCTTCTATCGAAAATTGCGGCCAATGGCGTGGGACATATAGTCCGCCATCTCGGGCCAGACCCGTTAGGGTGACGCCTGCAAAATCGAGTGCGTCCGCATTGCCGCGGGTGCTGATATAATCTGTTCCGTTCATCGTCATAGCGCGCACGCGGTTACCCGCGACGCTGCATTTAGGCAAGATTATTGCAAATCAGCGCGGACAAATTCGGCACATCTTTCGCCAATCATGATGCTGGGCGCATTTGTGTTACCGGAAACAAGGCGCGGCATGATGCTGGCATCCGCGACATACAGCCCGTCGATGCCACGATATTTCAGGCGCGGGTCGACAACATCCTCTGCATTGGGCCCCATGCGGCATGTGCCGACGGGATGGTAGACGGTATCTGCGCGACTGCGGATCAGATCATCCAAGGCAGCATCGTCATTCAGATCGACAGGATGGCGATTCTTTCCGCCATAAACGGCAAGCGCAGGCGCTTCGAAAATCCGGTGCATGGCGCGTACGCCGCTGCGCAATGTGGCCATGTCGCGATCGTCTGTCAAAAATGCCGGGTCAATCAGCGGGGCGGTGCGTGCATCGGATGATGCGAGGCGCACCGTACCGCGGCTTTCGGGCCGCAAGACACAGGCATGGCAGCTGAACCCGTGACCTTTCACTTTGGAACGGCCATGGTCTTCCAACATGGCGGGGACGAAATGATATTGAATGTCAGGTGCTGGCAAGCTTGGGTCCGAACGCCAAAATCCGCCCGCTTCGGCAAAGCAGGTGGTCATTACGCCCGTGCGCTTGCGGCGATGTTCGATAATTGCCTTTACCATCTTTACGGTGCCGGCCAGCGAATCCCCGAAAAAGTCGTCCTTTGACTGTGTTTCAAAGCTGGAGACATAATCGATATGGTCTTGCAAGTCGGCGCCGACAGCTTGCTTATCATGGACGACATCCACGCCAACGCTGCGCAGATGGTCGGCGGGACCAATGCCCGACAACATCAATATTTGCGGCGATCCAAATGCACCTGCGGACAAAATGACAGCGCCGCGTGCCTTGATCGTGCGTTTTTTGTTTCGACCTTGGCGAATGACAACGCCTGTTGCGCGTCCGTTTTCAACGATGATTTTTTCGGTCAGTGCGCCGGTAATGATTTCCATCCGGTCGCGTGCCGGTTCGATATAGGCGCGCGCGGCGGTCCAGCGTTCGCCGCCCTTTTGCGTAACTTGATACAGGCCAAAGCCGTCCTGCGTTGCGCCGTTGAAATCCGTATTGACCGGCAACTGCAACTCGGCCGCCGCTTCGATGAAGGCAAGGCTGCCGGCTTGCGGCCAGCGTTGGTCAGAAACAGACAGCGGTCCACCGGATCCGTGAAAGGCATCAGAACCGCGTTCATTGTCTTCGCAGCGTTTGAAATAGGGCAACACGTCGTCATAGGACCAGCCATCGCAACCCAATGCGGCCCAATTGTCATAATCATATTTGTGGCCACGGATGTAGACCATCGCGTTAATCGCGCTCGACCCGCCAAGGCCTTTGCCGCGTGGCTGATATCCGGTGCGGCCATTCAGGCCCTTTTGCGGAACGGTTTCATATTTATAGTTCGACCCATTGCGGATGAATGGCATGAAACCGGGCGTTTTGATCAACATATTGTTGTTGGTGCCGCCGGCCTCGATCAGGCAGACCTTATATTTGCCACCTTCGGAAAGACGGCCAGCTGCAGCGCTCCCCGCTGACCCGCCGCCAATCACGATGATATCAAATTCGTCCATATTGCCTGCTCCTCTAACGCCAAGGTTTAAGCGGACGATTAAATACTGGCAAGGGTGTAAATAGCGCTATTCGCCCTTTGAATGTTGCGCTTCAAGCCAGCGTGCACGGATTGTGGTCGATGTTTCGCGGCTGCCATCGTGGCTCCATCCCGGTTCGCGCACAAGGTACGACAATTTGTGACGCCATGGTGCCGACCAGAGGTCTTTGAATATCCCCACCCATTCGTGAAACACGCTCCACAGCAGGTTGAATGTTCCGAGTTGCCGGACAATCCCGTAGCGGATTTTTTCGCTATCTACTTCTTCGGTAAAGGTCCCGAACATGCGATCCCAGATGATGAAAACGCCCGCATAATTGCGATCGAGATAGCGGGGGTTGGTCGCGTGATGCACACGATGATGGCTTGGGGTGTTCATCACATATTCGAACCAGCGCGGGAATTTGCCGATGGCTTCGGTATGAATCCAGAATTGATAGATAAGGTTAAATGCACCCACGAAGAGCAGCATTGCCGGGTGAAAACCGATGAGCGCCAAAGGAATGCGGAAGATAAAGCCAAGCGCAATGAACCCAGTCCATGTCTGACGCAGCGCGGTGGAAAGATTATAATGCTGGCTTGAGTGATGGTTGACATGGCTCGCCCAAAACCAGCGGACGCGGTGTCCGGTGCGATGCGCCCAATAATAAGCCAGATCGTCCAAAACAAAGCATAAGGGCCACGCCCACCACACCCAACCAATTTCGAACAGGCGGTTCTCGTACATCCACATCGCCAGACTGAACACCAACGCGCCGGTCAGCGCGCCTGCAACGGTGCTGCCGGTGCCGAGCGCGAGTGACGTCAAGGTGTCGCGCGGTTCATATTTCTCTGGCGCACGGCTGCGTGCCCACAGCATTTCTGCGATGATGAGGATGATGAATGCCGGAATGGCATAATCCACTGGGCTGAAAAGTTCAGGCATGCCTATTTCCCATATTATGCTGACCGTTGTTCAAATGCCGAAGGCCAGATGCCCATGAAGGCGCTTGTTCACCCAAATTGAGCGTAATGGTTCCAAATGTCTTCTCGCCTGTTCCGATGGTGAGAAAATTCTGGTCCAAACGGGATTCGCTGTGCCTGTCGAGTAAACGCCCTGCCCATTGCACACCGTGGCGACGGATGAGCATGTGCCGCCCCTGATCGTCGCGCAGCAATGCCGCGATACCCGCTTTGTCGATCGCGATGTCGACGGGATTGAACCCACAGAGCGTTTCTTCGGCAATGTCACGGGCCTGCGCTTCGCTGTGGATGCGGACATCGCCGCCCAAGCGCCAAAACCGTGCGAGCCATGCGATAAACAAAATCGATACAATCGACCCGGCAAGTTGCAGCAATTCTGCCATTAAGAAGCCCGTCCGCGCAACATATCCATCATGGCCGCAACGGGCGACAGATCATAGCCTGCGTCAGCGGCCTGTTCCGAAAGGACGGCGGGATGGTCGCCCTTTGCCGCGCGGGCCAATGCCCATAACAATGTCGATCGGGTTCCCGACCGGCAATAGGCCAATATCTTGCCATCTGCATTTTCAATAGCATCGGCCATTGCCGTCACCTGCCATTCGGCAAAGCCGGCGTGCGTCACGGGAATGGCGACATAGCCGATACCGGCGGCTTGCGCCGCGGCGGCGATTTCAGCGCCTGATGTCTGGTCCGCAGACTCATCTTCCGGACGGTTGTTGATGATCAACGAAATGCCCGCGGCTTTCGCCTCTGTCACGTCGGAAAGGCTGATTTGCGGTGCGGCGAAAAACGAGTCGGTCAATTTACGGAACATCAGCAAATCCTGTTATTTGCCGCACAAAGCGGTCATCTGCCCTTCGCCTTATTTTAATCTGCAATCGATAACAAGAATGGACCGCGCATTGGTAAGAAACGCCCCGCTAAAATTGCGCAATGACCGATAGGAAATCTTCGCCATAGGCCTCCAGCTTACGTGCGCCGACGCCGCTAATCCGGCCTAATGCGTGGATGTTGGTTGGCTTGGTCAATGCCATTTCGCGCAAAGTTGCATCGTGAAAAATAACATAAGGCGGTACGCCGACAGCTTCGGCCAGCGCGCGACGTTTGGCACGCAGCGCCTCAAACAACGGGTTGCCAATGGGATTGTCGGGACGACCAGCGCGGCGTTTGGTGTCGGGCTTTACGATTGCAATCTGGATATTTTGATCGCCGCGCATGATGGCGCGGGCATCGCCCGCCAATTTCAGGCCGCCATGTTCGTTGGCCACCATTGCCCCGCGCGCCTGCAAGGCGCGAGACAAGGGTTTAAGCATTGCTGCCTCTGCCTTGCTGACAATCCCGAACACCGACAGCTGGTCATGCCCCAATTGGGTGATGCGGTCATCTTTGCTGCCCGTCAGGACCTTTTCCAAATGGCCCATGCCGAACATCTGCCCGGTGCGATAGGCGGCGGACAAGAGCTTGCGTGACAGTTCGGTGGCGTCATGAACGTCGGGCGCATTCAGGCAATTGTCGCAATTGCCGCATGATTCAGGCGGGCTTTCCCCAAAGTGACGCAGCAGCACCGCACGCCTGCACCCCGCCGTTTCAACCAGATATGACAACGCGGCAACGCGCGCCAACTCCGCCTCGCGCCGTTCGGGGGCAAGCTCGCTCAGGCGCATGCGCGCGCGGGTGAAGTCGCCTGCGGACCACAACATATGCGCCACCGCCGGGTCACCATCGCGTCCGGCGCGGCCGCTTTCCTGATAATAGGACTCAATCGACTTCGGCAGGCCAGCATGCACGACAAAGCGCACATCGGGCTTGTCGATACCCATGCCAAACGCCACCGTCGCCACCATCACCATGTCTTCGGACGATACAAATTCTGCCTGCGCCCGCGCGCGTGTCTGCGGCTCCATACCCGCGTGATAGTAAAGCGCCTTGCGCCCGGTTTCTGCGATTTGGGCCGCAATCTTTTCGGTGCGGTCACGGGTCTGGGCATAAACGATACCCGCGCCTGGCAGGCTTTTCACCAATGCCGCAATGCCGCTGTTCGGCGCGGCTTCGGCGGCATAGCGGATGTTGGGCCGGTCAAAACCTGCCACCATGACGCCATCGCGCGGAATGCCCAGTTGCTCGGCAATATCGTCGCGCGTGTGGGTGTCTGCGGTTGCGGTCAGCGCGAGACGCGGGACATCGGCAAAGTCGTCGAGCAAGGGACGCAGCAGGCGATAGTCCGGACGGAAATCATGCCCCCATTCGGAAACGCAATGCGCCTCATCGATGGCAAACAGCGCGATTTTGGTCTCACGCAGCAGGTTGCGAAACTCTTGCCCCGATGCCCGTTCCGGCGCGACATATAACAGGTCTAGTTCGCCAGCGCGAAACCGGCTGATCGTTTCTGCGCGGTTGTCGTCGGCCGATGTCAATGTCGCCGCGCGAATGCCAACGGCGTCAGCCGCGCGCATTTGGTCATGCATCAGCGCGATGAGTGGTGAAATGACAATGCACGTGCCGTCCATGATGACCGCGGGCAATTGGTAACATAATGATTTGCCTGCACCTGTTGGCATGATGACCAAGGTGCGTTGACCCGCAAGCACCCGCGATACAACCTGTTCCTGTTGTCCGCGAAATTCGGGAAAGCCGAAAATGCGGTGCAACACATCAGATGGGGTGGGGGATGGAGCGACGGGGGCCATGCCACGCCCTAGCGTGACTGAAGTGCCAGTGACAGAGTGCAGTTGTCTTCAAACCAAGTCGCTTGTGGATAGCGCGCGATTATGCCGAAGGGACGGCGTCTTCTTCGACTTCGCTTTGCTGCCGTGCCCACATTTCGGCATAAAGGCCGCCTTTGCGCAGCAGTTCATTATGCGTCCCTTGTTCGGCGACGCGTCCAGCATCCAAAACCATGATCTGGTCGGCATCGACGATGGTCAGCCGGTGGGCGATGATGATTGTCGTGCGCCGTTCCGAAATGCGGTCAAGCGTCGCCTGAATTTCGGACTCGGTGCGGCTATCCAGCGCGCTGGTCGCTTCATCAAGGATGAGGATCGGCGGATTTTTCAGCAATGTCCGTGCAATCGCCACACGCTGCTTTTCGCCGCCGGACAGTTTCAACCCGCGTTCGCCGACCTTGGCAGCATATTGTTCTGGCAATGACTCGATCAAGCCGTGAATCGACGCGCCGCGTGCGGCCTCTTCGATTTCGATCTGGCTCGATCCCTCACGGCCATAACCGATATTATAGCCGATGCTGTCGTTGAACAGCACGGTGTCCTGCGGCACAATACCGATGACGCTGCGCAGGCTTGATTGCGTCACATCGCGTAGATCTTGCCCATCAATGGTGATGCGGCCGCCGGTGATGTCGTAAAAACGGTATAGCAGCCGCGCAATGGTCGACTTGCCCGCACCCGATGGCCCCACCACCGCGAGCGTATGCCCGGGTTCAATTGTGAAGCTGACGCCATTCAGGATTTGCCGGTCGGGGTCATAGCCAAAGCGGACATCTTCAAACACCACCGCGCCGCCCGACACGGCCAAGGCAGGCGCCCCCGGCTTATCGGTGATTTCGGCGGGCGTATCGATCAGGTCGAACATCGCGGCCATATCCGTGAGGCCTTGGCGAATGGTGCGGTACACCATCCCGAGCATATCCAAGGGCCGGAACAGCTGCGCCAGCAAGGTGTTGACGGTGACAACGTCGCCAGTTGTAAATTGCCCGCGCGACCAGCCCCACACAACATAGCCCATGGCGCCGGCCATCATCAAATTGGTGATCAGCGACTGCCCGATATTCAGCGCGGCAAGCGAGTTTTCCGATTTGACGGCCGCGTTCGCATAATGATGAACGACCTCAGCATAGCGGCGCGTCTCGCGCTTTTCGGCGTTGAAATATTTCACCGTTTCATAATTGAGCAGACTGTCGACCGACTTTGCGACGGTCTGCGTATCCAGATCGTTCATTTCCTCGCGCAATTTGTTGCGCCAGTTGGTGATGACGGTGGTGTAGGCGATGTAGCTGACCACCATGATCAGCGTCGCCGCGACCATGCCCCAACCAAATTCAATCTTGAAATATGCGGAGACCAGAACGAGCTCAAGCAAGGTCGGTGCGATGTTGAACAGCAGGAAATAGAGCATGATATCGATGCTCTTGGTGCCGCGCTCAATCACCTTGGTCACTGCGCCCGTGCGCCGATTTAGGTGAAACCGCATCGACAGATTGTGCAAATGGCCAAAGACATTTTCGGCTAGGCGCCGATTGGCGTCTTGTCCCACGCGTTCAAAAACCACGTTGCGCAGGTTGTCGAACAACACGCCACCAAAACGCCCGCCGACATATGCCGCAACTAATGCGATTGCGATCGCAACGCTGTCCTCCATGCCAGGGACCATCCGGTCGATCGCTTCGCCATAAACTAATGCGGTGCCAACCTGGATGAATTTTGAAACAACCACCAGCAACAGCGCAAATACAATGCGCGCGCGCAGGCCAGTTTCGCCCTTTGGCCATAAATATGGCAAGAAACGCCGCATCACGGCGAAATCGGGCTTGGCATCTGAAGTGGGGGTTAATGGTGGCACAGGGGCCGTATAATTAGATTAAGCGAAAGCGCAAACGTCCATCATGTGCGACCCGAAAGCAGCAACCATGTCGCGACCGCGTTAATGCCCGTATATACCCCATATGTTAGCGAAACCGCCCACGACCCGTCATTTGCGAACCACAGCGCGCCCATCAGCAACGCCAGTTCGATGGCGTAGCTGCCATAGGGGGTGAAATGCGGGCTGAAATAACGCTTGGTTTCTTCAACGAAGGGATGTCCGGATTCTGAAACTGCCTTGTGCATGGCAAAATTGGCAATGCCCATAAAGAAGCAGAAAATCAGCAGCATAAACTTGCTTCATGGCCCTTCGCGGATGGCGCGGGCTTCATTGCGTTCCGATTGCCGCTCAAGCGCGACCTTAATCATCGCGATGATGGGGTCCGCCAGTGCAAGCCCCAATATGCCGAACAAAGCGCCAAACAGAATCTGCGCGCCAAGCACAAGCGCAGGCGCCAGATCGACCGCCCGTTTCGCGACCATGGGCACAATCAGATAGCCGTCGACCATCTGAACCACGAAATATACGAAGATGGCATAAAGACCGACATCAACACCCGCCGAAAATCCAACGAGGATGATGAGCGCGCCCGATACTATGGCGCCGATATTGGGTAAAAACGCCAACAGCCCCGTGAGCACGCCCAAAAGCGCCGCCATGGGGACGCCGCCAAGGCTGAGCAATATCCATGTACCAAAACCTTCCACCGCCATACCGAGCAACCGGCCGGCCATGAGGCGGCGCAACACGCTGCCCATTTTGGCGGCGGTAACATAGAAATGCTCGCGCTCCGCGAGCGGTAACATCCATGCGACGCCGCGTTCATACATACGCGGTTCGGCGGCGATGAATATGGCGAGGACCAGCATCATCGCCATGTTGGTCACAGTGCCGACGACAGACGAGACGGCTTCGGTTACGCGGCCGACGGAGTTTAAAATCTGCGTGCCGAAGCTTTTGACATCTTCTGCCGATATGTTGAATCCGGCCGCAGCAATACGGTTGCCAATGGATTCAATCTGCGTTTCGACAATAGCCTGAAGACTGGCGGCCTGCGCGGCAAGTTCGGATCCTGTGAAAACAAATGTCCAATACATGAAACCGAATACGGCAAGGACAACGATGGTCAGGCGGATACCGCGCGGGATGGGTAGCACGCGGCCAAGCAAACGCGCACCGCCATCAAACATCGCGGCAAGGACAAGGCCGCCCATGATAAGCAACAATGGCTGCGCCAACCAGACAAGCCCGACGACAAATGCGGTCATGCCGATCCAGACCGCCGCCCGCTTGATCTCTGTGCGAATTATGGGGTCGTAAAGTTCGGTTGGGCCCACCTCTTCGCGAAATATGTCTTCCTGAACCGCCCGCTTTCGGCGGGTGCGCCGCGCCTTGGCGGGTTTTGCGGCAGGGGTTTCTTGTGCGATATCACTCACTTGAATGGACCTTTTTTGGACGCAGGCTGGTGCCCGCGCGGTCACCGCGCAGCGATGAAATCCACGTTGCCGGGTTTAGGCCAGTGCTGCCATCGACAGAGAAGGTAATGATTTCCGCGCGGCCACCGATGCGATCCCACGATACAGGGCCGCCAAGGCCGCCCAGCGCCTCTGGCACGCGGCTGTCCGAGCTATTGTCCCGGTTGTCGCCCATTAAGAACACATGGCCCGCAGGTATTTTTACCGGCTCCATATCATCGGTCTCGCGTCGGCGGGCATCGATGGTGTCATATTGCACGCCATTGGGCAGCGTTTCGCGAATGACGGGCAAATGACATGTCATCACGCCGTCATCGCCCCGCGTCAGCGCGCCCGGAAAATCATAATCATTGCATGGATTGTTCGCATCTACAGGCAGTATCAGATTGGGCTGGGTGTCTTGCTTAACGGGTTTGCCGTTCAGGAAAATCTGGCCTTCGCGCAAGGCAATCGTGTCACCGGGCAGGCCAATGACACGTTTGATCCAGTCCTGATATTTGCCCTTTGGCGTCAAAATCACAATATCGCCACGGGCCGGTAGTTTTCCCCAGACCCGCTTCTCGCTTTCCGGAAGCGGGACGGCCAGCGCCTCTACTTCCTCGCGCAGCACCAGCCAGCGAAATATCGCGACCGGATTGGGAATGGTGGGCGACACATGGCTCCAGCCATAGGGATATTTGCTCACGAACAACCGGTCACCCACCAGCAATGTCGGCATCATCGATATCGACGGGATATAAAACGGCTTTGCAATGAAGCTGTGAAACGCAAGAACAGCCATCAACAGCCAGAACATCCCTTTGATTTCGGCCCAAATAGCAGAGGTCAAGCCGCGTTTTTCAGGGGCTGGAGTGGACGGGACATTGGGGTCGATATTGTCGGTGGTCAAACTGGTCATGCCTTTTGCGATGGTAACGCTTCTATAATGACAAATGCCTGCGCCCATGGGTGGTCATCGGTCAGTGT
>JBEEIJ010000094.1:0-16125 GCA_041169905.1 Pseudomonadota bacterium | reverse complement strand
TGCTTCCGGAAATCGCGGTTGCCAAAATCCGTGAAGACGCGCCGTTCCAGTCAAGCTGCTATATCGGTTGCGGCGTGACCACAGGCGTTGGCGCTGTGGTCAACACAGCCAAGGTGCAAGTCGGCGACAATGTTGTTGTCTTCGGCCTTGGCGGCATTGGGCTAAATGTTATTCAGGGCGCGCGTCTGGCGGGTGCTGGTATGATTATTGGTGTTGATATCAATCCTGACCGCGAAGAATGGGGCCGCAAGTTCGGCATGACCGCATTCCTGAACTCCAGGGGTATGAGCCGTGAAGATGTTGTCGCAAAGATTGTCGAGATGACCGACGGCGGCGCGGATTACACCTTTGACGCCACGGGCAACACCGAAGTGATGCGCACCGCGCTTGAGGCATGCCATCGTGGCTGGGGCACCAGCATCATCATTGGTGTGGCCGAAGCGGGCAAAGAGATTGCCACCCGTCCATTCCAGCTCGTGACCGGCCGCAACTGGCGCGGCACCGCCTTTGGCGGCGCCAAGGGCCGCACCGATGTTCCCAAGATCGTCGACATGTATATGACCGGCAAGATCGAAATCGACCCGATGATTACGCATGTCATGGGGCTTGAGGATATCAACAAGGCATTTGAATTGATGCATGCGGGGACAAGCATCCGCAGCGTCGTGGTGTTTTAACCTAGGGAGAAGTAATAATGTATAGTCATATCATGGTGGGCAGTAATGATATTGCCCGTTCGAAGAAATTCTACGACGCAACCTTCGTTGCAATGGGCGGAAAGCCCGGCATACAGGACCCCAAGGGTCGTTTGATCTATATGCATAATGGTTCGCTGTTTCTTGTCACGCCACCCATTGACGGCAACCCGGCGACGCACGGCAATGGCTGCACCATCGGTTTTGCGATGACTCCTGAGTTGGCAGATGCATGGCATAAGGCGGGCGTCGAAAATGGCGGTGAAGCGATTGAAGATGCACCTGGCATCCGCGAAGGCAATGGCATGAAAATGTACCTTGCCTATCTGCGTGATCCGGATGGTAACAAGCTGTGCGCCTTGCACCGTGTTACTGACTGATAGTGATACCATCATGAACGATGCCGAAGCGCAGTTGTATAAAGATTTGGCCGCGCTCGGCATCGCTTATGAAAAGCACGAGCATGCGCCGGTATTCACGGTGGCGGAGAGCGAAGCGCATAATCGCGAGATTGCCGGCGCACACACCAAAAATCTGTTTTTGAAAGACAAGAATGGCGCATATTTTTTGGTCACTGTCCCTGCTGAAGCCCGCGTCGATTTAAAGGCGTTGCCATCGGCCATCGGTTGCGGGCGGATCAGCTTTGGTAAAGCTGAAGATATGGAACGACTGCTTGGCATTACGCCGGGGGCCGTCACCGCTTTGGCCGCAATCAATGATAAAGATTGTGCTGTCCAATTCGTGCTTGATGCTGCGTTAGCGCAAGCTGACATTATCAATTGCCACCCACTGCGGAACAGCGCGACGTTAAGCATTGCGACCAGCGATCTTATGCGCGCGCAAACCTATTGGCAGCACCCACCCCAGATTATTTCCGTCCCGACATTGGAGCCCGCATGACTTTCGAAACCGTCTCTCAAAACACTGCCTTTGGTGGCGTGCAGGGTGTTTATAAGCACCATTCATCCGCCACCGGCACCGACATGACCTTTTCAGTCTATGTCCCGCCGCACGAAGAAGGCCAGATTTTGCCAGTGGTGTGGTTTTTGTCGGGCCTGACCTGCACCCATGCAAATGTGACCGAGAAAGGCGAATTCCGCCGCGCATGTGCAGAGCTGGGTTTGATTTTTGTGGCGCCCGACACCAGCCCGCGCGGCGAAGGTGTTCCCGACGATGCCGATGCTGCTTATGATTTTGGTTTGGGTGCCGGGTTTTACGTAAATGCAACCGCATCGCCATTCGACACGCATTACCGGATGCAAGATTATATCGAGCGCGAATTGCCTGACATCATCGCCGCGCACTTCCCTGCGGATATGCAGCGGCAAGCCATTATGGGGCATTCCATGGGTGGCCATGGCGCGCTGACGATCAGTCTGCGCAACCCTCGCAAATATAAGTCGACGTCAGCATTTTCGCCGATCGTTTCGCCGCTAAATTGTCCTTGGGGTGAAAAGGCTTTGGGTGGTTATCTGGGCGATGACCGTGCGCAATGGCGCGCGTATGACAGCGTTGCTCTGTTGGCAGATGGTGCACGATTGCCCGACCTGTTGGTCGATCAAGGTCTTGATGACAATTTCCTTGAGTCACAGCTCAAGACGCATCTGCTCGTCGAACAATGTGCCGCGGTTGGCCAGCCTGCCGAAATTCGCATGCAGCCGGGATATGACCATAGCTATTATTTCATCTCGACCTTTATGGCTGACCATCTCGCTTGGCATGCGGAACGGCTAAACGGCTAAAGCCTTGGGCATTGCCGATTCTGCTGCGCATATGACGATTCCGACAGATCGCCCTTATGTGCTGCTCGACGATGCCCGCCTGCACGGTGCGTCGCCTGCACGGCTATATGTTGACCCGGTTGAAATATGGACCGCCAATAGCGTTGATGAAGTCGATGCTGTGCTTGCTGCCCTGCGTGACGCGCAGCGCAGCGATCTTCATGCCGCGGGGTTCTTGGGCTATGAATGTGGGCAGCATTTCCTCCCCAATCTTGGGCAGGAACGCAGCGGGCCACTGGCGTGGTTTGCTTTGTTTCGCAGCTACAGTACAATCTCGGCTGACGTCATGCCGTCATATCTACCCGATCCGGCGGGTGCATATTTGTCTGCATTGCGCCCGGCGATTTCGCGCGCAGAATATGGCGATGCATTTGCGGCTGTTCAGGATTATATTCACGCCGGCGACATTTATCAGGCCAATCTGACCTTTCCGCTTTCTGCGGATTATGCGGGCGATCCGCTGGCCTTATATGCGGCGCTGCGCAGCCGCGCGAAGGCGGGCTATGGGGGTGTCATCTACACGGGGGATGCGCATTATCTATCCTTTTCACCCGAACTGTTTTTCGCGCTTAAAGACCAACGCGTGACGACAAAACCGATGAAGGGCACGGCACAAAGGCAAGCCGATCTGCAACGGGATAGTGCCGTTGCGGAGCGCTTGCGCACCGACCCGAAACAGCGGGCGGAAAATTTGATGATCGTCGATCTCCTCCGCAATGATCTGTCCCGGGTGTGCGCCGCGGGCACGGTCGCTGTGCCTGAATTGTTTCATGTCGAAAGCTATCCCACGGTTCACCAGATGACCTCGACCGTTACCGGTGTGCTCAATGAGGGTGTGGAGGCGGTTGACGTCATAACGGCATTATTCCCCTGCGGATCGATCACAGGCGCGCCGAAAATCCGTGCGATGCAAGTCGTTGAAGAAGTGGAAACCGCGCCACGCGGAATATATTGTGGCTCCATCGGGCGTATTGACGCCAATGGCGATGCCGCGTTCAACGTTGCCATTCGGACTTTTACCCTGTGCGATTCAACAAAGACGCTTTCACTTGGGCTAGGTTCAGGCGTCGTTGCCGACTCCAACGAAGCAGATGAATGGGCAGAATGTTTGGCCAAGGGGGATTTTGCCAAGGTGGACGGTACCGGATTTGATCTGATCGAAACGATGCGTTTTGAACCGATGACCGGAATCCTTCGGCTGGAGTTGCATCTGGAGCGCATGAAGACCAGCGCCCAGTTGTTCGGATTTGAATTTGACCGGCACGCATTGCGCAACCGCCTGCACGCCAGCATTTTTCATCTCGATCAGCTTTCGAAAATCCGGCTGATGGTCTCCCGGCACGGCGCGGTCGCGATCGAAATCGGCCCACTTCAGGATGTGACCGATTGGCGCGTTGCCGTTGTTCCACTGCCCGTCGCCGCGGAGGATTTCCGGCTTCGGCACAAGATGAGCGATAGGGCCTTTTACGACAACGCCCGAAAAGCGCGCACCGATTGTGACGAAGTTATCTTCGTCGGTGCCGATGGCCGTTTAACCGAAGGCAGCATCACGGCGTTGTTTGTTAAACGCGATGGCGTTTTGCTGACGCCGCGGCTTGAAACCGGACTGCTGCCGTCTGTGCTTCGCCGTGCGCTGATCGACGCCGGTAAAGCCCAAGAAGCGGACCTGACAGCCGATGATCTGGCGGGTGGTTTTTTTGTCGGGAACAGCGCACGTGGATTAATAAGAGCGCATAGGGTTGCGTAACTTTTAGCGAGGCTTTAGGGGCAAGCGCGCAACTTCTGTTCAATTTTTGCCCGAAAGTTTTGATGATGATTGACCGTCTGTCTGCCGCACTCGGCCGGATTGCCCCTTCAGCGACGCTTGCCATGTCCGGACGTGTGATTGACCTTAAATCACAGGGCATCGATGTCATTGGACTGTCGGCTGGCGAACCCGATTTTGACACGCCAGAATTCGTCAAAGAGGCCGCCATTCAGGCCATTCGTGACGGCATGACGAAATATACCGCCGTGGACGGTATCGCGCCGCTCAAGCAGGCCATCATTGCAAAATTCAAGCGCGACAATGGCATTGAATATACGCCAAAGCAGATCACGGTAAACTCCGGTGGCAAGCACACCCTGTTTAACGCGCTGGTCGCAACGATTGATAAGGGCGATGAAGTCATCATCCCCGCACCTTATTGGGTCAGCTATCCCGATATCGTTCAATTCGCCGGCGGAACGCCCGTGATCGTTATGGCGACTGCGGCGCAAAATTATAAAATCACGCCCGAACAACTGGAAGCAGCCATTACGCCGAAGACGCGCTGGTTGATCCTGAATTCGCCGTCCAACCCGACGGGTGCTGCTTATGATGCGGCTGAGTTAAAAGAATTGGGTGCAGTGCTGTTGCGCCATCCGCACGTGCTGCTGCTGTCCGACGATATGTACGAACATATTTGGTATGCGCAGTCACCCTTTACGACAATGCTCCAGGTGTGCCCCGAACTCTATGATCGCACCCTCACCATGAACGGCGCGTCGAAAGCCTATGCCATGACCGGTTGGCGCATCGGCTATGCTGGCGGTCCGGCATGGTTGATTAAGGCGATGGCGGATTTGCAGTCGCAATCGACGAGCAATCCCTGTTCCATCTCACAATATGCGGTGCTTGCTGCGCTTAACGGACCACAGGATTTCTTGGCCGAACGCAATATCGCTTTCCGCGAGCGCCGCGACCTTGTCGTCGCAATGCTGAACGACGCACCAGGGCTTAGCTGCCCAACGCCAGAGGGCGCATTTTATGTCTATCCCGACGCAACTGGCGTGATGGGCAAGACGACGCCCAAGGGTAAGAAGATTGAAACCGATGCGGACCTCATCGATTATTTCCTCGACGATTATCGCGTGGCTGCGGTGCATGGCGGGGCCTTTGGTCTGTCGCCAGGCTTCCGGATTTCTTATGCAACATCGTCGGATATCCTCAAGGAAGCATGCACCCGTATCCAAGCAGCGTGTGCCGCGCTCACTTGATCACAACATGGGCGTCACGCTGAACGGCGTTCATGCACGTTTAATGTGTTTTCTGGTGAAACCTTTTTAAGCCGACGCACATAGCGGTTTCGGCGCTCATCTGTGCAATATGTCAGAGATAAATATGGACCGTCTTTATAACTTCGTGCGATCGGATCTATTCCTCAGTCTGGCTGGCGGATTTGCGCTCGGTTTGGCTGGACTGGCCATCATCAAACCAGCCAGCGCGAATGATAACCACGCAGAAGCAACCCGGTCTGTGTCTGTTGGAGGACCTTCATATGAAGCGGCTGCCCAGAACCCCTAAATGCGTCATCCGCGCGGTACATGTCGCGCTGCTGTTTGGCTTGGTGACAGGGTGCGGTTCCGACTTTGGATCCGCCGTCGGCACTGCGCATGCCGAAGAGGGCATTCGGATCGCCGCTCCATTAACGAAAATCGTTGAGCCAAAGGGCATGCAAACGGCAGTTTTTGCCGGTGGTTGTTTCTGGGGTGTGGAGGCTGTGTTTGAACGTGTAAAAGGCGTGACGCGCGTGGAGTCGGGCTATTCCGGCGGGACGCGGTCAACAGCTGACTATGATCTCGTCAGTGCTGGTACTACGCGGCATGCCGAATCTGTTCGCATTCAATATAACCCTGCGGTGGTGAGCTATGGCGCGTTGCTGCATATATTCTTTTCGGTGGCGCATGATCCGACCCAGTTGAACCGCCAAGGCCCCGACCGCGGCAAGCAATATCGTTCAGCGATATTCCCCGCCAACGCAGCACAGCAAAAGGTGGCGCGTGCTTATCTAGCGCAATTGAACAAGGCGGGATATTGGAAGAAACCCATTGTGACGACGCTGGAGCCCTTCAGTTTCTTTCCTGCCGAAAGCTATCATCAGGACTTCATGGCGAAGAACCCCAATCACCGGTATATTGTGCAATGGGACAAACCAAAAATTGCGAATTTGACGAAGCTTTTCCCGAGCCGCGTGCGGTAACTAGGTCCTGACCCTAACCCCGATAGGCGGGGATTGCCCAGCCTTTCCAAATCGCCATCGCCCGCAATGCAAATCCGGCAGCCGCGCTGACAACCGCAGCGGGCAGAACGGGTAGGCCGATAAATAATGATAGGCCAAATAGCCCTGATGCCAGCGCCGCAGCGGTCACATAGATTTCGGGCTTCAGCAGGATCGACGGCTCACCCGCCAGCACATCGCGAATGATACCGCCGACGCAGGCGGTGATGACGCCCATCATCATTGCGGGAAGCAAGGGAACACCAAGCGTAAATGATTTCCACGTGCCGAACACCGCGTAAATGGCAATGCCCACAGCATCGAACCAATCAAGCGCACGCGGCTTCCAAAGATGCTGCGGCGTTACCCACACCAGCCCGGCGGTCACGAGACAGGTTGCGGCAACACGCCAATCCTGAACCCAGAAAACCGGCGCACCGATGAGCAGGTCACGAACGGTGCCGCCACCCACGCCGGTCACCAGCGCAAAGAAGGAGAAGGTGACAAGCGTCTGTTTGCGTTGCGCCGCGGCGAGAGCGCCCGATGCAGCAAATACAGCGATCCCAAATAGATCCAGCCATGAAATCATGGCCGGGGCTATTTGGGCCGCTTGGGTAATCATCACATGTGGATCGGTTTGCCGGTCACGGCCATGGCCGCTTCCTTCAAGGCTTCGGCATGGGTCGGGTGGGCATGGCAGGTATATGCAATATCTTCCGACGTGGCGCCGAATTCCATAGCCACAGCTGCTTCGGCGATCATGCTTCCGGCGATGGATGCGATGATATGCACGCCAAGCACGCGGTCGGTTTTTGCATCGGAAATGACTTTGACGAAACCGTCGGTGGTGCGATTTGTTTTCGCACGGCTGTTGGCCATCATCGGGAATTTGCCAACCTTGATCTCGCTACCCGAAGCAGCAGCATGTGCCTTCGCTTCTTCTTCGGTTAGGCCAACGCTGGCAATTTCAGGGTAGGTGTAGACCACGCCCGGGATGACGTCATGGTTGACGATACCCGTCAGGCCCGCAACAAATTCTGCCGCGGCAATGCCTTCGTCTTCTGCCTTATGCGCCAGCATCGGGCCGGGGCAAACATCGCCGATCGCGTAGATGCCGGGGACATTGGTCTGGAAATCATGACCAATTTCAATCTGTCCGCGCGCGTTGACCGTGAGACCTGCCTTTTCCATTGCAAGGCCATCGGTATTTGGTCGGCGGCCAATCGCAACCAGTACGCAATCTGCCTCAATCGTTTCGCTTGCGCCGCCTGCCGATGGTTCAACCGTCAGCGTGGCCATGCCGCCCTTTACCGTTGCGCCCGTAACCTTGGTGCCCATGCGCAGGTTGAAGCCCTGTTTTTTGAAGATCTTGGCGGCTTCCTTGCGGACTTCGCCGTCCATGCCGGGCAGGATCTGGTCAAGATATTCAACCACAGTCACTTGCGCGCCAAGACGCAACCAGACACTGCCAAGCTCAAGTCCAATAACACCGCCGCCGATGACGACCATATGCTTTGGCACTTTGGGCAAAGCCAGCGCGCCGGTGGAATCGACGATAATTTTTTGGTCTATTTCGACACCGGGCAATGGCGTTACCGATGATCCTGTCGCGACCATGATGTTTTTGGCGGTGTAATTTTTGCCGGCCACATCGACACTGTTGGCTGACGTGAATGCGGCGCGGCCCTTGAGCCAATCAACCTTGTTCTTTTTAAACAGAAACTCGATGCCGCCGGTCAATTCGGTCACAGCCTTCGCTTTTTCGGCGTGCATTTGGTCGAGGTTGAGCGAGACGCCCTTAAAATCGATGCCGAATTTCGCCAGCGATCCCGATTGCGCCTCATGGTACATTTCGGATGCATGAAGCAAGGCTTTTGACGGAATGCAGCCGACGTTGAGGCACGTGCCACCCAATGTCTCGCGGCTTTCGACGCAGGCTGTTTTCAGGCCGAGCTGTGCGGCACGGATTGCGGCAACATAACCGCCCGGACCTGCACCGATAACGATCAGGTCATAATCATGTTCTGCCATGGCTCAGCTCCTTAAAGGTCGATCAATAACCGGGTCGGGTCTTCAATCGCCTCTTTGACGATTTTCAGGAAAGTTACTGCCTCGCGGCCGTCGATGAGACGGTGGTCGTAGCTTAGTGCCAAATACATCATTGGGCGAACGACAACCTGTCCGTCGCGGACAACGGGGCGGTCTTCGATACGGTGAAGACCCAGCACGGCGGACTGTGGCGGGTTGATAATCGGGGTCGACATCAGGCTGCCGAACACGCCGCCGTTGGAAATGGTGAAGGTTCCGCCCGACATATCTTCCATGGTGAGCGCGCCAGCCTTTGCCTTTGCACCAAAATCACCAATCGCCTTTTCAATCTGGGCAAAACTCATGGCGTCGGCGTTGCGCACCACGGGCACGACGAGGCCATTTGGCGCGCTAACCGCAACCGAGACGTCGAGATAATTGTGATAAACGATTTCGTCGCCATCGATCTGTGCATTAACGGCCGGAACGTCACGCGCCGCCAAAGCAACAGCCTTGGTAAAGAAGCCCATGAAGCCGAGACGCACGCCGTGCTTCTTTTCAAACAGGTCTTTGTAGGTCGCGCGCGCTTCGATCACGGCGGACATATCGACATCGTTAAAGGTCGTCAGCAGCGCCGCGGTGTCTTGTGCAGACTTCAAACGCTTTGCGATTGTCTGGCGCAGGCGCGTCATCTTCACGCGCTCTTCCTGACGCGCACCTGTTGGTACAGACGCAGCGGGGGTTGCGGTTGATGCCGAAGTGGCTGCAGGCGCAGGCGCACCCTTTGCAGCCGCAACAACATCTTCCTTGGTCAGGCGGCCATCCTTGCCCGTGCCTTTGATCTTGCTTGGGTCAATGCCGAGCTCAAGCACCAAGCGGCGGACCGCAGGTGACAAGGGCAGATCGCTATTTTCCGAAGCAGCGGCCGGCGCAGGCGCAGCGGTGCTCGTAACGGCAGGGGCTACAGCGGACGCGGCTGCAGCAGGTGCTGCTGCGGCTCCGGTGCCAGCATCGATCGAACCAATGACCGCGCCGACATTAACGGTCGCGCCTTCCTCAACAGCATAGGCACCCATGATGCCGGCAACAGGCGACGGCACTTCGACCGCGACCTTGTCGGTTTCAAGGCTGGCTATCGGTTCATCGACCGCAACCGGCTCACCGGGTTTCTTCAGCCATTGGCCAAGGGTTGCTTCAGTGATGGACTCGCCCAATACGGGGACTTTAACTTCAGTGCTCATAATTCAATCCTCAGGAGGATGGAGGGGTAACCGGCTTGGCTCCCCCAGTACGTTGGCGACGGATTTCTTCGCGGACATTGTGGCCCAATGCGTCTGCAACCAACGCGGCCTGTTCGGCTTGGTGGCGCTTGGCAAGACCCGTGGCTGTCGCGGCTGCGGCTTTGCGTCCGGCATAACGTGCGCGGGCTGGGCCGACATTGGCTTCTGCGAGGCATTCTTCCAAATAGGGGTCGACGAAGCTCCAGCTGCCGGCGTTGCGCGGCTCTTCCTGGGCCCAAACGACCTCTTCCAAATTGGTCATACGCTTCAACCGGACAATCAATGGTTCGGCCGGGAAGGGATATAGCTGCTCGATGCGGACAATGGCGGTGTTTGTGTCACCCGATGCATCGCGCGCTTCCATCAGGTCATACGCAACCTTGCCCGAACATAGGACCAATCGTTTGACATCCTTGTCCGCAGGCGCGTTGGTGTCCGACAGGATCCGCATGAAGTGGCTTTCGCCTTGGAAATCCTCTGCCTTGGACACCGCAAGCTTGTGCCGTAACAATGATTTTGGCGTCATGACGATAAGCGGTTTGCGGAATGGCCGTGCCATCTGCCTGCGCAGCAAATGGAAATAATTTGCAGGCGTCGTGCAGTTTGCGACCTGAATATTGTCTTCGGCGCACAATTGCAGGAAGCGCTCAAGCCGTGCGGAGCTGTGTTCCGGACCTTGTCCTTCATAGCCATGCGGCAACAGCATCACGAGGCCATTGGCGCGCAACCATTTCGCTTCACCGGCGGCAATAAACTGATCGATCATGGTTTGCGCACCATTCACGAAGTCGCCAAATTGCGCTTCCCAAAGCACCAATGTCTTGGGTTCGGCACCGGCATAGCCATATTCAAAACCCAGCACGCCGAATTCCGACAAGGGACTGTCGAGAATTTCAAAACGGCCATGCGGCAATGTTGCCAGCGGGATGTATTTTTCCTCAGTCGTTTGGTCGACCCAAACGCCGTGGCGTTGGCTGAACGTACCGCGGCCCGAATCTTGGCCTGATAGGCGCACGCCATAACCTTCGGAAAGCAAAGATCCGAACGCGAGCGCTTCGCCTGTTGCCCAGTCAAAGTTCGCGCCTGTGCTGAACATGGCTTTTTTGGCATCGAGCACACGATTGAGTGTGGGGTGAATATTGTGGCCTTCGGGCACAGTGGTCAGCGTGCGGCCCATGCTGTCAAACAGCTTTTTGGAAATACCTGTTTGCACATTCCGGCGGGCGGTTTCGGGATCGGCTGGCTTGGAAAGGCCCGACCAACGTCCGCCAAACCAGTCAGCGGCATTGGGCTTATAGTCGGCTGCGCTGGCAAATTCCTGCTCGAGCGTCTGCACAAAGCGCATGGCGTGCTCGTCCGCCCAGTTCGCATCGATCACACCCTCGGCCTCAAGCCGTTTGGCGTACAAGCTGCTAACTCCGGGGTGGCCCTTGATGACCTTGTACATCAATGGCTGCGTGAAACCGGGTTCGTCGCCTTCATTATGGCCAAAGCGGCGGTAGCACCACATGTCGATGACGATGTCGCGGTGGAATGTCTGGCGGAATTCGATCGCAATTTTACATGCGAAGGTTACCGCTTCGGGGTCATCACCATTAACGTGGAAAATCGGCGCTTGAACGCCTTTTGCGACGTCGGATGGATAAGGCGAAGACCGCGCATATTGCGGGCTGGTTGTAAAACCAACTTGGTTGTTCACGATAAAGTGCAAGCAACCGCCGGTATTATACCCACGAATGCCGGAAAAGCCGAGGCACTCCCAAACGATGCCCTGACCAGCAAAGGCCGCGTCACCATGTAGAAGCACGGGCAGCACTTGTTCATGCTTGCCAAGGTCATCGCGTGCCGTTTGGTTCGCGCGCACCTTGCCGAGCACGACAGGGTTCACCGCTTCCAGGTGCGAAGGGTTTGGCACTAGGCTCATATGCACCTTGATGCCGTCAAATTCGCGGTCGGTGCTGGTGCCGAGGTGATATTTCACATCGCCTGAACCGCCAACATCGTCAGGGTTCGCGCTTCCGCCCGAAAATTCGTGGAAGATGATGCGGTATGGCTTTGCCATCACATTGGCCAAAACGTTGAGACGGCCACGATGCGGCATGCCGTAAACGATTTCGCGCACGCCCAGCTGGCCGCCATATTTGATGACGGCTTCGAGTGCGGGAATCATCGATTCGCCACCATCAAGGCCGAACCGCTTCGTACCTACATATTTGCGGCCAAGGAATTTTTCATATTGCTCCGCCTCGATGACTTTACCGAGGATGGCTTTTTTGCCTTCGGGCGTGAATTGGATGGCGGCATCTTTGCCCTCCATCCGCTCTTGCAGGAACCGGCGCTCTTCGACGTCGGAAATATGCATATATTCGAGGCCAACAGGGCCACAATAATTGGCGCGCAGCGTATCGACGAGTTCACGAACTGTCGTCCATTCGAGACCGAGCGTGCCGCCGACATAGACCCGCTTGTCGAGGTCTGCGCCAGAAAAGCCATGATATTCGGGGGTAAGGTCAGCGGGAATGTCCTGCTTGGAAAGACCAAGCGGATCAAGGTTCGCCGCCAGATGCCCGCGCACACGATAGGTGCGGACCAGCATCATTGCGCGAATAGAATCGCTCGCAGCGGCAACGGCGTCTGCTTCTGCCATGGGCTTGCCAGCAGCCTTCGCCGCGGCCTTCACTTCGACTGCCATCTGCGTCGGATCGAGCGAAGCCGTCAGGTCATCGGTGATGGACAAAGGCCAATTCGAACGTGCCCAGCTTGGACCTTGCTCAGTTTCAAAATCTTGGTTTTCTAAGCCCATAAAATACCTCGTGTGCCCAAGCGATCGCCGGGGTCCAACATCAAACTAATGTCTCGTACAGATCCGCCCAGTGGGGGTTCATCTGTTCGATCTCACGCAACTTCCAAAGCCGCTTCCAACTTTTCATCTGCACTTCGCGCCGCCGCGCATCATGCAGATTTTCGAACCGCTGATACCAAACGAGAAGTTTGCACCCATATTGTTTGGTAAAGCCGTCAATCAAACCATTGCGATGCTGAAAGCACCGCTGCTGCAAGTTACTTGTCACTCCAGGATAGATCGTGCCGTTTCGTTTGTTGGCCATGATGTAAACATAACCCGGCTGATCCATCTTTTAGTTGGCCGCTGTGTTCCCCAGCGAAGACTGGGGTCCAGAACCAAGGCAATCGACGTTCCATTTTAGGCTGGACCCCGGCCTGCGCCGGGGAACACAAATGTGTGTTTTCCAGCGTGGGTTGGATTCCAACACGTTTATGAAACGCCCAAAACTCAACCCTTCAGCACCTCGACCAATGTCTTGCCGAGCAACGATGGTGACGGCGATACGCGGATGCCGGCTGCTTCCATTGCTGCGATCTTGCTTTCTGCGTCGCCCTTGCCGCCCGATACGATGGCACCAGCATGGCCCATGCGGCGTCCGGGAGGTGCAGTGCGTCCGGCGATGAAACCAGCCATTGGCTTTTTGCGGCCCTTTTTGGCTTCGTCGATCAGGAACTGTGCAGCTTCTTCTTCTGCGCTGCCGCCGATTTCACCGATCATGATGATGGACTTGGTCGCATCATCGGCAAGGAACAGCTCAAGGCAATCGATGAAGTTGGTGCCGTTGACAGGGTCTCCGCCAATGCCAACCGCAGTGGTCTGGCCAAGGCCTTCCGCTGTGGTCTGGAACACGGCTTCATAAGTGAGCGTGCCTGAACGTGAAACCACGCCGACCGAACCTGCCGAGAAGATGCTGCCGGGCATGATGCCGATTTTGCATTCATTGGGCGTCAGAACGCCAGGGCAGTTCGGGCCAATCAGACGTGATTTCGAGCCCGACAATGCGCGCTTTACCTTGACCATGTCGAGCACAGGAATGCCTTCGGTGATGCAAACGATCAACGGGATTTCCGCGTCGATGGCTTCAAGGATCGAATCGGCCGCAAAGGGTGGTGGCACATATACAACCGACGCATCCGCACCCGTTGTTTGCTTGGCCTCAAGCACCGTGTCAAACATCGGCAGGCCAATATGCGTTGTTCCGCCCTTGCCGGGGGTAACACCGCCGACCATCTGCGTGCCATAAGCAAGCGCCTGTTCGGTATGGAATGTGCCAGTGGCACCGGTCATACCTTGCGTGATGACCTTGGTGTTTTTGTTGATGAGGATGCTCACATACGTCTCCTAAATTCGGGGGTTCGCTTAGTTCAGCGAGGAATCAATTGCCTTACATGCGACAAGCAGTTCCTTGACCGCATCGACGCTGACCGCGAGGTTGCCCTTGGCTTCATCATCAAGCGCAATTTCGACGACCTTTTCAACACCGCCGGCGCCAATGACGACGGGTACGCCGACATATAGATTGTCGACGCCATATTGGCCGGTCAGATGCACCGCGGCTGGAAGAACGCGCTTTTGGTCGTTCAAATAAGCTTCGGCCATCGCGATACCGCTTGTTGCCGGCGCGTAGAAAGCAGAGCCGGTTTTAAGCAGACCAACGATTTCACCGCCGCCGCTGCGCGTGCGCTGCACGATTGCGTCAATGCGCTCCTGCGTCGAAAAGCCCATTTTGATAAGGTCTGGAACAGGAATACCCGATACGGTTGAATATTGAATGACGGGCACCATTGTGTCGCCATGGCCGCCAAGCACGAAGCTGGTGACGTCTTTTACCGACACATTGAATTCGTCCGCAAGGAAGTGGCTGAAGCGTGCCGAATCGAGAACGCCTGCCATGCCGACAACCATGTGGTGTGGCAGACCGGAGAATTCGCGCAGCGCCCATACCATCGCGTCGAGCGGGTTGGTGATGCAGATGACGAATGCGTTTGGCGCGTTCGCGGCAATGCCTTCGCCCACGGCCTTCATGACCTTCAGGTTGATGCCCAGCAAATCATCGCGGCTCATGCCGGGCTTGCGCGCGACACCAGCGGTGACGATGATCACGTCGGCGCCAGCAATGTCGGCATAATCGTTGGAGCCGGTAATCTTGGCATCGAAGCCTTCGACAGGACCACATTGCGACAGGTCAAGCGCCTTGCCCTGGGGAATGCCTTCAACAACGTCGAACAAGACGATGTCGCCGAGGCCTTTCAATGCAGCGAGGTGAGCAAGTGTGCCGCCGATATTACCGGCGCCAATAAGCGCAATTTTTTTGCGAGCCATACAAAACTGTCCTTCCCTTAGGGCTTTTTAGCGGAATTGCGGCGTCGTTACGCCGAATCGCTGTGGATAACAACCCAATAAAGGTCCAAAGCTAAGGCTTTTTCTAATAACAGTTCGCAATAGCAATAACGCATGAAATGCACCCTGTCAGTTACCAGCCACCCGCCGCAACATTTCCATCCAGATAGGGACCTGGCCATGGAATCCTTCGGCCCAGACGCGTTCATCTAGGCCATGCGCGCCCTCTTTCTGTCCGACGATGCTCCAAAGGCCACCAAAACCATAAACGGGAATACCAGCGGACCGTAAAAACGCCCCGTCGGTGGCGCCCGCCGACTGGAATGGCAGAACGGGCGCGTTGGGAAAGCGGGTTGCGACAGCGGCCCGATAGGCTTGGACTATGTCATCGCGCATAGGTGATGGTGCCGTTTCGGGTGTTTGCGATCCTTCCACGGCCGATACCGTGACATCGGGCCCTGAAAGGGTTTGCAGTTGCTGCCGGACATCTTCTGTTTTGACGCCGGGAAAAATGCGGCAGTTCACATTGGCTTCGGCTTTTTGGGGCAAGGCATTTGGCGCGTGACCGCCCGACAACATCGTTGCGACACAGCGCGTGCGCGTGCTTCCCGGGTCCATCGCTTCTAACAGATCGGCGGTTTCACGATCTTGGGGATCGGCCAGATATCTGCGCAGCAGCTCACCAAATTGGCCACTATCGCCTTTTGCCAGCATCTCGAAACTCGCACGTGTGGCATCGTTAATCATGGCGGGAAAGCGATGACGCTCCACTGCGGTGAGTGCATTGGCCAACGCATATATCGCATTGTCCGGACGCGGCACGCTGCTGTGCCCGCCACGGTTCACCGCGGTCAGCCGGAAATCGGCATAGGTTTTTTCAGCGATCTGAATACCAAAGCCTTCAACGCGCCCGTCTGGAAACACCGATCCACCACCAGCGTCACCATTGAGCGCAAATTCTGCGTCAACAAGCTCGCGCCATTCGGTCGCCGCGCGCCGTGCACCGTTGCCGATCGTCTCTTCATCACCGGTGAACAGCACAATGATATCGCGCGTGGGTTCAAACTTCTCTGCGCGCAAATATTGCAGTGCAAGGACGATACCGGTCAACGCAGCCTTATTGTCGTTTGACCCGCG
>JBEEIJ010000093.1:0-21398 GCA_041169905.1 Pseudomonadota bacterium | reverse complement strand
ATCGTCGGCGGCAAGAAATTTGCTTATGTTTCCATCGACCATCATGGCGACGGCAGAACCGCGCTTTTGGTCAAAATTAGCGGCGTCGAAGAACAGGCCATGCTGATCGATAACGATGATGAGAGATATTACCGCCCCGCCTATTTCGGCGATGGCTGGGTGGGCATCAGGCTCGACCTGGGTGATACCGATTGGGACCATATCGGCGAATGGATCGCCAAAAGTTGGCGCGCAGTAGCGCCAAAAAAGCTCACGAAATTTCTGGATATATTCGGCTCGGCCTAATCCGTTGCAGGCTCCATAGGCTTTTTCGAACCGCGAATTGAGGAACACTGACACCAAGCGCGCACTTCGCGCTTGGTGTCAGGTAATCTTAGATTGATCGGGTTTAGCCGACGATTTCTTCTGGCTTGAAGAAATAAGCGATTTCAATCGCTGCGTTTTCATCGCTGTCCGAACCGTGGACGCTGTTCGCTTCGATGCTTTCAGCCAGTTCCTTGCGGATCGTGCCGGGTTCAGCATTTGCAGGGTTTGTCGCGCCCATGATATCGCGGTTACGCTGCATGGCGTTTTCGCCTTCAAGAACCTGAACGACAACTGGACCGCTGATCATGAAATCAACGAGTTCGCCGAAAAATGGGCGTTCTTTGTGGACGGCATAGAAGCCTTCGGCCTGTTCGCGGGTCATGTGGATGCGCTTTGAAGCAACGACGCGCAGGCCGGCTTCTTCAAGCATCTTGGTGACTGCGCCAGTCAGGTTGCGACGCGTTGCGTCAGGCTTAATGATCGAAAAAGTGCGGGTAACCGACATGAAAAGCTCCATATGTGTAGGGGGAATTTGGCGCGCATCTAACGTCGCTGCACGTTGAGTGCAAGCTTTATGGGCCTTGGACCCATTTGCCGCCGTCCTGTTTCCAATAGCGCCGCTCTACCCCATCACCCAATGTGCGCCATGCCGACCGCGCATTGTCGGTCTGTTCCGGTGGAAAAAGATAAAAGACCCGATCAAAATCTTCGGCAACCGCACGCCAATTACCATCAGCCAAGGCAACAAATTTGGCGCCATTTGGTGCATCGGTATCGTGCGACAACAATATCGGCTGAAGTGCATCATCGCCCTCCCCCGATTTTGCGTGCGCTAAAAAGCTGTCCGCCCTTGCGGTCCACAACGCGCCAGAGATCGCATCCAGCTGGCCCGCATCATCACTGATAATCAGCAACCGCCCTTTATTGTCCAAGATTCGCTGGGCAATGGCAGGCAATACTTTTTCAGCAGGATCGCGCGTGAGTTGGTAAAAATCGACCTGCATGTCGCGGCAACATCAACCTTCGAAATTATCCGCGACAAACCGGTCAAGCAAACGCACGCCAAAGCCGGTTGCGCCCTTGTCCCACACGGGCCCCGCCTTATCGGCCCATACGGTCCCTGCGATGTCCAAATGCGCCCATTTGACGCCGTCCTTGATGAAACGACCCAAGAATTGTGCAGCGGTGATGGACCCCGCGCCCTTGCCACCGATATTCTTCATGTCGGCGATAGGGCTATCGATCATTTTGTCATAGGCCTTCGAAAGCGGGAAACGCCACAGCGGGTCGCCTGAGGCCTTACCCGCAGCGGTCAACTTGTCGGCGAGTTCATCGCTGTTCGAGAACAGGCCAGCATATTCACTGCCCAACGATACGATAATCGCGCCGGTCAATGTTGCGAGATCGACGACATATTCAGGGTTATACTTTTCCTGAACCCAATGCAGCGCATCACAGAGAACCAAACGCCCTTCTGCGTCGGTATTCAGCACCTCAATGGTTTGGCCGGACATGGATGTCACAATGTCACCGGGGCGTTGTGCGTTGCCGTCAGGCATGTTCTCCACGAGGCCGCAGACGCCGACAACATACGCCTTTGCCTTACGACCAGCGAGCGCCTTCATCGCGCCTGCGACAGCGCCTGCGCCGCCCATATCCCACTTCATATCTTCCATACCCGCAGCGGGCTTGATGGAAATGCCGCCGGTATCAAAGGTTACGCCCTTACCGACCAAAGCAACGGGCCGCTCTTGCGAACCGCCGGTTCCGTCCCACTTCATCACCAGCAAACGGGCCGGACGACGCGAGCCCTGTGCGACGCCAAGCAGCGCCCCCATTCCGAGCGCAGCCATGTCCTTGTCATCCAGCACGCTGATTTCGACGCCAAGCTCCGCAAGATGTTTACAGCGTTCAACGAAGCTTTCAGGGTAAATGATATTGGCAGGTTCAGTGACCAGTTCCTTGGTCAAGGCAACGCCTTCAGCAATTGCATGATAGCTCGGCCACAGGGTGCTTGCGTCTGCTGGCGCGCCTGCAACCGTGAATGTTTCGACCGTCGGCTTGGACGTTTCAGCCAATTTGGTGCGGTACTTATCCATGCGCCAGTTGCGCAATGTTGCACCATAAGCCGTTTCTGCGGCTGCTTTCGCGCTCAGGTTCGCGCCATGAATGGCAATATGTTTGGCGCCCGAGGTCTGAACCTTGGCAACAATGTCGCCGCCCGCCTTTTGATAATCGCCGGCTTCACCATCCGCGACACCGACCAAAATGATCCGAACAAGCTTGCCACCCTCTTCGTTGATGAGCAGGAAACTTTGCCCTGCCGCACCTTCAAAACGCGCCAACTTTGCGGTTGCGTGCACGATATCGCTATTTTCCAAGGGAAATGTGAAGTCGGCGAAGGTGGTTTTTGTTACGATGAACGCGAGGACGTCAGCATCTTGGGGGCGTACATCGGTAAAATTGATCTTCATGGAAACGATATGCCTTTTTGCGGATAACAGGATTACAGACCTATAGGCCTAATTCACCCTTGGATTAAAGCAAAAGATAGGGGCTAAATTTCCACTGTTAATCGCAAATACAGCGTTAAATGGGATGATGGGTGGACCCGATGCGATAGGGGCGATAAAGGACATCACGGTTTTTATGAACATCCCCGCCACCCGCACCTTTTTATCGCACTTTTTGCTTGTTCCGATTTTCATCGGATGCGGGTCTGTGTCCTCGTTCGCATTTGCCCAAACTGGATCCTCACCGGCAGTGTCCCAAAAGGCCAGCGACCAAATCGAATTCGATGCGGCTGTTGTTGAATATGACTCCAACACAGAAACCGTCACCGCAAAAGGCGACGTTATTGCCAGCCGCGAGGGTTACACGGTGCGCGCCGACAATATCATCTGGGACCGCAAAAGCGGGAGGGTTTTCGCTGAAGGCGCCATCCGCGCAATCGGCCCAGAAGGCGACGTCGCCTATGGTGACAAGATTGAACTGACCGATGCCTTGAAAGACGGCGTCATCAACAATCTACTTGTCGTTTTGGCGGACGAAAGCCGGCTTGCCGCCAAACGCGGTGGGCGGAAAGACGGCATATATACGCTTGATTATGCGGCATATACGGCGTGCAAAGTTATCGGCACGGACGGCTGTCCAAAAAGACCAAGCTGGGAAGTCAAAGCCGTAAAGGTCGTTTACGACCCCAGCAAAAAGCGCGTCGTTTACAAAGGCGCACGGATCGAACTGTTTGGCCTGCCGGTCATTCCGCTGCCATTTCTGTCGCACCCCGTCGATACCAAAGCTGGCAGTGGCTTTCTTGTACCCAGCATCGGTTTTTCGCGGAATAACGGCGCTGAGCTTGAGCAATCTTATTATTGGCGCATATCCGAAAATCGGGATGCGACCGCAGCGATAACCGCTTTTTCCGGCGCAGCGCCGTTGGGCAGACTAAATTTCCGGACGCTCGAAAAAAATGGCGCTATCGATCTGAGCGCATACGGAACCTATAGCAATCGTATCAATACAGGCGGCACTTCGACACCTGTCGGCGCAGATGTTTTCCGTGGCTATCTCGAAGGTGCAGGCAAGTTCCAGCTCGACCCCAATTGGTCTATTTCGGCATCAGGCCGCTATGCGTCGGACCGCACGTTTTTGCGTCGTTATGACATCAGCCGGGATGACAGGCTCCGCTCGACCTTTGCTGCCGAACGGATTGATGACAACGGCTACTTCTCGCTCGCAGGCTGGTCAGTCCAGACCCTGCGCGTGAGCGATCGCCAAGGTCTCGCGCCAATCGCCCTGCCCGAAATTGATTACCGCCTGCGCATGGATGCGCCCGTTATCGGCGGCACAATCCAGCTGCAAGCCAATAGCCTGGCCATCAGCCGAACCGAGGGGCAAGACACGCAGCGCGCATTTTCGTCCGCCAAATGGGACCTGCGCAAAATAACCCCGCTTGGGCAGGAACTAACGCTCACGGCGCTCGCGCGCGGGGATGTGTACCACAGCGACGAAAATGCCAGCACGCTGACTGCTATATACCGCGGAGATTCAGGGTGGCAGCACCGCGCCATTTTCGCCACTGCAGCTGATATAAAATGGCCTTTTGTCGGTGAAGCCTTTGGCGGCACGCAGATTCTTACGCCCCGCGTTCAAATGGTCGCAGCGCCGTCGATTTCCAATTTGAACATTCCAAATGAAGATTCGCGCGCCGTCGATTTGGAAGACAGCAACCTGTTCGCGCTAAACCGATTCCCCGGCTACGACCGTTTCGAAGACGACCTGCGCATTACATACGGGTTCGACTGGGCATTACGCAAATCAGACTTTACCGCTAACATCAACCTGGGCCAAAGTTATCGCCTGTCTGACCGAGGGTCGATTTTCCCTGATGGAACAGGCTTATCTGACAAGGCATCGGATATTGTGGGGCGATCCGAATTTCGTTTCAAAGACTTGGTGAAACTCACGCACCGCTTCCGCCTCGATAAAGACAATTTGTCGATACGCCGTAATGAGGTCGATGCCACAATAGGATCACGCGGCACATATGTTCAGGCGGGTTATCTGAAGCTCAATCGTAATGTTGGCCCGACCCTCGAAGACCTCACCGACCGTGAAGAAATTCGTTTGGCAGGACGCGTGCGTGTTGCACGTTTTTGGTCGGTATTTGGATCTACAATTGTCGATTTGACGGACACAGCAGAGGATCCGACAAGCATTTCCGATGGCTTCGATCCTATCCGGCACCGGCTTGGCATTGCCTATGATGACGATTGCTTGTCGTTAAGCCTGGCGTGGCGACGCGATTATCAACCTGTCGGAGATTCGCAGCGTGGGAACAGCTTTCTGTTCCGTCTGGCATTTCGCAATCTCGGTGTGTAAAGCATCTGGAATAAATTCGCGGAGAAGGATGATACTGCTCATCTGCTGTTCAGCAGTGCCTGGTTACCCGTCCCCTCGAACTGTCTGTGTACTGGATGTAAATCAATGAAGTTATTCAAGCGCCTGTCCCTCGTCGCCATGCTCGTTTCCGCAACGGCGCTGACACCGCTGATCGCACAAACTGTCGGCAATGATGCTGCACAAGAAGCCCAATTAGCCATTCCAGACGGACAGCAACTATTTGGCAAAAACGACCCAAATGTGCGCCGCGCGACGGCGCAGGTGAATGGCGAGATTATCACAGGCACAGACATTGATCACCGCCTCGCGCTGATCGTTGCTGCCAATGAAAACAAGCTTCCACCGGAAGAATTGGCGCGTTTTCGTGCACAGATTCTGACGAACCTGATTGATGAAACGCTTCAAATTCAAGAAGCCGCCGCCAATGAGATTGAAGTCACCGACGCTGAAGTGAATCAGTATTTCAATCGCGTGGCGCAGCAGAATTTCAATCGGCCCGCGAATGAGGTGGAAAAATATCTAATCTCTATCGGTTCATCCGTAGCGACGTTGAAGCGCCAGATTAAGGGCGAACTTTCCTGGAGCCGCCTGTTGTCGCGCAATGTGCGACCATCAGCCAATGTCAGCGACGATGAAGTGAATGCCATTATCGAGCGTATCAAGGCAACCAAGGGAACCACGGAATATCGTTTGGGTGAGATATATCTGTCCGCAACGCCTGAAACGATGCCCGCGGTCACCGAGAACGCGAAGAAAATCATCGAACAGCTGCGTCAGGGCGGTAACTTTGTCGCATATGCCCGTCAGTTTTCTGAAGCCTCAACCGCGTCGGTCGGCGGTGACCTTGGATGGCTGTCCTTGGCGCAGCTTCCGCAATCACTCGCCAATGCGGCCGCCAACATGAACGCGAACGAGATTCAAGCAGTTGCCTCGCCCGGCGGGATTTCGATATTGCTGTTGATCGACCAGCGTCAGGTCGCAACATCCGATCCACGCGACTCCGTGCTCAGCTTAAAACAGGTCGCGATTACGTTTCCAAAAGGCACGGCGGAAGCCGAAGTTGCGCCGCTGGTAAAACAATTTAGCGAAGAAACGCAGCAAATCACAGGCTGTGGCGCCGCTGACGAAATGGCGCGCAAACTGGGCGCCGATGTCGTCAACCGCGACGGCATTAAAATCCGCGAGCTTCCTGCCCCGTTGCAGCAGGTCATGCTTGATCTGCAGATTGGACAATCGACACCGCCTTATGGCTCGCTGCAAGACGGCGTTCGCGTTTTCGTCTTATGTGGTCGTGATGCCCCGCAGGAAACGTCATCTGAAAGCTTCGACGAAATCATGTCGCGGCTGGAAGAAGAGCGCGTCAACAAACGCGCCCGGATTTACCTACGCGATTTGCGCCGCGACGCTGTTATCGAATATAACTGATGTCGGTTGGCCGACTGGAACTGCCACTGGCCGTTTCGGTCGGTGACCCGGCGGGCATAGGGCCGGAGATAATAGGTAAAGCGTGGGAGGCTCGCCACGCAGCTGGATTGGCGCCTTTCTTCGCAATTGGCGATATCGCCAGCTTCGCGCCGCATTGGAATGGCCCGGTCGTCCGCATTGAAGATCCGGCCGAAACCTTTGCGCATTTTGATACGGCTCTTCCGGTTATCCAAGTCCATAACTGTATTTCGATTGTTCCGGGTGTCCCGGATCTTGATGGCGCGCATTGCGCCTATCAAGCACTTGAAATGGCGATTGGCTTTGCCCGTGCTGGCAGTGCCGCCGCGTTGGTCACTGGCCCTGTATCCAAGGCGCAATTATACGCGGTGGGCTTCACGCATCCAGGGCAAACAGAGTTTATTGCAGAGCGTTGCGGCGTTTCCAAAAACAACGCCGTGATGATGCTTGCTGGGCCTGACCTGCGCGTTGTTCCAATGACGACGCATATCCCGCTTGCGTCCGTCGCGGAAAAGCTTGACGGTCGGCTTATCCGCCAAAGGCTTCGTGCGACAGCCAAGGGCCTGCAACGTAATTTTGGCATAGCAAATCCGCGGCTGGCAGTTGCCGGGTTTAACCCGCACGCTGGCGAATCGGGCAATATGGGCCGCGAAGAATTGGACATATTTGAACCTGCCATCGAACAGATTCGCGGTGAAGGTTTCGACGTTGTTGGCCCCTTGCCTGCCGACACGATGTTTCATGCCGAAGCGCGGTCACATTATGACGCGGCCTTGTGCGCATATCATGATCAGGCCCTCATTCCTTTGAAAACGCTATATTTTCATGATGCTGTAAACATTACGCTGGGCCTGCCGGTGGTTCGCACCTCGCCCGACCATGGCACTGCGTTCGGGATTGCTGGCAAGAACATGGCGCTTCCGCTTTCAATGATTGCTGCCATTAAGATGGCTGAATCTGCGGCGTTGCATCGCCTAGCTGCTGCCGATCTTAGCGGATGACGGTGTCGCTCCCTCCCCTTAGAGACGTCATTGCGCGGCATGGTTTGTCCGCAAGTAAGGCGCTTGGCCAAAATTTTCTGTTCGATGAAAAGCTGCTTGATCGCATTGCCGCGATTCCCGGCAGCTTGGCCGGTGAGCATGTATATGAAGTTGGTCCCGGCCCCGGCGGCCTCACCAGAGCGCTCCTGCGCGCAGGCGCACAGGTGCTGGCCGTTGAACGCGATCATCGCTGCCTTCCTGCCCTAGCTGAACTGTCAGAGGCATTTCCGGGTCAGCTGCGCGTGATTGAAGGCGATGCGTTAAAGATCGATCCCTTCGCTGAAATTGGCGCACCGTTTCACGTTGTTTCAAACCTGCCGTACAATGTCGGTACGGCGCTTGCGGTCGGCTGGTTGGGCGGTAACGAGTGGCCGCCACGTTGGAAAAGTCTGACGTTGATGTTCCAACGTGAAGTCGCAGATCGCATTATCGCAGCGCCGGGCACGGGGGCATTTGGCCGGCTCGCGATATTGGCGCAATGGCGATCAAATGCCGCAATTGCGATGCCTGTTCACCGTTCCGCATTTACGCCCCCGCCCAAGGTGATGTCGGCGGTGGTGCACATCACGCCGAAGGATGCGCCCGCAGACGTTAAGATGTCTGCGCTCGAAAATCTGACAGGCGCCGCCTTTGGCCAGCGCCGTAAAATGTTGCGACAGAGCCTGAAGGGCGTCGTCGGCGCGTTAGAAGCGTTGAGCGCGGCTGGAATAGCCGAAGATCGCCGCCCCGAAACCGTAACCATATCGGAATGGTGCGCTCTGGCAAAGGAAGTGGGTTAACGCATATAGCAGGGGTGGCCCTTTGGATTATCAAAGGCTAAGAATGCGATATGCACACGCTATCTGCCAGCGAACGACAGGCGCTTGAAACCATAGAGCAATCACCCATGCTTGGCCAAGTCCAGAACTGGGCTGCCATCAACAGCGGCTCAGGCAATCTTGACGGGCTTGCCACCACCGCCAATTTGCTTGCGGACGCATTCTCCGCCCTGCCTGGCGAAGTAACACTCGTTGAGCCCGAACCTGTGGATCGCGTGCTATCCGACGGAACGGTGACCACGGTGGCGCATGGGCGGCATTTACTGATAACCGTTCGCCCGGAATTTCGGACACAATTGCTGTTTACCGGACATATGGACACCGTGTTTCCGGCAGACCATCATTTTCAGACATTGCGCTGGCTTGACGATGCCACGCTCAATGGCCCCGGTGTGGCCGATATGAAGGGCGGCATTGCTGTGATGCTCGCCGCTTTGAAGGCTGCGGAATCGTCCGGAAAACTCGCACAAACGGGATACCAGATACTCATCAACAGCGATGAAGAAGTTGGTTCGCCATCATCCGCCAAATTGATCGCACAGCTTGCGCAGAACAAGCTTGCTGCGCTCACTTATGAACCCGCCCTGCCCGACGGTACGCTGGCGGGTGAACGTGGCGGGAGTGGCAATTTCTCGATCATCATTTCGGGCAAATCGGCGCATGCCGGCCGGAACCCCGATGATGGACGCAACGCGCTTTTGGCGGCGGCGGACCTTGCGCTGCGGCTCAAGCGACTTTCACGCGAAGGCCTGTCGGTGAACCCCGCCAAAATTGAAGGCGGCGGTCCCAATAATGTCGTGCCCGATCATGCCATATTGCGGGTGAACTTTCGCCCGCGCACGCCAGAGATTGTGCAGCAGACGGACGTGGACCTGCGCAGGATTATTGCCGACATTGAACGCGAGCATGATGTGCGCGCGCATCTGCACGGCAGTTTCGGCCGCCCGCCAAAGCCCATTGATGACGAGGCAGCGAAGCTGTTTGGCTTGGTCAAGCAATGCGGGGCTGATCTGGGCATCCCAGTCGCATGGCGTTCCAGCGGCGGCGTATGCGATGGGAATAATATCGCGGCCTGCGGTGTGCCCGTTGTTGATACGATGGGCGTACGCGGGGGCAGCATTCACAGTTCGGATGAATTCCTCATCGTCGAAAGTTTGGTCGAACGCGCACAATTGTCGGCGCTGACGATTATGCGCTTATCAGAAAAAGGGGCTTTATGACCTTCATCATCCGTCCGGCAAATATGGACGATCTTCAGCCGATTTATGAAATGGCCAAAAGGACAGGCGGTGGGTTCACCAACCTGCCACCTGATCGGAAGGCTTTGATGCAAAAGCTGGAGCGGTCGGCCGCTGGCTTTGATCGCGTGGGTGAGGAAGTCGCCGACGATTCATATGTTTTCGTTCTGCAAAATACCGCGACAGGCGAAGTACGCGGCACATGCCAGATATTTGGCAAAGTTGGCCAAAGATGGCCGTTCTACAGCTATCGCATCGGTGCGCTGACGCAGCATAGCGTTGAACTGGAGCGGACGTTCCGTGCGGACATCCTTAATTTGTCAACGGACCTAGAAGGCGCAACGGAAGTTGGCGGATTGTTCCTGCATCCGGGCGAACGTGCTGGCGGGCTTGGCATGTTGATTGCGCGTAGCCGATATCTGTTCATTCGCAACCACCGTGCAAGATTTGCCGACCGCACGATCGCAGAATTGCGTGGCGTCATCGACGAAGCTGGCGGATCGCCCTTTTGGGACGGTGTCGCCGGCCGCTTTTTCGGCATGAACTTTCAAGAGGCGGATGAATTTAATGCTAAGTTCGGCAACCAATTTATCGCTGATCTCATGCCGAAGCACCCTGTCTATATTGCCATGCTTCCCGACAGTGCAAAGACAGTCATCGGCGTACCGCATCCTTCAGGCCGCGCTGCAATGCGTATGCTTGAGAACGAAGGATTTGCTTGGGAAAATTACATCGATATCTTTGACGGCGGCCCGACGATGACCGCGCGTACAGATCAAATTCGCAGCATCCGTGACGCGAAAGACGTCATAATAACTGCCGTCAGCGATGATGTTGGTGAACATAAATCAGGTGACAAAAAGCTGATAACGCTGGGCCATCTGCATACGTTTAAGGCCGCCTATGGTTGGATCGATGATACAGGCGAAGACGTCATTATCGACAGCAATTGTGCACGCGCGTTGGGCATTTCAGCAGGTGATGCGGTAACCTATGTCGAGCGGGCCTGACCATGGCTTTGGTTGAAATAAACTTTGATGGAATTATTGGTCCAAGCCATAATTACGCAGGCTTAAGTGTCGGCAACCTGGCATCGTCAAACAATGCCGGCGCGCCGTCTTATCCCAAGGCGGCTGCGCTACAAGGCATCGAAAAGATGCGCGCGAACCTGCGCCTTGGATTAGCGCAGGGTTTCTTCATGCCGCTCGACCGGCCGAACCAAAATTGGCTTTCCGGACTTTCCACCGACATGCCATCGGCAGAGCCGCATATCCGCGCCGCGGCTTTTTCGGCGTCGGCCATGTGGGCGGCCAATGCAGCGACCGTCTCGCCCGCGCCCGATACAGCGGATGGCAAATGTCATTTGTCGGCGGCGAACCTGCTGACGATGGCGCACCGCAGCCATGAATGGACAGGCACGCTTGCGCAGTTAAAACTGGCATTTGCCGATGAAGCACATTTTGCAGTGCACGGCCCCGTGCCAGCGCCGTTTGGCGATGAAGGTGCGGCAAACTTCATGCGGCTGTGCCAGACGCATGGGGACGCTGGCATTGAGATATTTGTATACGGCAAATCGGGCGGCCCATTCCCCGCACGTCAGCATATTGAGGCATCCAAAGCCATTGCGCGGGCGCACCGTCTAGACACCGCAAAAACGCTGTTCGTTCAACAATCCGAGGTCGCGATTGCCGCAGGCGCGTTCCACAATGACGTCGTTGCCGTGGCCAACGAACATGTGCTTTTCACCCATGAGCAGGCGTTCGAACATCCCGAGCAGACCTACGCCGATATCAAGCGGCTGTTGCCCGAGGCAGAGATCATCATTGTACCAGCCGACCGGGTCAGCCTTGCCGATGCTATTCAAAGCTATCTGTTCAATGCGCAGTTGGTGACCCTCCCCGACGGCGGCATGGCGCTCATTCTGCCCAGCGAGGCGCAGGACAATGTGCGGGTTTGGGGCTGGCTGAGCGAGATGGTCGCGGGCAATGGCCCCATTCGCAAGCTCGTCCCCGTCGATGTGCGCCAATCGATGGCCAATGGCGGCGGCCCTGCCTGTTTGCGCCTGCGCGTGGTTGCGGATCCCTCCACCGTCGATCCGCGCTTCATCGCCAATGAGGCTAAGCTCGACCAGATTGCCAGCGTGGTTGCTGCATATTGGCCGGAGTCGATTGTGCCGGACCAATTGCGTGATGCGTCACTGATCGATCAGGTACGCGCGGCGCGCATGGCACTGTTAACCATGTGCGATCTAACCGCGCTCGCATAAGCGTCGGTTTTTCTTACAATCGGCGCGTCCGTTAACCATCGTCACATCTGCAAATGCTGATTTGGCACGGGCATTGCTTTATATTTAGTTAACTATGAAACGCATCCTACGCCTGTTCACGATCAAAACGAAACTGGAGGTCTTCATGATCACCTACGCGCTTGGCTTGGGTGCCGTGAAGCGTGGTCAGGAGTATCTGGTCCAATATCCGGGCAACATCGGAAAACTGTTCTTCGTGCTGTGCACAGGCGCGGTTTTTATCGCTGCCGCCAAAATGCTTCAGGCGGTCGAATTTGATACAGCCTTCGGCGAGGATTAACGCTCAGCATCACACCAAATAAGGAAAAGTCGCAGGATTCTGTTGCTCGGCGATTCAATAGCTCGCGCATTTTTTAACCGGAAAACCAGTTCCCACTTGTCCTGAAAAAGCTGGATTAGGTGGGGGGTTTCTGTTGCTCGGCACCCCCCGGGCCGCCGTAACCTTTCTGTTGCCCGGCCGGTCCGGCCGCGTTCTTTTAGTATAAGTTCAGACCGTGAGGCCCAAAATTATGCTGCGAGAGCAAGTGCTTCGTTATCGTTTGCACCTATTGGTTATGAACCATTTCACGGCTTATTCATGCCGGGCAAAAACAATGCTTTTCAACGCACGTCGATCCTAGTTCAGCCCCTCCAAGACCCCTGACAAACAGAGATTTTGGTGGAGCTGCCGGGTACCGCCCCCGGGTCCGCTGCATCTATTGCACACCGCAATTTATCACCATAGCCGGACGAACCCGGCACCGACCTATATAGGCGCTTTTTCGTGAATGGGAAGTGAAGGCGGTTAAAGACCCTGCATATTTCGGCTCTCCGCCGGAATATGAACCACCAGTCCGTCGAGGTCGGGTGTCAGCACGATTTGGCACGACAGGCGACTGGTGCGCCGCGCACCGGTAGCGAGGTCGAGCATGTCTTCCTCGTCCTCAACCGACCGGGGGAGTTTATCGAACCAAAGCTTGTCAATGATCACATGGCAGGTTGAACAGGCCATTTGCCCCTCGCACGTGCCTTCCAACGGCTGGCCTGCGCCTTGGGCGATTTCCAGCAGGCGTTGGCCCGCGACCGCTTCCACGTCCTGGACCGTGCCATCGGCATTGATGAACGTGACTTTGATCATAACATCGCCTCTGCTGACCGGTTGATTGCGTCTGCGGCCATATCAATCTCTTCCGCCGTCGTATAGCGGCCAAAACCCAAACGTATCGATGATTTCGCCTGTGCGTCGGTCAGGCCAAGCGCCCGCAACACATGGCTGGGGCGGCCAGAACCACTGGCGCAAGCAGAACCAGCGGAAAAGGCGATGTTCCGGCAATCCGATATCAATCGCGCGGCGTCGACGCCGTCGCGGCGGATGTTGAGATTGCCTTTGTAACGCTCTGTCACCGAACCGTTGATGGTCCAGTCCGCAAATGCGCTGGCTGCGCGGTCCCACAAGGCCGACACATGAGCGGCGTCGGCGTCCATGCGCTTTGCCGCCAACTTGGCTGCTGCACCAAATCCAGCGCACAATGCAGGCGACAATGTGCCCGAACGCATGCCTTGCTCCTGCCTACCACCCAGCATTTGCGGCGTGAGCGCAACGCCGTCACGCACCCACAAGGCGCCAATGCCCTTTGGACCGTGGATTTTATGCGCGGATATAGCGATCATGTCGGGACCATCGGGGATCGGCATGCGGCCAAATGCCTGAACTGCGTCGCATAGAAACAGATTGCCTTGGGCGTGTGCGGCTCCTGCCAGCTCCGCAATAGGCTGGATGGTCCCAATCTCGTTATTGACGAGCATGATGGCAGTTAACGCCTGCCTACCAACGGAACCAGACGTGTGCGTTTCGTGACAAATCAAGCCCGAACCATCGACGGGCAAAGTCCGACCATTTAGAAATTCAACAGTATCTAAAACGGCGGCATGTTCCGTGGCCGCAGCGGTCACGGGTAAGCCGCACCCCATGATGGCCAGATTGATCGCCTCAGTCGCGCCAGATGTAAAGATCACGCGCCCGTCCTTCGGCAGCAACGCCGCGATTTGATCACGGGCAACCTCTACCGCAGCAGCGGCCGCCCTACCCGCTGCATGTGCGCTATGCGGGTTGGCAAATCCATCCTTCAGCCAAGGCTCCATCGCTGCAAAAGCCTCTGGAGCAAGCGGCGTTGTGGCTTGATAATCGAGGTAAATCATGCCGCTTTGGCGCGGATGACGATATTGCGCCAGACGTCTAAAAACCGTGCGACATCGCTTTCGCTGGTATCGGCATTGAAACTGACACGGACGACTTCAGACGCGGACCGTTCGCCCCACCCCATCGCGCCAAGCACATGGCTGGTTTTCAGCGTCCCTGATGAACACGCGCTTCCGGCGGAGACCGCGATGCCGGCCATATCAAAGTTAATCAGCTGACTTGAGGCCGCAACGCCGGGCATGCGGTAGCTGCCGATGGTCGCCAGCCGGTTGCTTGCTTCTGCAACAACGATGCCGCCGCTGGCCGTGATCTCGGCATCCAACATTGCTCGCAGCCGAACGGCCTTTTCCATCCACGCAAACCCCGCATCGAGCGCTGTCGCAAACCCGATTGCGGCGGGCAAATTCTCGGTGCCGCGGCGGTACCCTTGCTCCTGCCCGCCAGTCGGCGACAGCAGCCCAAGGTTGCGGATGAGTAACGCACCCGTTCCCGGCGGGCCGCCCAGTTTATGCGCGGATACGCACAGCACATCAACATCGGGCAATGGCAGCTTTCCGGCGCTTTGCGAGCAATCAGCGAACAATATTCCGCCATTGGCCCGCACAATATCGGCGATCTCCGCCATCGGTTGCATAACGCCGGTTTCGTTATTCACAGACTGCACCGCATAGCGCGCGGAGCCTGTGATCGCGCTCCGGTCAACATAACCGTCTGGACCGACGGGCAAGCGGGTTGCGCCTGCCACAGCCAAGACCGCATCATGTTCAACCGCGCTGGCAATCGCATCATAGCCACGCAGCGCAATTGCAATTGCCTCGCTTGCGCCGCTGGTGAAAATGACTTCACCATCCCAATTCAGCGTGGCAGCAACGCGGGCACGGGCGTCCTCCAACGCCGCGCGGGCTGCGCGGCCCTCGCTATGCGGAGAGGATGGATTGGCCCATCGCGCCATCGCATTAGCCATCGCTTCGCGCGCCGCCGGAATGATCGGCGTCGTCGCTGCGTGATCCAAATATATGCGGGCTTGGTCGGGCATAGTTTCCATGACAGTTGCGAAAATCGTCACTGCTTCTATATAGCTCTACGAAATCCTGCAAAGCCCGAACCGTCGGGCAAAGCTCGGCACCCATCTAAGAATCGAACAAAAATATGCCTGCTATTGCTATTCCCGGTCCCGAAGGCCGCCTTGAAGCCCGCTTTTCTCCGCCGCCGCGCCCACGTGCACCGATTGCAATGATTTTGCATCCGCACCCCCAAGCAGGCGGCACAATGAACGACCGGATTACCCAGCAGCTGTACAAAACATTTGTAGCGCGCGGATTTGGCGTACTGCGTTTCAACTTTCGCGGTGTTGGCCGCAGCGAAGGCGAATTTGACAATGGCATCGGCGAATTGTCTGACGCAGCATCGGCGCTCGATTGGGTGCAAAGCTTCCACCCCGAAGCGTCAACGACATGGATCGCTGGCTTCAGCTTTGGCGCATGGATTGGCATGCAGCTTTTGATGCGCCGCCCCGAAATCCGCGGTTTTATCTCGGTATCGCCGCCCGCAAACATGTATGATTTCAGCTTTCTGGCACCTTGCCCATCATCGGGTATCATCATTCAGGGCGTGAATGACGAGGTCGTCAATCCAAATGCGGTTCAAAAGCTGGTCGATAAACTCCGAACGCAGCGCCACATCACCATTCACCACGACGAAATCCCACGCGCGAACCATTTCTTTGAAAATGAAATGGATATGCTGATGGCGTCCGTGAACAACTATCTCGATTTCCGGTTGGACCCGAACTCACCCATTAAGTGATCTTTTGCGCGCAGAGGCGCAGAGATCGCAGAGTGATGGTTGCAAAAACAACACCCTGAAACAAGCCCAAGGTGTCAGCGAAAAACTCTGCGTCCTCTGCGCCTCTGCGTGAAATATTCTTAATGTTGGTCGACGCTGCCCGTCACCAATGACTGCCCCTTTTGGTCGGGCACAACCCAAATCGCAACATTTGCAAAAATAACGAGAGCCGCAGCAATCATCAGCCACATTTGCTGACTTGCACCGTCACGAGTCCAACGTTTCCAAGCGCCATAGAGAAGCAGGAACGCGGACAGCATGGCGATGGATAAAACGGCGTTTAACATTCTGCCTCTCTAAAGCTGGTGGATAAGCCACGCAATCGGGCAAATACGGCATAGCCTTTTGCCGCGCGCTGCCATAGGGGGAGCGTATTCCGACTCATGCTGCTACAGGATGTGCCATGCGTATCGCTATCGCCTCAGACCACGCCGCCCTTGCGCTGAAATCCGCGCTCGTCGAATATCTGCTGTCGGCAGGGCATGATGTGCGCGATCTCGGACCGCATGATGAAAGCTCGGTCGACTATCCCGATTATGGCTACAAGCTTGCCGCCGCTGTTGCCGATGGCACCGCAGAACGCGGCGTTGTCTTATGTGGATCGGGCATTGGTATTTCGATTGCGGTGAACCGCAATCCTGCCGCGCGCGCCGCTTTGGTGTCCGAACCATTGTCAGCACGGCTTGCCCGCGAACATAATGACGCAAATGTGATTGCCATGGGCGCGCGCCTGATTGGCATTGAAATGGCCAAGGCCTGCCTTGATGCCTTTTTAACAACGGAATTTGGCGGCGATCGCCACCAACGCCGCGTCGACAAACTATCCAACCCAAACACGACCAAGGAACCATCATGAGCAGTTCAGCCGCCAATGACATTCAAAACTCTGGATTTTTTACGCAAAGCCTGACGGAACGCGATCCCGAAATCGCTGGTTGGATTGCGAAGGAACTTGGCCGCCAGAAGGACAAGATCGAATTGATCGCGTCGGAAAATATAACGTCGCGCGCCGTGCTTGAAGCTACAGGTTCGATCCTCACCAACAAATATGCTGAAGGCTATCCGGGCAAGCGTTATTATGGCGGCTGCGAATATGTCGATGAAATCGAAACCATCGCCATCGAGCGCGCGAAGCAATTATTCGGCTGTGCATTTGCAAATGTGCAACCCAATAGCGGCAGCCAGATGAATCAGGCTGTGTTCCTCGCGCTTCTGCAGCCCGGCGACACTTTCATGGGCTTAGATCTCAACGCAGGCGGACACCTTACCCATGGATCGCCGGTAAACATGTCGGGCAAATGGTTCAATCCAATCGGATATGGTGTCCGCCGCGATGACCACCGGATCGACATGGACGAAGTCGCGCGCATCGCAAGAGAAAACAAACCAAAGCTCATCATCTGCGGCGGCACCGCTTATTCGCGGGGCTGGGACTGGGCACGATTCCGCGAAATTGCAGATGAAGTTGGCGCGTACCTTCTGGCTGATATGTCGCATATCTCTGGATTGGTTGCTGGCGGCGCGCATAGCTCGCCTGTGCCGCACGCGCACGTCACGACAAGCACAACGCACAAGTCGTTACGCGGGCCGCGCTCGGGCATCATATTGACCAATGACGAGGTACTGGCCAAAAAATTCAACTCGGCAATTTTCCCGGGGCTGCAGGGTGGTCCGTTGGTGCATGTGATCGCGGCAAAGGCTGTGTGCTTTGCCGATGCGATGAAGCCAGAATTCAAAAGCTACGCCGCCAATGTCGTCGAAAATGCGAAGGCGCTTGCATCTTCGTTGCAGGAACAAGGTCTCGATATCGTGTCAGGCGGCACCGACAACCACTCAATGCTGGTCGATCTGCGCCCCAAAGAAGCTAAGGGCAAGCATGCCGAACATGCGCTCGATCGTGCGTCGATTACGTGCAACAAAAATTCGATCCCGTTCGATCCAGAAAAGCCGTTTGTCACGTCCGGCCTCCGCTTGGGCACGCCAGCTGGCACCACCCGTGGTTTTGGTCCGGCGGAATTCCGTCAGATCGGCCGGATGATCGCCGATGTCGTCGAAGGCCTGCGTCACAATGGCGAAGCTGGCGACGGCCAGATCGAAGCACGGATCAAAGACGAAGCCGAGGCACTTTGCGCACGCTTTCCAATCTACCCATCTTGAATTATATTGGTGACTTACCCATCTAATACACAGAAGGGAATTGACCATGGGATTTTGTAACGCGTGTTATGCCGAATATAGCGAAGGGATGAAGTTCTGTCCGCAATGTGGCGCCAAAACGCCCGAGCAGCTTGCGGCCGAAAGCTTCCCCAACCAAGCCAAGCATTATGTCGGTGAAGCAGCTGATGAATTGTGGGGCGCGACCAAGGACGCGTTCCACACGGGCAAGCATTTGGCGGATCAGGATACCGTCAAAAAAGTTGCTGGCGGTGCCGCCATCGGTGCGGCAGCCGCTGTCATTGCGCCAATCGGACTGGCAACAGGCGCATTGATTGGCGCAGGCATTGTTGCCTACCGCCACGTAAACAAGAAAAAGAATCAGGAAAAATAATTGCGCTGCCCATTTTGCGGAAACGACGATAGCCAGGTTAAGGACAGCCGTCCCACCGAAGACAATAGCGCTATCCGCAGACGGCGGCAGTGCGAAGGTTGCGGCGGTCGGTTCACGACTTTTGAGCGTATTCAATTGCGTGAGCTATCGGTGGTCAAGACCGACGGCAAGCGTGAGCCATTTGAGCGCGAAAAGCTCGAACGCTCGCTTTCGGTCGCGTGCCGCAAGCGTCCGGTTGACCATGCCCAGATTGAAAAGCTGGCCTCTGCCATTCAGCGGCAGCTGGAAACCTTGGGTGAAAGCGAGATTGAGTCCAAGCGCATCGGCGAGTTCGTCATGGAAGGATTAAAGGCGCTCGACAGCGTCGCCTACATTCGCTTTGCGTCGGTCTATAAAGACTTCAGCGAAGCGAAGGATTTTGAAGATTTCGCCGGGAGCGTGGTTGAAGCGGCGCAGAAATGAGTTCGCCGCCTGTTATCATTCTTGTTCGTCCGCAATTGGGCGAGAACATCGGCAAAGCCGCCCGCGCCATGTTGAATTTTGGCCTGACGGAACTGCGCCTTGTTGCGCCGCGTGATGGATGGCCCAACCCGAATGCCGGCCCTGCTGCCTCTGGCGCAGACAGTGTGCTCGCCAATGCACAGGTTTTCCCGACACTTGCCGACGCGACGGCGGACATCGCGCATGTCTATGCAACGACCGTGCGTAAACGTGGCGTCACTAAGCCGGTCATCACGCCTGAGGCAGCGGCCAAAGAGGTTGTTGGCAATACCGGACGAAGCGCAATCTTGTTCGGTGCGGAACGTTCCGGCCTTGAAAGCGATGAAGTCAACGTTGCGCGCGCCATCATTACGGTCCCCATCAATCCGGAGTTTGGATCGCTAAATCTCGCACAGGCGGTCATTCTGTGCGCCTATGAATGGTCAAAAACCCAATCGCTGGCCAGCCCACCCAAAACGGAACTGGAACCGCCAGCATCGCAGTTTGAGCTAGACGGCCTGATCGCCCAGTTGGATGCGATGCTGGAACCGTTAAATTACTTCACGCCAATCGATCGTGCGCCCGTAACACGGCGCACCTTGCGCAACTTGCTCACAAAGCCAGCATGGAACGCATATGAAGTGAGGACCTTACGGGGGGTGCTGACGACATTGAACAGAAGGCGACCCGCCGAAGAATAGAGGCTTGGTAGCAGCGACCTGGCTGCTTACACCGATGCGTCACAAGGAGCATTTCATGATTAGCACTGTAGTTTTTAGTCTTTTGTTGGCCGCATCGGGTACATCCGAAGCAGCGCCACCCACCGCAGATGCAGCCGCGCAGGAAGCGCCAAAAGCAAAGTCAAAGAAGATCTGCAGAACGACGGGCCTCACCGGCAGTCGCATCGCAAAGAAGCTATGCAAGACTCAAGAGCAATGGGATCAGGCAGAATCTGCGTCTGAGCTTACGGTTAAAGGCAAGGCGGGCACCACCATGCCGCCACAAATGGACACAGGCATTTAAAGCTTAAGCGCGATTGGCATCCCATTTTTCGAGTTCGTAGGCGATGGAGGCTTCAACCAAAAGCTCCCATAAGTCGCCGACGACCTCTGCGGGAACACCAACGTTGCGTGCGGCGTCTTTCACATTTGCCAACACCTGTTGCTTGCGCGCTTCATCGCGCACCGCATTGCGTTCGGTTTTGATCCGCGCGGCAGCATCCATATAACCAAAGCGTTGCGCCAGCAGATCGACCAGCTGCGCATCGACGGCGTCAACGCCTGCCCGTACGTCAACCATGTTGTCACAACTCTCGGGATTTTTGGGGCTATCAGTGCTGCTCATGGCAGCGCCTTTACGGTTGGCCGTGCCTAAAGTCGAGCCAGATGTTGACATATGGCCGATCTGCAGCCATAGGCGCCGCTTCGCAATCGACCCTGCATTCCGGTGAAGCAGGTGTCCGGCACATGCATATGTGTCGCGCGGGACCGGAAACAACGTCGTTAGCAATTGGAGTCTTAAAATGACAAAGCGTACAAGCTCGAAGTATAAACTTGACCGCCGCATGGGTGAAAACATCTGGGGCCGTCCAAAATCACCTGTAAACAAGCGTGAATATGGCCCCGGCCAGCATGGTCAGCGCCGTAAAGGCAAGCTTTCCGATTATGGTATTCAGCTGCGCGCCAAGCAGAAGCTTAAGGGCTATTATGGCGACGTAACTGAAAAACAGTTCAAGCGTGCGTATCAGGAAGCCAGCAACATGAAGGGCGATACCTCGCAGAACCTTATCGGTCTGCTCGAGCGTCGTTTGGACATGGTGGTATACCGCGCCAAGTTCGCCCCAACCATTTTCGCCGCGCGCCAGATCGTTAGCCATGGCCACATTCGCGTCAACGGCGTGAAGTGCAACATCGCCAGCCGTCAGGTTGCTGTCGGTGATGTCATCAGCCTCGGCAACAAAGCCAAGGAAATGGCTTTGGTTATCGAAGCACAAGGCCTCGCTGAGCGTGACGTGCCAGAATATGTGTCTGTAGACGGCAACGACAAGGTCACTTTCGCGCGTATCCCAACGCTCGACGAAGTGCCCTACCCCGTCAAGATGGAACCAAATTTGGTCGTCGAATTCTATTCGCGTTAATCTTACAAACAATCTTACGAAAAAGGCGGTCCCTGTGGCCGCCTTTTTTGTTTGAGCCTGACCGGCGGGTCTGGCAGAAGGCGCGCAATAATCTTTCCCCTTAGGAGAATTTCATGCGCCTGCTGTCTCTGGCCCTTGTATCTGTTCTGGCTCTCAC
>JBEEIJ010000092.1:0-11317 GCA_041169905.1 Pseudomonadota bacterium | reverse complement strand
CATGTGATCAATCTGGGCACGCTGGCGGCGATCTTGGGCCTCATCGCCTATTTCACGGTTGATCAAAGCCCGTGGATATTCTGGACGATTACGGCGCTCGCATTCGTGATCGGCTTCTTGCTCATCATTCCAATCGGCGGCGCGGACATGCCCGTCGTGGTATCGATGCTCAACAGCTATTCTGGCTGGGCAGCAGCCGCAATGGGCTTCACGCTGCACAATACAGCAATGATCATCACTGGCGCGCTGGTGGGCTCGTCTGGCGCGATTTTGTCGTACATCATGTGCAAGGCCATGAACCGCAGCTTCATCAGCGTTATAGCGGGTGGCTTTGGTGCAGAGGCAGCGGCCACCGGTGGTCCTGCCAAAGAACAGCGTCCATGGAAGCGCGGCTCCGCCGAAGATGCTGCCTATATGATGCAGCAGGCGGAAAGCGTCATCATCGTCCCCGGTTACGGCATGGCGGTTGCACAGGCGCAGCATATCCTTCGCGAAATGGCCGATGTGCTGAAGAAGCAGGGCGTTTCGGTGAAATACGCCATCCACCCGGTCGCAGGACGCATGCCCGGGCATATGAACGTTTTGCTGGCCGAAGCGCAGGTGCCTTATGATGAGGTGTTCGAGCTTGAGGACATCAACAGCGAATTTGCGCAAACCGATGTTGCATTCATTATCGGTGCAAATGATGTTGTGAACCCCGCGGCGAAAACCGACAAGACATCGCCGATTTACGGCATGCCGGTTTTTGATGTCGACAAGGCAAAGACCGTGTTCTTCGTGAAACGCTCCATGGGCGGTGTGGGCTATGCTGGCGTCGACAATGACGTGTTCTACATGGACCAAACGATGATGCTCCTCGCGGATGCCAAGAAGATGTGCGAAGACATCGTCAAGGCTCTGCAGCACTAAGGCACTTCACGCTATCGACGAACAAAAGCCGCCCTGAGCAAACTTGGGGCGGCTTTGTTTTATGTCAGGGGTAGCGAATATGCGTAAACTGGGGTTGATTGGATATTTGGGAGCTACGCCTAATCCCGCTTGCATTTATCATTCTCTAAGGCATGTTACGCCGATGAGGATAAGAGAGCTGCTATTCGTTGGCGCTGCATTTTGCGCGCTCGTTCAACCTGTTTCGGCAAAGACTATTGCGGTCGCACCCGGTGAAGGCGCGCAAGAGCGTTTGCAAGAGGCGCTGATTGCGGCGGAGCCTGGCGATGTCGTTGAGCTTGCCGCCGGGCGATTCAAGCTGTCTGACGGGCTCTCGCTTGACGTCAACAAGGTGACGGTAAAAGGGCAGGGTGCGTTAAAGACCATCCTCGATTTCTCCGGTCAGCAAGGCGCTGGCGAGGGATTGTTGGTAACCTCAGATGATGTTGTGCTGAAAGACTTTGCTGTGGAGAACAGCAAGGGCGATGGCATCAAGTCAAAGGGTGCGGACCGCATCGTCTATCACAAATTGCGCGTTGAATGGACGGGCGGGCCATTGGCCACCAATGGCGCCTACGGGATTTATCCCGTCGAAAGCAAGGATGTCCTGATTGACTCGGTATTTGTGCGCGGCGCGTCGGATGCGGGGATTTATGTCGGGCAGTCGCGCAATATAGTGGTGCGCCATTCAACGGCCGTTGAAAATGTCGCAGGTATTGAAATTGAAAACAGCTTTGATGCAGATGTTCATGATAATATCGCGACCCGCAATACGGGGGGCGTTTTGGTGTTCGACCTACCCAATCTGCCGCAAATGGGCGGACATAATGTCCGGATATTCGACAATATCATCGTCAACAACATGACCCCGAATTTTGCGCCGAAGGGGAATATCGTGGCCAACGTTCCAACCGGAACGGGCGTCATGGTTATGGCCAACCGCCGGATCGAAATCTTTGACAATGTCATTGGTGAAAACGGCACGACCAACATCATGATCGTTGGCTATCGTTTTCCTTTTCAGGATCCCAAATATGACCCGTTGCCGCGCGAGGTAAGCATCTGGGACAACCAACATAGCCGTGCAGGGTGGGACCCCAAATTTCTCGGCGGCGCTGAAATTGCAGCCGCTATGGGCGGAAGCTTTCCGGCGATATTCTGGGATGGCGCTGGTGGCGCCGAATATACCCCGAACATTCAGGATAATGTCCCAGCTTTATCGCTTGGACTGAAAGACGTGGCTGCCAACACCGCAATGGCGCAACCGGCACCACTGGCCCGTGCAAAATCGCGGCCTGCCGGATTGCCCGCGATTGTGCTACCCGAAGCAATGGAAGCTGCCATCCGCTAATGCGTTTTGTAGTGCCGTTTGTGCTGGCTTTTGCGGCGACCGTGGCAACGTCGGCTGCGTCGGATGATCCGGCAACGGTTGCCATCGCTGGTCCGCAAAGTCCGGCGACTTTATCTGCCTTTGGATTTTTCGACGGCGGCGCGGCGCGGCCATCGCCTCGCCTGATACCTTATGAACTGCGTACCCCGCTGTTCAGCGATTATGCGGCAAAACAACGTTTTATCTATGTGCCCGAGGGCACCCAAATTGGTGCGGATGCAGATGGTAAGCTGATCTTTCCGGTCGGTAGCGCACTTATCAAAAGCTTTGGTTATCCCGCAAAGTCGGGTGGGCTGAATGTCATTGAAACCCGGGTCTTGTTGCATCAAGCGCAGGGCTGGGTTGCCTTGCCCTATGTGTGGCGCGCGGATGGTAAAGATGCGGATTTGCGCGTTGGCGGCCGCAGGGTGCCCGTCACCTTTGCCCATTCGGGTAACGACCTATCGATAAATTACAGCGTGCCGAACAAGAACCAGTGCAAGCAATGCCACTCGGCGGCGGGAAATATCATGCCGATTGGCCCTATATGGCAAAATATGGCGTTTCCCCGCCCAGCGGACGCACGCGCTATCGTAAAGGCAGTGCCGGCGCTGGCGCGGCTTCAGCCATATCCGAAATGGGATGACAGCCGCACGGGGTCATTGGACGACAGGGCGCGACAATATCTGAAGGTGAATTGCGGCCATTGTCATGCGCCCCAAGGCTCCGCAAGCAATAGCGGCCTGTTTCTGGATGGTTATGCGACGGGCGCTGCGGCGCTAGGCATCGGCAAAAGGCCGGTCGCGGCGGGCAGGGCAAGCGGGAATTTGGATTTCATTATCGCACCCGGTCAGCCCGACCAGTCCATTTTGATAAAGCGCATGGAAAGCACTGATCCGGGCATCGCGATGCCAGAACTTGGCCGATCAACGGTGCATGAAGAAGGCGTGGAATTGTTGCGGCAATGGATAGCGGCGATGCCGTCCAATACTCACTGACGCATCAGGCGCTTTAATTGATACTGGTTGCCATCCCAACCTTCAAATACCGCGCCGATGCCGGGGTGACTGACCGGCCCTTGTTCGCGGTCTGACAGCAAATTTTGCTGGCTGACATATGCGATATAGCTGCTTTCGGAATTTTCGGCGAACAGGTGATAAAATGGCTGATTTTTGATCGGCCGAATGGGCTCGGGGATCGATTCATACCACTCGTCGCTGTTGGCGAACACGGGATCGATGTCGAAAACGACGCCGCGAAAGTCGAAAATGCGGTGGCGGACAACATCGCCGATGGAAAATGCAGCTTCAGCTTGTTCAGGAAGAGGTAATTTTGCCGTCATCTGGCTAATATCATGTCTAATGCCATGCAAATCAACCTTCAGTCTTGGCAAAGCGAAAAACATCAGTTAATGGCCCCGCTCTGTCATCGGGACGCGCCGGTTTGCCGGCAACGACCAGTCCTAATGATTTGCGGAGAGATGGCTGAGTGGTCGAAAGCACCGCACTCGAAATGCGGCGTGCCGGTGACGGTACCTAGGGTTCGAATCCCTATCTCTCCGCCAATTTATTTGGCGCTTATTTCAGCGGTTTTTACTTAACCACAGCTTCACAAAGTCAGCAGATAGGCGATGACCTGTTCACGCGCTTTGCGGTCTTGAATGCCGTTAAAGGGCATCTTGGTGCCGGGTACGGTCTTCTTTGGATCAGTTAACCACCGGTCGAGCGTTTTGGCGTTCCACGTCAGTCCAGACGCCTTGAGCGCGGGGCTGTAGGCATATCCTGCGAGCGTGCCAGCGCGGCGGCCGCCGACACCGGCTAGGCTTGGGCCAAAGGCTGTCTTTCCTGCCTGCGTCGAATGGCAGCCAGCGCATACCGCAAAAGCAGGTGGGCGCGCTTGCTGCGCCGTCGCCGGACTAGATAGCGGGGTTGCCACGAACAATATCGGAAAGGCGGCAAGAGCCACTGATAGCGGGAAATAGCGCACGCTTAGCCTCACCAGTGAAGTTGATAGATAGAAAAAGGCGACGGCAGGATGACCCGCCGTCGCCTTCAATATGGGTTATTGGAAGCGATCTGCGTCCATCACCTTTGTCCATGCCGCGATGAAATCGGTCACGAACTTTTCTTTCGCATCGTCCGAAGCATATACTTCGGCGACGGCACGCAGCTCGGCATTCGACCCGAAAACGAGGTCGACCGGTGTTGCGGTCCACTTGGCTGCACCGGTCGCCCGGTCCTTGCCTTCATATAGGCCGGCATTGGTCGCGGACTTCGCCCAGACTGTATCCATGGACAGCAGGTTGGTGAAGAAGTCGTTGGTCAGCGTGCCTGGCTTGCTTGTGAAAACACCGGCAGTCGAACCACCCGCATTTGCACCCAAAACGCGCATACCGCCAACCAATACGGTCGTTTCTGCAACGGTCAGGCCAAGCAAGTCCGCCTTATCGATCAGCGCTTCGGTTGGACCAAAATAGGCATCTGATGCGAAATAGTTACGAAAACCGTCGGCCTTTGGTTCCAGCTGGTTGAACGATTCCACATCGGTTTGGTCCTGTCCTGCATCGACTCGTCCGGCCTTGAACGGAACTATGACGTCCCGCCCAGCGGCCTTCGCAGCTTGTTCGATGGCCGCATTACCGCCAAGTACGATCAAGTCCGCGATGCTGACCGGTTGGCCGCCATTTGCACTCTTGTTGAACGCGGCGCGGACGGTTTCAAGCTTAGCCACAACCTTGCTGACTTCGGCAGGGTCATTGACGGCCCAATCCTTCTGCGGCGCGAGGCGCAGACGGCCACCATTGGCTCCGCCACGCATATCGGTCGCGCGGAAGGTTGATGCCGATGCCCATGCGGTCCGTACGAGTTCGGCAGTCGTTAGGCCTGAAGCCAAAATGTTGGCCTTCAACTGAACGATGTCCTCCGCACTGATGGGGGCATAATTCGCCTTTGGTAGCGGATCTTGCCACTTCAAGGTTACTTTTGGTGCATCCTTGCCGAGATAACGGGCTTGTGGCCCCATGTCGCGGTGGGTGAGCTTGAACCATGCCTGTGCAAACGCGTCTGCGAACTCTTGCGGGTTTTTCTGCCAGCGCTTGGTAATCTTCCGGAATCCGGGGTCTTCACGCAATGCAATGTCGGTTGTGAACATGATTGGCGCATGACGCACGTCAGGACGATGTGCGTCTGGAACCATGTTCGCGGCCGATGGATCGCTGGGTATCCACTGAACGGCGCCAGCAGGGCTTTTCGTCTTTACCCATTCAAAGCCGTAAAGATTGTCCAGATACTGCGTGGTGAACGCGATTGGATTGGATGTCCACGCACCTTCAAGTCCGCTGGAAATCGTATCTTCCGAATGGCCTTTGCCGCATTTGTTGGTCCAGCCCAAGCCTTGCTGTTCAATTGGCGCCACGCCGGGGTCACCGGCAACGCACTCTTCTGGCTTCTTTGCGCCATGTGCCTTTCCAAAGGTGTGGCCACCCGCGATCAGCGCAGCGGTTTCGGCATCGTTCATAGCCATCGCACCAAATGCACGGCGAATGTCTTGAGCTGCGGCGAGGGGGTCAGGAACGCCGTTTGGACCTTCTGGATTAACGTAGATCAGACCCATCTGCGTTGCCGCCAATGGCCCCTTCAAATTGCCCTTTGCGTCGCGACGTTGGTCCATCAGTAATTTGGTTTCAGGGCCCCAGAACACCAAATCAGGCTGCCATGTGTCAATGCGACCACCCGCAAAGCCAAGAGTTTTGAAGCCCATATCTTCCATGGCAACATTTCCGGAGAGAACCATCAGGTCGCCCCATGAAAGCTTACGTCCGTATTTTTGCTTGATGGGCCATACCAAGCGGCGTGCCTTGTCGAGGTTTACGTTATCGGGCCAAGAATTCAGCGGTTCAAAGCGCATTTCGCCGCCGTCAGATCCACCACGACCATCGCCAGTGCGATAGGTGCCGGCGCTGTGCCATGCCATGCGGATGAAGAACGGACCATAATGGCCATAGTCAGATGGCCACCAAGGCTGCGATGTTTTTAGAACTTTGCGGATGTCTGCTTTGACCGCATCTAGATCGAGCGTTGCGAATTCAGCAGCATAGTTAAAGTCGTCGCCATAAGGGTTCGCGCGCGCTTCGTTTTGGCGCAGTGCGGTCAAGTCGACCTTCTTTGGCCACCATTCCGCTTTTGGTTCAGCCGTCTCGGCATGTGCCGCAGATGCGAGGGCCACAGGTGATGTGGCGGCAAGCAACGCGACGAGGGCGATGTTGCGTATTTTCATGAATATGGTCTCCCGTTTAACTCTGGACACCCCATTGGTGTAGACTGCAGTTACTGGCGGTGTCTCGCCAAGCCCAACGAGATTGATTTATCAGAATAATCGATTGCGTTGATGATGCCGAACGCGAGGCGGGCATTTTTGATTATTGCTCACGCAATCTGCAGCGTGACCTTCGGTGCTTCAACCCGCCTGAGCAGTGACGCCATTGGGCGTGAAATACGCATCTGAATTAAGGGCGTCGACGGCGGTTGCGGCTTCCTGTTCCATTGCTTTAAGATAGATAAATCGATGTTCCAAAAATTCGGCTTCGCTGATTTTTTCAAGCTGCCCACATAGCCGTGATAGCGAACGGGCGCCCATATTGTTGCCCGAACTTTTGAACGCATGGGCGCAGAAGCGGAATTCGGAAACATCGCCGTCCGCAACGGCTTTACGCAAAGGACCCAGCGTTTGTTCGACATCTTCGACAAAGCCTTCGATCATCGTATTCACGAATGCCTGATCTCCAATAGATAGAAGATACTGGATTTGAACTTCGTCAATTGGCGCGTCCACGGATGGACCATCGCCAAAGATGGGTGCGACTTTATGCAATGGATCGATTGGCAGTGCCTGTTGAATTAGCGACCCATTCGTGTCGACGCAGCAATATTTCTCGATCGTGCTGAGAAGCATTTGCGCATCCACAGGCTTAGTGATGCGCATATCCATTCCGGCGTTTAGGCACTTCTTCTCCGTTTCGGTAGTCGCGTCTGCTGTTACGCCGATAATCGGCAGATGGTTTCGTCCGCCTTCAAGCGCACGCCATATGGAACAGGTGTCGATGCCGTTAAGTCGCGGCATGTTCAAATCGATCAGCAATATATCAATGCCACCCTTTTTCATTTCCTCAAGCGCCTCGTCGCCGTCGGTGACCATCACAACGATATGGCCCGCAGCTTCCAAAATGGCGACTAGTACGTTCCGGCTCGTCCGGTTGTCATCTGCCACCAAAACGCGTTTTGGCGCGCCGCACTTGGCCGATGGTATTTCGACGCGGTTGGTACTGCCTGTAGCGGTTCGTTTGCGCAGGATATCCTGTCCAGGCGTTATAATACCGCGCAGCTTTCTTAGAAACGATCTCATTTTGCAGCCAGCCTGAATGGTTCGGCACCATCCTTAAAAAGTCCATGGAGGCTATCGACAGAAAGCGGGCGACCCATGAGATATCCTTGGACCTCATCACAACCAGAAGCGCGTAGCAGCGTGAACTGGGCCTCTGTTTCAACGCCCTCTGCGACCACCCGCATATTCAGCGCATGGGCCAAATGGCCGATAGTGGAGATGATGGCGCGGTCCGTTGCGGACGTTTCGACCCGCGAGATGAAGGTTTGATCAATTTTCAAGCGTGTGGCCGGCAGGTCTCGCAAATATTGAAGTGATGAATAGCCCGTGCCAAAATCGTCGATTGAAATTTGAATGCCGCCTGCGCGCAAAGTTGCCAATTGCTCGCGCACCTTCGGGCTGTTGTCAATTAACAGCTCTTCGGTAATTTCAATCGCCAGCTTGCCGGGTGGAATGGCATATTTCGCGACCATATCGAGTATTTCGGAACACATGGCGGCATATTCAAACTGCTTCGGCGATACGTTGACGGCTATTTGTGGAAGCTCAATGCCTTCTTCGGCAAACAACGCAATCTGTTTGCATACGGCTTCAATGACCCAACTACCGATTCGGCCAATTAAGCCAGAGTCATTGGCCACTTTTATAAAATCGGACGGGTACAAGCGTCCCCTGACCGGATGGTTCCAACGCAACAGACCCTCAAGGCCTACATAGTTGCCTGACGCTGTATCGACGATCGGCTGATATTCCAGGAACAACTGATCGCTGATGAGCGCGTCACGCAGGTCGCTTTCGATACCTGCGTTCAATTGCGCGATGTGATTCATGTGCGGCGAAAAAAAGCAGAAGCAATTTCGGCCAGAGGATTTGGCCTCATACATGGCAAGGTCCGCCAGACGCAGCAGTTCGTCGGGGGATGTGCCATCTTCGGGAATAAGCGCGATACCAATGCTGCCACCGATGAGCTGCTCAACCCCGCCAATCATATAGGGATCGCCGATTGTTGCGAGCAGCTTGGTGCACACCGCTGCGGCTTTATTATTGTCCTCAAGATTTTGAAGAACAATGGCGAATTCGTCCCCGCCGATGCGCGCGGCAAAGCCGTTGCTGTCCAGGGCGGAGGTAAGACGCTCGGCGACTTGACGCAGCAAAACATCGCCTGTCTGGTGCCCGCGCGTGTCGTTAATGACTTTAAATCGGTCGAGGTCGAGCAGCAACAGCGCCGCAACCTTGCCGCTTGCCTTGCTCTCATCGATAGCGGTGCGCATCCATTGTGCAAGCAACGTGCGATTGGGAAGGCCCGTGAGCATATCATGCAAGGCGAGATGCGTCCGGTGCTCTTCGGCGAATTTGCGCGCCGTGATATCAAGGCCGGTCGTCAGGACACCTATGATGTGGTTATCTTTGTTCCGGAGCGGTGATTTGTTGCAGTGAAAAATCAGATCAATGCCTTCACTGACAAATTTCTCTTCGAAATTAGGTAGCGAAATTCCGGTTTCCAGAATGACGTTATTCCGGCGCGTTTCGCGCTCAAGCAATTCGGGTTCCATGATGTCCGAAATGGGACGACCCACCAGTTGCTCGGGGTCGCGACCGAAAAGGGCCGCCTGATAGGAATTTAGAAACAGGAATTTACCGTTTCGGTCAGTCGCGTTGATTAAAATCGGCGTCGTGTCGATGATTTGCTCCAACATCGACTTGCCGCCTTTATCGTCGCCGTCCGTGTTATCTGCACCTGTCCGATTGGTCTCCAGCGTTTGCTTGAGCTCCTGCTGCCGATAGTGCTGGCCCAAAAGCAATAATGCCCGTTCGCGAAATTCGATGTGGGATACAGGCGATTGCAGAAAGTCGGTCGCGCCGGCATCCAGCGCTGTAATGCGGCATTCCCGGTCTTGCCGCGCCGTAATGATGATCGCAGGAATATGCGCGCCAACGGTGCGGGACCGGATTTTGCTGATAAATTCCGCACCGTTCATGTCGGGCATGCGGTAGTCGACCACAAGCAGGTCTGCGGTCTCGGTCTCAAGCCATTGTAGAGCCTCAATCGCGCTGTGGAAGCACTTCGCGGAGAACTCCGGACCCATCATCGCAACATATTGCGCGTAAACGCGTAAGTTGGTCGATCTGTCGTCTACAATGACAATGCGCGCATGCATAGCACGGCGGTATCGGCATAACCTCAAGGAATGGTTAAGGTGCTGTTCGTATTTCGCGGGCTATTTCCCCGTGCACCTGACCCAGGCGGTTTGGATTCCGACAGTTGCCAAAAACATGCTCTGGCCTTAGCAGAGGGGCATGCACAACATGCCTCATTATGAAGAGCAATATCTATCGCTGATGCGCCGCATTTGGACCGAGGGCGCTGTTCAGCGCGATCGGACCGGCGTGGGTACCAAATCGTTGTTCGGTGCCACTATGCGCTTCTCGCTGGCAGATGATGCTATTCCGTTGCTGACGACCAAACGCGTGTACTGGAAAACGGCGGCGCGCGAGATGCTTTGGTTTTTGACCGGCAACACAAATATTCAGCCCTTGCTTCAACAGAATGTCAAAATCTGGTCCGACTGGCCTTTGGCGCGATATCGACGCGAAACGGGCGAGGACATCACGCAAGACGCATTTGAACAGCGCATTGTCGAAGATGATGCCTTTGCCGCGCAATGGGGTGATTTAGGCCCGGTCTATGGCGCGCAATGGGTCAACTGGCCACGATATGAGGCGACCGACAAAGGACTGTTCCGACGCGCCGAGAAAGGCATCGATCAGGTCAGCCTGCTTGTCGAAAGTTTGAAGAATAACCCGGGTTCGCGTCGCCACATCATCGAAGGCTGGAACGTCGCTGAACTTGATCAAATGGCGCTTCCGCCGTGCCACAAAACATATCAGTTCCATGTCGCGGATAATGTATTGAGCTGCATATTGTTTCAGCGTTCGTGCGACCTGGGCCTTGGATTTGCGTTCAATGCATTTTCCGCCGCTTTGTTGACGCGGATGCTGGCCGCGGTCTGTGGGTACAAAGCAGGCGAACTGATCTGGCAGGGTGGCGACGTGCATTTGTATCTGAACCATGCACCTTTGGTTGAAGAACAGTTGAGCCGTACACCATCTGGCAACCCAAAGCTGAAGCTTTTGCGCACGCCCGAGAGCATTTTCGACTTCCGTATAGAAGATTTTGAAGTGTCCGATTATCAACCGCAATCCCACATTTCTGCGCCCGTTGCGGTCTAATTCCTTACTAGGACAGCTATATTGACCTAAGTGACCGTTTGAAATATTATAACAACCGTGGATAATAAACTACCTGAGTCGTTTCAGGTAGATAACTGCGGAGATGGTGATGGAGCACGGTATCAAGGGCAATCTCGCGCCGCTTCATCTCCATGTGCCGGAACCCAAGTTCCGCCCAGGCGATAAGGCCGATTTTAGCGACATCATTGTGCCTGAAGTGGACGCCATAACGCGGCCCGATGAGCACGCTAACCCGGCGGATATACATGGGCTTGCTTATGGTCTTGTCCGCGTGTTGGGAGACGACAATCAAGCCATTGGTAGCTGGAACCCCGGGCTTGATGCCGACACGCTGCGCGCCATGCTGCGCAAGATGCTGCTATTGCGTGCCTTTGATGACCGGATGTTCCG
>JBEEIJ010000091.1:0-13175 GCA_041169905.1 Pseudomonadota bacterium | reverse complement strand
TCGCCTTCACCCCAAAGGGTGCGCTGCATCAGCTGCCCAAGGGTTCAACAGTCGTTGATTTTGCGTACGCAGTGCATACCGATCTTGGCGACAAGACCGTTGGCGCGAAAGTGAATGGGCGTCATGTCCCGTTGCGTGCGCAACTGAACAATGGCGATATGGTCGAGATCCTGAAGTCCAAAGCGCAAGAACCGCAGCAGACTTGGCTTAACTTCGTCACGACCGGTAAGGCGCGCGCCGCCATCCGCCGGCATGTGCGGCACCGCGAACGCGATGAGCTTGTCGCGATTGGGCGCAAGCTTTACGAAGAGATTGCCGCGCGTATGCCGGGCAAAATTGGCAAGAAGGCCCTAACGGCCGCAGTGAATCGGCTAAAGCTTGAGGACGAGGAAGAGCTGATGCATCGCATTGGCCTTGGCAAGATTAATGACCACGCGCTGATGGAGGCGTTGGTACCCGGTTTTGACGCGGATGGCATCGCGCTTGATTTTCCAAGTCAAGAACGCGCCATCTCCATACGTGGACTTACGCCGGGCGTCGGTTACCACCTTGCGGATTGCTGCCACCCCATTCCCGGCGACCGGATCGTCGGGCTCAGGTTGGCAGGACAGCCGGTTGAAGTGCACACGATCGAATGTGACCGTCTCGCTAACGGAGCCGACGCCGATTGGGTCGACTTGAGTTGGGGGCAGGGTAGCGACGGCGCTTCGGCGCGATTGCGCACGATCATTCACAATCGTCCCGGCACATTGGGCGAAATTGCGGGCATTTTTGGTTATCACAAGGCGAACATCATTAATTTGCGTTTGACTGCGCGTGACGTCGAATTTCACACCTTTGAAATAGACTTGGAGGTGCATGATTTACAGCACCTTATGCGCATCATATCCGCGCTTCGGGCGTCCGAGGCGGTAGCGACCGCAGACCGCGTCTACGATTAAATCCAGTCGCCGATTTCGTCGCCGGGTTCAGCATAAACAAAACGTTTGGCCAGTTCAAAACTGTGTCCAGCGCGCAAGAAGGCATGGAGTTGCTTATTGCGTTTCTCCGGCGTTGCCGCTTCTTGGGCAAATGGACCGATACGTTTGCGTCGGGCGAAGTTTTCCGCGGCGCTCAATACACTTTCTTCCATATGTGCTTTTGCCGGGATGGCATCCGCATCGCCGATGCCGCTCGCGCGCAGATCCTCGTTTAAGCGCCGTTCGCCATAGCCACGGCGTACAAATGACCGGCTTCGTGCCTCAGCAAACTGGGCGTCGTTTATATAGCCGAGTGCGGCAAATTGTTCGACCAGCATGGCGATGTCCGCGCTGCGTTCGCCGTTCCACCCGCGTTCGCGAATTTTGCGGTTTAAATAGGTCCCGAGTTTTGCCTGCGTGGTCGCATATTTGCCAACATAATGCAGCGCTAGCTGTCTCAGTCTCTCGTCATTTAACGGCGGAGCGGGTTTTTTGGCGGCGCGTGGGCTGTTCACGCCCTATTCTTGCCACAGTCGGGTCGAAATTTGAACTGGTATCGACGCGTAATGGCGTAGGCTAACAATAAAATTATCGGGCACCGCCCTATTTGCTATGGGAAAAATTATGAGCGAACGCGCATCCACGCCAACGCAGGACAGTTTGCCACGTCGTTTTTCTGACTTTGCGACCTTAGGTGAGGCATTGGATTATGCCGCCCAAGGGCAGCGTGGTCTTAATTTCCACGACATGCGCGGCAAATTGGCGCGCCCTTATCCCTACAGCGAAATGCGCGAAGACGCGCTGAACATGGCGTATCGCTTGATCAGCCATGGTGTCCGCAAAGATGACCGCATTGCCTTGGTCGCCGAGACCGGTCCCGATTTTGCGGCTTTGTTTTTTGGCTGCGTATATGCCGGTGCATGGCCAGTGCCGCTGCCATTGCCAACATCATTTGGCGGTAAAGAAAGCTATGTGGACCAGTTGTCCGTGCAGTTGAAAAGCTGTGACCCCAAGATTTTGTTCTTTCCAGCGGAACTTGCCGACATGGCCAATGACGCAGCAAGCGCGTGCAATGTTGAAGGCATTGATTGGGAAAGCTTCAGCGAACGCGCCGCATTAAAATCCGAACTGCCTACGGCGCAGACTGACGAAATCTGCTATTTGCAATATTCCAGCGGCTCGACCCGCTTCCCGCATGGCGTCGCGGTTACGCACAATGCCCTGCTGAACAATCTGGCGGCGCATTCGCATGGCATGGAAGTGACGGAAAATGATCGCTGCGTGTCGTGGTTGCCTTGGTATCATGATATGGGCCTCGTCGGTTGTTTCCTGTCGCCCGTCGCAAACCAAGTTTCGACGGATTATATGAAAACCGAAGATTTCGCGCGTCGCCCATTGGCGTGGCTTGATGTCATCAGCGCTGCGGATGGCACGGTCATCAGCTACTCGCCGACATTTGGCTATGATATCTGCGCACGGCGGGTGTCCAGCCAAACGCATGTGAGCGACCGCTTTGACCTCGCAAAATGGCGCCTTGCGGGCAATGGTGCCGACATGATCCGTCCCGACGTCATGCAGGCTTTTGTCGATGCATTTGGCGATGCAGGTTTCAAGGCGTCCTCCTTCCTGCCAAGCTATGGCTTGGCTGAAACAACGCTGGCTGTGTCCATCATGCCACCGGGCGAAGGTATTCAAGTTGAGCTTGTCGAAGAGACGGAACTAACGGGCCATCCCGGTGCGCCGGATCGCCCAATCCGTTATCGCGCAATCGTTAACTGCGGCCGTGCGGTAAAAGACATGACCATCGAAATCCGCGACGAAAACCGTAAGCCGCTTGCGGATAAGACCATCGGTAAAGTGTGGTGCACCGGGCCGTCGTTGATGAAGGAATATTTCCGCGACAAAGAATCGACCGACGCTTGCATGGTCGACGGTTGGCTGGACACGGGTGACATGGGCTATTTGTCGAACGGCTATATTTATATTGTGGGCCGCGCCAAAGACATGATCATCATCAATGGTAAAAACCATTGGCCACAGGATATTGAATGGGCGGTAGAACAACTGCCCGGGTTTAAGGCGGGCGACATCGCGGCGTTTTCCGTGACAACACCGGGCGGCGAGGAAACACCTGCTGTGCTGGTCCAGTGTCGCACCACCGACGAAGCCGAGCGGGCAAAGCTGCGTGAGCAGATCCGCGACAAGGTTCGGTCGGTGACGGGAATGAATTGTGTCGTCGAATTGGTGCCGCCGCGGACATTGCCGCGGACCAGCTCAGGCAAAATGAGCCGGGCGAAAGCGCGTAACCTGTATCTGTCCGGTGAAATTCAGCCCTACGCAATCGCGGCTTAATCGCCTGCAGATATCGAAGCGATTGCGGGATAGCTGCGTCAGGTGGCTTGACGCGCCTTACAGCAGCTCAAGCACCTTTTCCTGCGGTCGGCATAGCCGAACACCTTTATCGGTTTCCACAAATGGTCGTTCGACCAGGATGGGGTGTTCCACCATATAGTCTAATATGCGATCAGCCGACGCGCCGTCCATAAGGCCCAGCTCCTCAGCTGGTGAGCCACGGGTACGCAATGCTTCGCGTGGCGTGAGGCCCGCATCTTTGAACAGTTGTTCAAGCTTTGCGCGGGTGAAAGGCTGTTTGCGATATTCGATGATCTCGACCGTCACACCCGGGGCTTCTTGAAGGAGCGCGAGCGTCTTGCGCGAGGTCCCGCAATCGGGGTTATGCCAGATGGTTGCGTTCATGATTATGGTTGTCCCCGATAATGCCGTTTGCATCGCAATGTACCTAAATCGGTGACCCGCAAAAGCAAATGCGCTTTTTTTCCATTTTTAAATTGCATATGAGAACGATTCGCAATAGTGGCGGGCAAATCGAATTGCGAGTCATTTGCAATAACCATAAAAAGGCTAAAAATGCTGCGTCTCTCCTCTTCCGTTTTCGCCTTTATTTCTATGGCAATAAGCGCGCCTTATGCGTTCGCCGAAGATGTGGCGTTTGATGACGGGGCAAGTGATGACAGCCGGACGATCATTGTGACGGGTGTCAGCGACGGGTACCTCGCATCCAATTCAGTGACGGCGACAAAAACCGACACGCCGCTCATCAATATTCCGCAGACCATCAATGTCGTGACCCGCGAACAATTGGATGATCAGGCGCATCACTCCTTGGCGGATATATTGCGCTATGTTCCCGGAACCACCGTGGGCCAAGGCGAAGGCAATCGCGACCAAATTACTCTGCGTGGTCAAAACACAACGGCGGACTTTTTCTTGGACGGCGTGCGCGACGACGTTCAATATTATCGCGGGCTCTACAATATTGAGCGGGTCGAAATTCTAAAGGGGCCTTATGCCCTGATCTTTGGCCGTGGCGGCGGCGGCGGCATCATCAATCGGGTTCAGAAGGCTCCGTTGAGTGATGATTTCATTTACGCAGGACAAGCGAGCGTCAACAGTTTCGGGGCATATGACGTCTCGGCTGATTTGAACGCTCCGTTAAATGCATCCACTGCTGTGCGCATTAACGCGGTGTACGAAAGCCTGGACAGCCATCGTGATTTTGTTGGCGGCGAACGCTATGCTTGGAACCCCTATGTCGCGTTCAGGCTGAGCGATACTTGGAAGCTGGGCCTTTCGTACGAATATGTAAATGACGACCGAACGACGGATCGAGGCATTCCGTCGGTCGCGACGGGCGCGGGCCAACCCAATCGTCCCCTTGCCGGCGTCCGCGACCAGTTTTTCGGCGTCCCCGGGGTCAATCGCACGCGACTTGAGGCGCACATTGCCAAGCTGCGGCTGGACGGTCAGTTGGCATCAAATCTCAATTTCAGCGGCACCATGCTCTATGGCGATTATGACAAAATCTATCTGAACGTCTTTGCAAATGGCGCGGCGACGGCACAAAATGGAACGGTCGCTTTTGGGGCCTATAGTGACCCCACCCAGCGCGAAAATGTCATTGCTCAAGCGAATTTGGTTTGGGACATCGAAACAGGCGCGCTTGCGCACAAAATTCTTGTCGGCGCGGAGTATGGAGACCAAAAATCAACCAATCGGCGTTTCAATGGGACACTTTCCAACGCGATATTTAGCCTTTCGAACCCGGTTTTCCCAACAGTCACTTTTAACGCTTTGGCACGCGACAGCGTTTCTGATGTGAAGTTCTTCTCTGCTTATGTGCAGGACCAGATGAGCTTTGGCGAACATATCGATGTCGTTGCCGGCCTTCGGTACGACAGTTTTGATATCAGCGGTGCAGATTTGCTGCCAGCAATCGACCGGCCTTTTGCACGTAAGGATGAAAAGATAAGCCCGCGTCTTGGGCTGATATTCAAACCGCAGGAAAGCATTTCGTTGTATGGCAGTTATAGCCAATCATTCCTGCCGCGGTCGGGTGATCAGTTCCTGGCGTTGACGGTTACCCAGCAAAATCTGGCTCCTGAGAAATTCACCAACTTTGAAATCGGCGCTAAATGGGATGTCCAGCCAAATTTAAACCTGACCCTTGCAGTGTTTCAGCTTGATCGCAGCAATGCCACGACGCCGGCCCCCGCCAACCCGCTTTCCAGTATCAATATTGGCAAAACGCGGACCCAAGGGGTTGAGCTGGCTGCGACCGGACGCGTGACGTCGCAATGGCAAGTGCATGGCGGCTACAGCTATCAGGACGCTGTTCTGGCTGGCAATAATGCTGTGCGGCTGGCGCAAGTGCCAAAGCATCAGGCAAGCCTATGGAACCGGTATGAATTTTCTGACGCGTTTGCAGCAGGTGTCGGCATCATCCACCAATCGAGCCAATATGCGGCCATCCGTACATCGGCGACGACAACCAAATTGCCTGCATTCACACGGGTCGATGCGGCTATATATTATGATGTGAGTGACAGGTTGCAGCTTCAACTGAATGTCGAAAACCTGTTCGACACCGCATATTATTCGGACGCGCACAACAATAACAACATCTCGACCGGCGCGCCGATCAATGGTCGTTTTACGGTTAGGGCGAAGTTTTAGTTCCTGACCCTAGGCTTCGGCCGTCGCAGCAGCATGAAGCTTCGCGTTTTCGACATAATGCGCAACGCCGATCCGCATCCCCATAACTGCCGCCTCGTCGAGATCGCGAACAAATCGGGCTGGCGATCCTGCCCATAATTGCCGTGCTGCAATGCGCTTGCCTTGCGTGAGCATTGCCCCTGCGGCGAGCATGGCATCGCCCTCAATAACGGCACCGTTCATGACCGTTGACGACAACCCGACAAAAGCACGGTCGTGAAGGATACAACCGTGCAGCATGACATTGTGGCCAACGAGCACGTCGTCCCCGATAATGGTCGGAAAGCCATCTTCAACGCCGGGCATTGGGCCGTCGCAATGCACAATGCTGCCGTCTTGAATGTTGGCTCGGGCGCCAATCACAACCCGGTTCACTTCAGCACGGATGACACAATTGTACCAGATGCTGGCCTCCGGCCCGATGGTGACATCACCGATAATGCGGCACCCCGGCGCAATGAATGCGCTATCGTGAATTTGTGGGGTCTTGCCATTGACAGTGACAATGCTGATGTCGGTACGGTTATTGATCATCGGATTTTCCATAGTGAAAGATGCGGCAACACCGATGAATAATCATCGGTTCACGCACGTGTGTCGCCGGGTGTTTCGTACTTTAGTGTCGTTCATGTTTTACCCGTTCAGCAACCGCGCGGCCAGTGCGGCATGATATGTCAAAATGCCTGAGCAACCGGCGCGTTTGAACGCCATCAGCGTTTCCAGAACCAACGCGTCGCGGTCACCAGCGCCAGCGGCAGCGGCGGCCTCAATCATCGCATATTCACCGGACACTTGGTACGCGAATACAGGCACACCGAATTGGTCACGCACGCGGCGGACAATATCGAGATAGGGTAGGCCGGGTTTGACCATGACGCTGTCGGCGCCTTCGGCAATGTCCATAGCGACTTCCCGCATGGCTTCGTCGCTGTTCGCTGGGTCCATCTGATAACATTTCTTGTTACCTTTTAGCAGGCCGCTTGAGCCAACGGCGTCACGGAACGGGCCATAGAATGCGCTGGCATATTTTGCGGCGTAGGACATGATCTGGACGTTGGTATGGCCATTCATTTCAAGCGCCTTGCGAATGGCGCCAATGCGTCCGTCCATCATGTCGCTTGGCGCAATGATATCCGCGCCGGCATTGGCTTGATTTATCGCCTGGTCGACAAGCACGGCAACCGTTTCGTCGTTAAGCACATATCCTGTATCGTCGATTAAGCCGTCCTGTCCATGCGACGTGTACGGGTCGAGCGCGACGTCGGTCAAAACGCCGATTGCGTCACCATGTGCCTGTTTGATGGCGCGGATCGCGCGGCACATGAGGTTGTCGGGGTTGAGCGCCTCTTCACCGTCCTCGCTCCGCCGATCTGGCTGGGTATTTGGGAATAAAGCGATGCAGGGGATGCCAAGATCGATAGCTTCCGCTGCGCGGACGACGATCTGGTCAACCGACCAGCGCGATACGCCGGGTAGCGACAAAATCGGCTCTTCAACCGCCTCTCCCTCGGTGACGAACAATGGCCATATAAGATCTGCAGGCGACAGCATGGTCTCACGGACCATGGCTCTGCTCCATTGGGTGGCGCGCGTACGGCGCAGACGGGTGTTCGGGAAAAAGGATGTGTTGCTCATGACGGACAGGTAGCGGTGTTGGGCCGCATCCTCAATGGCTTATCCGTTGGTCTGCGAATGGTCGATTTGAAACGTCAGTCGGTCGATTTCGCGTTTCGGTTTATCGGTACTCTTGGACTGCGTGCGTAATGGCGCAAGAGCTGCGCCGGCCTTGACCGATTTCAGGCGCTGAAGCGTAGCTTTAAAGCGTGCAAGGTCACTGCCCCCAAGCTGTGCACGCTGCGTAAACCTAACGGAATTCGGGTTCACCGCACGTCCGTTGCGATATAATTCATAGTGCAAATGCGGACCCGTCGATAAACCCGTTGATCCCACATAACCGATGATTTGACCGCGCCGCACGCGGCTACCGGGACGTGCGGCGATGCGGCTCATATGGCCATAACCACTGGCAAGGCCGCCGCCATGGTTCAGCTGAACAAAGTTTCCGTAACCGCCCTTGCGCCCGGCATAGGCAACGACACCATCGGTCACCGCAAAAATGGGTTGGCCATAGCTTGCTTTAAAATCGAGGCCGCTGTGCATGCGCATATAGCCTAAAATCGGGTGGCGTCTGCCGCCAAAGCCCGATGTCACAGCGCCATTGACAGGGCGGCTGAGCGCGCCTTTTGATTCACCCACACCAGAGGCTTCGAACCATTGGCTGCTGTCGCCATTGGTCCATTTAAGCATCTGGATTGGCGATTTGCCGTCGCGGTTAACGCCGGCATATAAAAGACTACCGACTTTAACTTCACCGGTTTCAGCGCGCTTATAATCAACAATGATATCAAATTCGTCGGTCGCACGGATTGCTGACAAGGACGTGCGACCCGAGATGACTTTCAGATAATCCTGTATAGCACTGGCAGGTGCACCCGCTGCGCGCGCCGACCGGTAAATGCCCTGGCTGCCGACTGTGCCGCGGATGCGCAACGGCGTGTCATCGACGATAATCGGTTTGCGGGTTACCCTGAGGGCACCAGCTTCGCGGTTGATAGCGAGATTGAGATCAAATCGTGCCCGAAAGGCCACGGATTCCAAAGGCCGTGGCTGATTTTGCGCAGAGCGTTTACCGAGCACGATATTGATGGGGGTACCGGGTTCAATATCCGATAGCGACGTGACGCCTGAAACCATGTTGGCGACATCATTGGCTTCATTGCTGCCAACGCCAGCGCGCTGCAGGACGCGTGCAAAGCTATCACCGCGGCCCAAGGATGCAGTCAATTCGATGCGGGGACGCTCGGGGCTTCCGGCAAGGGCAATAACCGCGTCAGTCGCCGCCATGCGTTTGCCGCTGTCACTGCCATAGGCAATCGGCATGATCATTTGCGCGCGCGCTTCTTCGAACTCGGCTTCCGTCGCGATCGAGGGCTGCGGGCCATAAATGGGCCCAAAATCGGGAAGAAGGGCCAGCGCGGATACGCTCAACAGGGTTAGCGTTCCGAGGCCGCGAAACCAACGGACGGAGCCAATGTCTTCGCCAAGGTCGGGGACGAGGTCGAGTTGGGCAATGCGTTCGCGCCAAGTTGCTTCGGTGGTCTGGCGCAAGGGTGCGTCGATGGCATCGGCAAGCATCACGCTTCCGTTCCCGGCTGCCGCGGCAAAGTGTGCATCTTTGCCTTCAAACATTCAGAACCATATCCACGACCCTGCCCTTATCCACCCGGACATTCTTATCTGCCCACATCCCTGTGACGGCATATGGTTAAAGTCAATTTAAGACAGCGGGCGATTGGTCCGTGATGCGGCGAATGGTGTATATTCACCGACCAGTCCGGGAACATAATGATAAGTGGCAATCGGGCATTTAATCGCTTCATTAAATGTTCGGCAATGCTAAAGCAGGATGCAATATCGGGAGGGTCGAATGCACAGCGATCGGGTTGAATTTTTCTACGATCTTTCAAGCCCATGGACCTATCTGGCGTTCACGAACATTATGGGCGTGCTCGACCGCACTGGGGCGACAATGACGTTGCGGCCTATATTGGTCGGCGGCGTGTTCAATGCGGTCAACCCGTCGGTCTATGCCGCCCGCGAAGCCTCGGACAATCCAAAGCTGCTGCACAGTTGGAAAACGCTTCGTGATTGGGCAGCGTTGGCCGGTGTGGCACTGAACTTCCCAAGCCAATATCACCCCGCCAAGAGCGTCAATGCAATGCGTATGGCCTGTGGTCTTGCCGATGATCCAGTCGCATTGCACGCGTTTACCAAAGCAGCGTTCGAAAGCTATTTTGGCGCGCAGGAAAATCTTGATGATCCCGACGTGCTGGTTGCGGTGGCCAATAGTGTTGGTCTGGATGGTGACGGCTTGCGCGCGCGTGCGCAATCAGACGACGTAAAGGCATTGCTACGCGCGAACACAGACGAAGTCATTACGCGCGGTGGCTATGGCTCGCCCACGATTTTTGTCGACAAAAAATATATGTATTTTGGTAATGACCAACTGCCTTTGGTAGAATTTGCGTTGAATAGGAGCGCCGCATGAACGACCGCGTTAGCATAACCCTTGAAAACCACGTGGCCGATGTGCGGCTCACCCGCGCTGACAAAATGAACGCGCTCGACCCGGCCATGTTTCAGGGGATCATATCCGCTGGAGAAGAGCTTGCAGGGATGAAGGGCGTGCGCGCCGTTGTGCTGTCGGGCGAAGGGCGCAGCTTTTGTGCAGGGCTCGATATGGCCAGCATGGCAAGCGGCGGTGCAAGTGCGAATAGCGGCATGGGTAGCCTCACGGACCGGACGCACGGCAATGCCAACACATTTCAGCAAGTCGCGATGCTTTGGCGCAAGCTCCCGATGCCCGTCATTGCCGCAGTCCACGGGGTGTGTTTTGGCGGCGGCCTGCAAATTGCTAGCGGTGCGGACATCCGCGTGATCGCGCCTGATGCCCGGCTTGCCGTGATGGAAATGAAATGGGGGCTAATTCCCGACATGGGCGGCTATGCCTTATGGCGCGGTATGGTACGCGAAGACATGCTGCGCGAGTTGACCTACACCAACCGCGAGTTTTCTGGGGCAGAGGCGCTGGGCTTGGGCTTTGCGACATTCGTGGATGAAAACCCGCACGCCCGCGCCATGGCCATTGCCCGCGAAATCGCGGATCGCAATCCCGGCGCCATGCGTGAGGCCAAGGCGCTGTTCAACGAATATGCCGATATGGACGAAGACGCGATCTTGATGGCCGAAAGCGTCCGCCAAGCGCGTGTGATCCGAACGCCCAACCAGATTGAAGCGGTTATGGCCGGAATGCAGAAGCGCGCAGCGACGTTTGTTGATTAAGCTGCGTTAACGCGCAGCCGTTCGAACTCTTCTCGGAGGTCATCAGGAATAGGTGCTGACCCATCGGCGTTGGTTAGCACGATCGTCGTGATACAGGTGGCTTTGCATTCGCCGCCTTGAAAGGCTGCGGATGCGATATCCCAGCTGCTATTGCCAATCCGCGCGATGCCGCTGGCGATGTCGACATGCTCGGGGAAATGCGCCTCGGCAATATAGTCCAGATTAACGCTGGCGATCAGCCATCTTTGCCCCGGCGCACGGCGCTGAACCTCAATGGCGTGGTTAAACATGCCGCGGCCATGTTCAAACAGCCCCGCCATGGACACATTATTGATGTGGCCAAGAACATCCATGTCTGCAAACCGCGTTTCGGTGCGATGGCTGAACGGATAGCTGGCAGGGTTAAGCTGCCACGCCTGGGGTTTGGGCATGAGATGGTTCCATATTCTACGCTCGTCATGCTGAACTTGTTTCAGCATCTTACTGCCCACAGCGGGGATATTAAGACCCTGAAACAAGTTCAGGGTGACGAGTCTGGCTTATTAGCTAGGTCTTACAGACCCCGACCGATGAGTTCTTTCATGATCTCGTTGGTGCCGCCGAAAATGCGCGTCACACGGGCTGCGCGCCACATGCGGGCGATGGGATATTCATTCATATATCCAGCGCCACCGTGCAGTTGCAGACAGGCATCGACAACTTCCCACTGCAGGTCGGTGTGCCACAGCTTTGCAGCAGCGCCTTCCTCGGCGGTCAGTTCTTTCTTGTAATGGCGGTTCAAGGCCCAATCGAGATGCGCCCAGCCAATTTGCAGCTTTGCCTTGATATCGGCCAACACAAAACGGGTGTTTTGGAAATCCAGCAATGGCTTGCCGAACACGATGCGCTCGCGGCAAAACGCGACGGTTTCATCAAAAGCCTTCTGCGTGCTGGCCATCGACGATACGGCAATCGACAGACGTTCCTGCGGCAGTTCGCTCATCAGATAGATGAAGCCCTTGCCTTCTTCACCCAAGCAGTTGGTCATCGGCACGCGGACATCTTCGAAGAACAGTTCCGACGTATCCGCTTCGTCCATGCCGATTTTGTCAAGGTTACGGCCGCGCTTGAAGCCATCACGATCCGCCTCAACAAGTACGATCGACATGCCCTTATAAGCTGGCTGGATCTCTGTGTCGGTTTTGACGCAGACCAAGATCAGGTCGGCATTTTGGCCATTGGTGATGTAGGTTTTGCTGCCGTTGATGACATAATGGTTGCCGTCTTTACGGGCGGTTGTCTTCATACCCTGAAGATCGCTTCCGGTGCCGGGCTCCGTCATGGCGATGGCGGTGATGACCTCGCCCGAGATCATCTTGGGCAACCAATGCTTCTTCTGCTCTTCGCTGCCGTAGCTGGTGATATAGTTTACGACGATATCTGACTGAAGCGAAAAGCCCGTGGCGACGCCGCCATAATAAGCCGATTCTTCATCGACGATGGCGTTGTAGCCAAAGTCGAGGCCAAGGCCCCCATATTCAACAGGTGCGGTGGGGCAGAGCATGCCGACTGCGCCAGCCTTGGGCCAGATCGACTTTGGTACGATGCCATCTTCTTGCCACTGCTTTGCGTGGGGCGCGACTTCCTTTTGAAGGAACTGGCGTACCGACTGGCGGAACGCTTCATGATCTTCAGTATAGGCGGTGCGTGGAATGGTATCGAGCGACATGGAGAATCCCCTGCAAGAAGTTACTGCAAAATATGTATCATCAATGGCAGTAAGTTGACGCGGACGTCAAGCCGAATTTAATCGTTTGATTAAACCGGTTCGCCCGCATCACGAGCGCGCTCGACGATGGTACGTTCAGCCTTCGGCACGGTGCGATAGGCAGCAATCAACAAAGCCAAGGCGACAGGGGCGACGGCGATCAGCGAGAGGATGCCAACGCGTAAGTTGCCCACCAGCTTCCCGTCGACCATTGTTCCGGTAAGGTCGGAAATCTGACCAACCATATATGGCCCAAAGGACAGTCCAACGAGCGTCGTGCCCAAAAAGAACGCGGCCGTTGCTGTGCCCCGCATGCGTGGCAGCACGAGGTCCTGTGTGGTCGCTGCAGCGGCGCCAAGCGCTGTCGCGCCCAGCATTCCGGCAAGGAAGTTCATCACGTAAAACAGGGTCGCATTATCGGTTGTATGTCCAATGCCGATTGGAACGATTGGTCCCAAAACGCCGAGGATCACGACCAGGATGCGGCCTGCAGG